>CAVLAA010000024.1:0-19531 GCA_963660835.1 bacterium
TTAATGCTATAAAGAAATATATATATATATATATTGAATTATATGACTCAATATACTAATATAAATTAGAAATGCAATATATAACTATATAAATTTATAGGAGAAGGATATTATGAAAAAAGGTTTTAGAGCAATATCCGTAGCAATATGTATTGCTATGGCAAGCTCCGGCACGGTTTTTGCAGAAGAACTGCCGGATGCGCAGGCAAAAGAGACAGTCATTAACGAGGCTGGAAATGAGCAGACATCAGAGGATGATCTATCTTTAGAGGATGCAGATACCAAGCAAGAGTCTGTAGTCTTGGAAGAAAGCAGTGAAGCAGAAGAAAATACCGATACAGAGTCAAGTATTGAAGTAACGGAAAGTGAAGTACCAATTGATGAGTCAATTGATGAGATTCAGCTTGCCGAAGAAAAAGGACAGCTTCATCAGGAAGTGGATGATGCCGGCAATAAATACATGGTATACGATGACGGCAGTCATTATACAGGATGGTACAACATGGAGCCGTTCGGATGGCTTTATTTTAATCCTGAAAATGACGGTGCGGCAAATACAGGAATATGTCAGATAACTGAGGACGGAGAAACAAAGACATATATATTTGATGATAATGGGATAAATCTTCGCACATCGGGGACACCTATTATAGGCGGAAATAAATATTGGATAAAGGAAGATGGAAGTCTTGGACAGGGCTGGCTTTATCTTGGAAACTGGAAGATGTATTTTGATCCGTCTACGTTTTGGGCAAGAACCGCATCTGATAAGGTTGTTGATATAGACGGAGAGAAGTATCTCTTTAATGAAGACGGCGTAATGCAGACATTTGCCGGAACCACCATTGTAAACGGAGCAAAATATTGGTTTTCGGATGAGGGAGTACTTAAGTGTGGCTGGCTCGTTCTTGGCAATTGGAAGCTTTACTTTGATACACAGACATACGAAGGAGCAACCGGAGTAAAGGAAATCGACGGAAAGAATTATATTTTCGACAAAAACGGAGTAAATATAACAGGAGTCGGAACATTTTTATCAAACGGAAATAAATATTATATAGATTCCAACGGGAGTGCAGTAACAGGCTGGGTAACTATCGGAAACTGGAAAATGTATTTTGATCCGGAGACAGGAGCCGCAGCAACAAAGGTTACAAAAATCGACGGAAAGAATTATATCTTCGACAAAAACGGAGTAAATATAACAGGAACCGGAACATTCTTATCAAACGGAAATAAATATTATATAGATTCCAACGGAAGCGCAGTAACAGGCTGGGCAACAATCGGCGATTGGAAGCTCTATTTTGATCCTGAAACAGGAATAGGCGCAACAGGACTTGTTACGATAGACGGCAAGACATATAACTTCAATTCAGACGGAATCTGTCTTGGCGAATATACAAGTGAAGCACTAAGACTCGCACAGGAAAAGCTAAACGAGATCGGATGGAATCTTAGAGCTGCATATAACTGGAGTAAATCGATACAGTATACAAATATAGCATATCCAAATGAGATCGCAGCAGGAGTTAAGCATTCGGAATATTATGCAGCATTCGGATTTAAATATGGCAACGGAAACTGCTATGCCATGGCTGCAACATTTCTTTATATGGCAAAGGTATTGGGATATGAAGGCAATTTTATAGAAGGACAGGTTCCGTACAGAGCAGGAGGATATGGCCCTCACGGATGGTGTGAACTGAATATTGACGGAACAATGTATGTATTTGACCCGAATTTTGAGCATGATACAGGAAGAAACGGATATCAGATCACATATGGTGCATCGGGAACATGGAAATATACAAATTGGAAGATTGTCGACTAATGCATAAGGAGAAGGATAAGTGAAAAAGAAAATAGCAGTTTTAATTACCGCAGCAATAATTGGCGCTTCATTTACAGCATGCCAGGGAAGCAGCACAGCACAGACAAGTAAAAGCACATCTATACAGGCAAAGTCAGAAAGCATTACGGCAACACCTGAGGCAGCCAAGGCTGCAGAAGAGCTTATTACAATAGGAACACAGTCAGAAAATTCCTATGAAGTAAAGCTTACAAACAAAACCGGAAAAGATATAAAAGGCTTATATGTAAAAACTACCAGTCAGACAGAATTTGCAGACAATCTTATAGCAGAAAATATTATTTGGGAAAATGATAAGAAAGCTGATATTTTCTATGCAGAAAAGAAGGCAGAGGATGATACAGCAAGTGTAGATACTGCAGGCGAAGTGGAGAGTGCTTCATCAAGCAAGGAATTTGCATTAGAAGACGGATATGATATCAAGCTTGTATTTTCAGATGATACAGAATATGTACTTCATGCATTTCCGTGCGATGATATAGAAGAAGGGGAAGTTTATATAGAAAGCACAGAAAATGTAGCATATTTGAAATACACCAGTATATCAACCAATGAGGCAGTAGAGACAAAAGAAGCTGAGATTGCTACAAAGCAGAATAATGAAGCAGCAGCGGCAGCAGATGCACAAGCAGCACAAGAAGCACAGACAGCAGCAGATGCGCAAGCAGCACAAGAAGCACAGGCGGCAGCAGATGCACAAGCAGCACAAGAAGCACAGGCAGCAGCAGATGCACAGGCACAGGCAGAAGCACAGGCGGCAGCTGAAGCACAAGCCAGGGCACAGGCACAGGCAGAAGCACAGGCGGCAGCAGATGCACAAGCCAGAGCACAGGCACAGGCAGAAGCAGAAGCTGCACAGCAGCAACAGACGCAGACAAATAACAATGCAAATGGCTGCGGAGATGATTTTGCATTTAATTAAGGTGAAATGATGAAACGCATACATTCATATAGTTATATAAGAACAATTGCATGTATAGGGATCATATTTATCCATGTACTTACATCCGGAATAGCAAAATACAATTTTGTAAACAGTGATGCCGCAGATGTTGCATACAGATCTGTTGTCAATTGTCTGAAATGGGGCGTCCCATGCTTTATAATGATATCAGGAATGCTTCTTTTAAATCCACAGAAGAAGATAACTTTATCCTATCTTTTTAAGAGGTATATAAAGAGGATTATCCTTGCAACAGTTATTTTCGGGCTGATATTTACAATATTGGATTTCATCTTTTCGGGAGATCTTACGATAGGTAATTTATTAGCAGGCTTATATGAGATATTTTCGGGCGGCTCATGGTCGCATCTATGGTATCTGTATTGTCTTATAGGACTATATCTGCTTTTACCGTTTTATAAGATGATAACCGGATGTGCAAAAGAACAGGAGATAAGGTATCTGCTTATTGTATATGTAATATTTTTATCAATAGTTCCTTTGCTAAATGAATTTGGAATAGAATGTGGATTTTATATTCATGTTTCAAGTATTTATCCGTTCTGGTTTTTTTACGGATATTATATGAAGCAGTGGGGCTTCAAAAAAAGCAGGACGTTTTATCTTGGACTTGCCTTTTTTGCGACACTGATCTTAATCTTGCTTACGGTGATCAGGTGGAGCTTTGAAATAGATGCAATGGATGTTCTGTTTAACTATTCGTCATTTGTAGTAATACTGCAGTCAACAGGCGTAATAGGATTTTTGTATAAGCTTAAAATAAAAGAAGGAAGCAGAACCGACAGGGTGCTTCTGAATATAGATAAGCATTCATTTGGGATTTATCTGACACATATGATTGCTATCTGGGTAGCATATACAAGAATTGACTGGAATCCGTTTTTGCACGGAGGCTTTATAGGTATTCTTATATTGGCGGCTGTTGCTTTTTTCAGCGCTTATATAATAGATATAATATTAAGAAGAATACCTTTATTTTCTAATATACTGTAAAGATGATATGAAGATTTACAAGGGGAGTATTGCGAAAGATGCTCCCTTATTTTCATACTTAAAACCAAAAGAAATTTTGACTCAAACATCATAAATGTTATAATAAGCGGGATAAATTATCTTTTCACAATAATGTGTATATAGGATCAGGGACGGAGAAGAAATGCTGGATAGGGTATTTAAAAAAGTAGCTATAGTGCAGATGCTTGCATTGTTTATGGCAGTTGCCGGTATGCTTATAGATTCAATTATTATAGGTCGGTTTTTGGGTGAGATACCGATGGCAGCTTATGGACTTGCTGCACCTATATTGACGCTTTTTGCGGCAATCGGAGGTACACTTGCCACAGGAGCACAAACAGCTGCAAGTAAAGCCTTAGGACAGGGAGATACCAAAAAAGCCAACAAATGTCTTTCAGCTGCAATGTTTGCAGGATTTGTTATTGCATTAGCTGTAACAGCACTTATATTTGTTTTTGCGGGATATATAGCATTAGGGCTTGGTTCAGGCAGATCGGCAGAGCTTACAGCAAATACCGCAGATTATATAAGAGGATATATTTTGGGCGCTCCGGGGCTTATCATGCTTCTTATCGGGCTTCCGTTTATGCAGCTTGACAGCGACAGAAACAGTGCAGTCATAGGCGCTGTCCTGATGACTATCGGAGATATTGTTTTTGATCTCATGAATGTTTATGTCTTTAAAGGCGGCATGTTCGGCATGGGAGCAGCATCATCGATCAGCGTATATTTGGCGCTGATCGTGCTGATGATACATTTCTTTAGAAAAAAATATATTTTCCATATTTCGTTCAGAGAACTTTGGCTAAATACACTGCCAGAAATTTGCAGGACAGGTCTTCCGTATGCGATCACACAGGTATGCAGGACTATTTTAGTTATGACACTTAACCATCTGATACTTGGCATCGGAGGTGAAGGCGCAGTAGCTGCATATTCTGTTGTCAATACTGTATTTAATGTATTGTGTATACCCGGATCGGCAGTCGGAACAGCATCGGTTATGCTTTCTTCTATTATGGCAGCAGAGAGAAACAAAAGCGGACTTGAGGAGATTGTAAAGGCATTTATTAAATATGCCCTAATATTTGGAAGTATTGTAGCTGCAGCAGCAATAATATTTGCAAAGCCTGTCGTATCTGTATTTTTGAGCAGCTCGAGCATTGAAACGGTAAACATGGCAGCTATGGGAGCAAGGTTTATAGGTATTAGTATGATACCGGCAGGCATAAGCTGCGGCTTCAGAAACTATGCACAGGGAATAGGCAGGATGAAAATTACTCAGCTTATGACAGTAGGAAGCAATTATGTCTGCCTTGTTCTGCCGGCTTTTATATTAAGCAGATTTTTAGGAATTGGCGGCATATGGATTTCATATATTTTAGCGGATCTGATAGTTATAGCCTTGATTGTTTTGAATGTAATGATAAAAAAAGGCAGTATTCATTTAAATATATCCGATCTGACATTTTTAGCTGAGGATTTTGGTATAGCTGAAGAAAACCTTAAGGAATATGATATTCATACAATGGAAGATGTCATGTCTGCATCGCTTGAGATCTGTGAATTCTGTAAGGAGCATGGGGCAAGTCTTCATACACGAATGATAGTGTCGCTTGCAGTAGAGGAAATGGGTACAAATGTTGTTTCGCACGCATTTACAAAAAATAAAAACGGTCATCTTCAAATAAGAGTTTTTTGTGAAGGAAGCAAATGGACGGTATCCTTAAGAGATGACTGCAGAGCATTTAATCCAAAAGAATATCTTGAGCTCCATTCAGATGATGACAGAAGCCGCAATATCGGTATTCGCATGATAGTCGGCATGTCAAAAAAATTGAGTTATATAAACAGCCTTGAGCTAAATAATCTTGTTCTTGAAGTGGAAGATGAGTGATGATCACAGCGTGATTCAAAATCAAAATGTATTCATTGATAATTAGAAATATATATTGAATTATATAGCTTGATATACTAAAATGAATCAGTGTGCTATATATAAGGAGAAGAACTATTATGAAAAAGAGTTTCAGAGCGATATCTATAGCAATATGTATTGCTATGGCAGGCTCGAGCACGGTTTTTGCAGATGAACTGCCGGATACTAAGGCAAATGCGGAAGTATCTAATGAGACCGGCAGTGAGCAGAGGTCAGCGAATGAGATATCCATAGAGGATACAGATGCTGATATAAAGTCTGCGATACTGGAAGAAAACATTGAAGCTGATGATACAGATTCAGGTATCGAGATGTCAGATGGCGACGAGCCTGACGAGGAGCTGCAAAATGAAGACGAAAAAGGACAGCCTCACCAAGAGGTGGATGAGTCCGGCAATAAATATATGGTATACGATGACGGCAGTCATTATACCGGCTGGTACAATATGGAGCCGTTTGGATGGCTTTATTTTGACCCTCAAAATGACGGAGCAGCAGTTACAGGAATATGTCAGATAACTGAGGACGGAGAAACAAAGACATATGCATTTGATGATAACGGAATAAATCTTCGTACACCGGGGACACCGATAATAAACGGCAATAAATATTGGATAAAAGACGATGGCAGCCTTGGACAAGGATGGCTTTATCTTGGAAACTGGAAGATGTATTTTGATACAGAAAGCTATATTGCACGAACAGCCTCGGATGGTGTTACAGATATAGAAGGAAAAAAATATCTCTTTAACATAGACGGTGTAATGCAGACATTCGCAGGAACAACCGTTATAAATGGCGCAAAATATTGGTTTTCATCAGATGATGCATCTCTTAAGAGCGGATGGCTTACTCTTGGATCATGGAAGCTTTATTTTGATCCGGAAACCTATAAGGGTGCTGCAGGTATTACAGAAATAGAAGGAAAAAAATATCTGTTTGACTCAAACGGTGTTCTTATGACACATGGAACACCTGTTGTAAACGGAAAGAAGTATTATATCAATAAAGACAACGTGCTCGTAAGCGGCTGGATAACATCAGGAAACTGGACAATGTATTATTATCCTGAAACTTATGAGTGCGCAAGAGGTGTAAGTGATGTAGAAGGCAAGAGATATATCTTCGATTCAAACGGAATCCTCATTAAAGGAACCGGCACATTTATACATAACGGAAAAAAATATGCATATGACAGCAACGGAAATGCTCTTATAGGCTGGGTTAAGCTTGGAAACTGGAAAATGTTTTTTGACAGAAGTACAGGAGAAGCTGCTGTCGGAATAACGAAGATCGATGGAAAAATGTATCTGTTTAATAATGACGGTGTCATGCAGGACTATGCAGGAACTACTATCATTAACGGTAAGAAATACTGGTTCTCGGTTGACAATGCATCACTTAAAAGCGGATGGCTTGATCTAAATGGTACAAAGCTTTATTTTGATCCAAATACATATGCTGCATATGTGAACTGCACGGTAAAGATTGACGGCTACAACTGCCGTTTCAATGCGGATGGCGTGCTTATCAACGATAGAGAAAGAGATAAGAAGTATATAAAAAGCCTTCTTACATACAATGCAAGATCTGATATATATGACGGAGGAATAGATTTTATCAGAGCAGCAAAGAATATCGTATCTGATAAATCAAGAGGCTACGGTCATACTTGGCCAAATACAATAAGCTGTGCAGGTCTTGTAGGCCTTACACTTACTCATCTCGGATACGGAGATTTTATAAAGGATGATCCTTTGGGATGGGGATATATTGATCTTGGTGATGAATATGTCTGTACTCTTATCAATGAATGTGGAGCAACTTATTACAATATCCCGATAAACGGGTTAAACTGCACAAAATATCTCATGCCGGGTGACCTGCTGTATTATTATTACAATGGATCAAATAATCATATAGCGATCTATGCAGGCTTTGGATATACTGTAGAAGCAAGGGGACCGTCAGGTCCGACAGATGCAGACGATTCAGGACATGAGATAGGTATTTATTATCTGCCGAATGAAGCCTTAACATTCCAGGGATTCTTCAGATTGCCGAATCTTAATAAGATACAATAATGTTCAGATCAAACGTATAACTATAGGTGCCGCACCGGCAGGTGTGGCACCTATAGTTATTTTTTTGTAACAGTAAAAAGAGGATTGACATTAAATACAAGTTAGTGTATGCTAACTGCGTTAAGATTCATTGAACTCCGATCATCTGAAATATCACCTAACCAACCTTCAGAGGATTATTTGAGGGGAATTAACCACTCCCCTCAATGGAGCATTATTAATGAAGGGAGAAATATCAAATGAACTATATGGAAATTGAAAAGGTCATCGGAAGAGAAATTCTTGATTCCAGAGGAAATCCTACCGTTGAGGCTGAAGTTTATCTTGCTGACGGAACAATAGGAAGAGGAACAGCACCAAGCGGTGCATCAACCGGAGAGTTTGAGGCACTCGAGCTTCGTGACGGAGACAAATCAAGATATCTCGGAAAAGGTGTTACAAAGGCCGTTGCAAATATTAACGGAAAGATAAATGATGTGCTTGTCGGAATGGATGCATCCGACATTTATGCAATAGATGCAGCTATGATAGAAGCTGACGGAACAAAAGGAAAGAATAATCTCGGAGCAAATGCAATCCTTGCAGTATCGATTGCCTGCTGCAGAGCCGCTGCGATCTCACTTGATCTTCCTCTTTACAAATTCCTTGGCGGAGTTTCAGGAAACAGACTTCCTGTTCCTATGATGAATATTATAAACGGAGGCTGTCATGCACTTTCATCAGGGCTTGATGTTCAGGAATTTATGATCATGCCAGTAGGTGCACCTTCATTTAAAGAGTGTCTGCGCTGGTGTGCAGAGGTATTCCATGCTCTTGCTGCAATCTTAAAGGAAAGAGGACTTGCAACATCTGTCGGAGATGAAGGAGGATTTGCACCTGCATTAAAATCAGATGAAGAAGCAATAGAAACGATCCTTGAGGCTGTAAAAAAAGCAGGATATGAGCCTGGACGTGATTTCAGGATTGCTATGGATGCAGCATCATCAGAGTGGAAAACAGGAAAGCTTGGAGAGTATAAGCTTCCTAAAGCAGGAACAGTTTATACATCAGAGGAGCTTATAGAGCATTGGGCAGCACTTTGCGAGAAATATCCGATCATATCTATAGAGGACGGACTTGACGAAGAGGACTGGGAAGGCTGGAAAAAGCTTACAGCAAGGCTCGGAGACAAGGTTCAGCTTGTCGGTGACGATCTTTTTGTTACAAATACAGAGAGACTTTCAAAGGGAATAGAGCTTGGAGCAGGAAATGCTATCCTTATCAAGCTCAACCAGATAGGATCGGTTTCTGAAACACTTGAGGCAATAAAAATGGCACACAAGGCAGGATATACAGCAGTTACATCTCATCGCTCGGGTGAGACAGCTGATACTACAATTGCCGATCTTGCTGTTGCTCTTAATACCTGCCAGATAAAGACAGGTGCACCTTCAAGATCAGAGCGTGTTGCAAAATACAACCAGCTTCTTAGGATCGAAGAGGAGCTTGGCGCATCAGCTGTTTACCCGGGAATTAAAGCATTTAACGTTAGATAATAAAAAATAACTAATAAATCTGTCTAAATTTTTACACTGTACCGATTTTTACAATTCTGAAAATGAAATTGTATATATCATACGGGACGTAAAGAGATAGACAAAGGCGTCTATATGGAAGAGTCTTCCATATAGGCGTTTTTTTCATTTTACAGGAAAGGAAGCGTTGAGCATGGCAGAGAGAATCAAAGAGCATCCAATATTGGGAGTTCAGGAAAAAGGTGCACCGGTCAAATTTACATTTGACGGAAATGAAATAGAAGGAATGGAAGGCGAACCTATTGCCGCAGCGCTTAAGGCAGCGGGAGTTATGGTACACAGATATACAAAGAAGGAGCATAAGCCGCGCGGTATTTTCTGTGCAATAGGAAGATGTACAGACTGTGTTATGGTCGTTGATGGTGTACCAAATGTCAGAACATGCATAACTCCTTTAAAGGCAGGAATGGATGTAAGAACACAATATGGTGTAAGCGATAAACCATTTGAGGAACAGTAAATAAATTGCATGAGATTTGTTTCACATAAGAGGCACCGGACATGCATCTTGGAAAGGAAACGAAGAGATGAAAAGGTATGATTTGATAATTGTAGGAGCCGGTCCATCCGGTCTGTCGGCAGCAATAGAGGCAGCAAAAAGAGGACTGAAGGTAGTAGTATTTGATGAAAATGAAAAGCCCGGCGGTCAGCTGTTCAAGCAGATCCATAAATTCTTTGGCTCAAAGGAACACAGAGCCAAGATAAGAGGCTTTGTAATAGGTCAGCAGCTGCTTGATGAAGCAGATGCAGCAGGAGTTGAGGTTGTCTTAAATGCAACTGTCATCGGTATGTATCAGGACAAGGAAGTTGTCGTAAGAGAAGGTGATTCGGTACATCATTTCAAGGCAGATGCGATAATCATTGCAACAGGAGCAGCAGAGAACATGGTTACATTCCCGGGATGGACTCTTCCCGGAGTAATAGGCGCAGGTGCAGCGCAGACAATGATGAACCTGCACGGTGTATTGCCGGGTAAAAAAGTCCTTATGCTTGGCTCAGGAAATGTCGGACTTGTTGTTTCATTTCAGCTCATGCAGTGCGGATGTGAGGTTGTAGGACTTGTTGATGCAGCACCGAGAGTCGGAGGATATGGAGTACATGCCGCAAAGGTAGCAAGAACCGGAGTTCCGTTTTATCTGTCACATACGATCGTAAGGGCAGAAGGAGAAAAAGGTGTTACAGGAGTTGTAATAGCTGAGGTTGATTCGCATTTTAATTTCATTCCCGGAACAGAAAAGCATTTTGATGTTGATACTATCTGCCTTGCAGTAGGGCTTTCACCGATGTCACAGCTTTTGAAGATGGCAGGCTGCAAGATGGAAGACAATCCGAAAAGAGGCGGACAGGTTCCGATATGTGATGAATACGGACGTACATCACTTCCGGGAGTTTTTGTAGCAGGAGATGTTTCGGGAATAGAGGAAGCAAGCTCAGCGATGATCGAAGGACGTATGTCGGGAATCGCAGCAGCAGAATATCTCGGATATATAGAAAAAGAAGAATTAGATAAGGAGTTAAGCTCTCTTGACAATGCACTCGATGGATTGAGACAGGGCATGTTCGCTCCTAAAAATAAAGGAAAAGCAATTGAGAAAACAGATGAAGGAATATATATTTCAACAAATCTTCTCAAATACGGCTTTGTTGCAGATGATGAGATTGAAAGATTCCCGGGAGTAACACATAAGGTTGGCGTTCATCCGGTTATGGAATGTACACAGAATATTCCATGTAACCCTTGTCAGGATGCATGTCCGAAAGGATGTATTTCAATCGGTGAAAATATCACATCACTTCCGATAGTTGTAGACGGATCACAGTGCATTAATTGCGGAATGTGTGTTGCAAGCTGCTCCGGACAGGCAATATTCCTTGTAGATGAGGATGCAGGAGACGGAAGTGCTACAGTTACTATTCCATATGAATTCCTTCCGCTTCCGGTATCAGGCGATAAGGGTGCGGCACTTGGAAGGAACGGAAAGAAGGTATGTGATGCAGAGGTTGTTTCGGTTAAGAGCAGCAAGGCATTTGACAAAACAAATCTTCTTACAATAAGAGTTCCTAAGGAATATGCTATGAAGGCAAGATTTTTCAAAAAGGAAATATAGGACGGGAGGAAGTATTATGAACGCAGTAAACGACAGATCAAGAGATATCGGACCGTTTGTTCCCGCTCCGGATGATGACATGCTTATATGCCGCTGTGAGGAGATCACAAAAGGAGAGATCCGAAAGGCTGTACATGAGGGAATGTGGACAATAACAGAGATCCGCAGATATTTGAGAACAGGCATGGGACTTTGTCAGGGACAGACATGCGCAAAGCTTGTAAAGGGAATTGTAGCAAGAGAGCTTGGAATATCTCCTATGGAGCTTGAGCCGGCTACATCAAGAGTTCCGATGCGTCCTATAGAAATGTATGTATTTGCAAACGAAGCAGAAGACGGAAAGGTTGGTGGAGAGCATGAATAACAAGGCAGAGGTCGTTGTAATCGGCGGCGGAATCATAGGATGCTCCATCAGCTACTATCTTGCTAAAAGAGGAGTCAGTGTTATCTGTCTTGAGGGATCCGATTTCATCGGAAACGGAGGTTCAAGCAGAAACGGAGGCGGTGTAAGACAGTCAGGACGTGATCCTAGAGAATTGCCGCTTGTTATGTATGGAATCAAAAATTTCTGGCCTACTCTTTCAGAGGAGCTGGAGGTTGATTGTGAATATCATCAGGATGGAAATCTTCGTCTTGGAAAAACCGAAAAGCACAGACAGATATTAGAGGGACTTACCGAAAGAGCTGTTAAGGTCGGACTTGATGTAAAGATGATCGACGGAGATGAGGTTCGAAGAATAAATCCATATCTTTCAGAAGAGGTTACGTGCGCAAGCTGGTGTCCGACAGACGGACATGCAAATCCGCTTACAACTACACTTGGATTTTACAAGACAGCAAGAAGGCTTGGTGTTCATTTTATATCAGGCGAAAAGGTTGTAGAACTCAAAATGGTAAAAGGAAAGCTTCGCAAGGTCATATGTGCATCGGGTGATGTGTTTGAAGGGGATACTATAGTACTTGCCGCAGGATATGAATCACGTGAGATCGCAGGTACGGTAGGGATTGATATACCGATGCAGAAGGCAATGCTTGAAGCACTTGTTACAGAGGCAGAGCCTCATATGTTTGACCAGATGTTAGGAACTGCGGAGGCAGATTTCTACGGACACCAGACAAAGCACGGATCCTTTGTATTCGGAGGTTCATCAGGACTTGAAGGATTTACAAAGGATAACGGAACACCGATCTGTTATTCAAAGACAGCACCTTGTATATGCCGTGGTATTATCAAATATTTCCCGAATCTTGCAAATGCAAAGATCGTACGTACATGGGCAGGATGGATGGACAGATGTGCAGACGGAGTGCCGGTGCTTGGAAATGTAGATGAGGTTCCGGGTCTTGTTTTAGCCTGCGGATTTACAGGACACGGCTTCGGAATTGCTCCCGGAGCATCAAGCCAGATCGCAGAGCTTATAACTACAGGAAAGACAACGGTTGATATAAGTGACTTGCGCTATGACAGGTTTAAGGCTAAGATATGATCAAATAATTTGATCGGTGGTAAGCCTTATGCCTGAAAAAAAAGAATTGCTTCGTGCCTCGCAGCCATATTTCGTATTTGATACAAATGATTTCTACCAGGAGTTGTATTTAAAGCAGGGAATATCACATTTCTATACATTTCATGTAAGGGAAGGGAAGCCGCTAAGGAGTGTTCCTGACGGCTGCATAGATTTGTTTTTTGAATACGAAAAGGATAAAATGCATGGCTATGTATGTGGCACACCTCTTAAGTATTCATGTGAAAACTGGAGAGGAAGAGATGAAGTATTCGGTATAAGATATATGCCGGGTGTTCAGCCGGAGCTTATAAGTTGCAGGATGAAGGATGCGCTTGGAAAAAAGCTTCCTATAGAAAGCATTCTTACAGGAGATAAGGGATGGCTCGATAAGATCCAGGCTGAAAAGGATTTTTATCAGAGGATACGTATCTTTATTGAAGCAAATACAAAGGCAGAAAAAAGGCGGCGTAAGCCATTTGGAAAACAGGAAATGGTTCAATCGGTCAAGCGTATGGTATATGAGACGGACGGCAGGATAAGAGTTTCACAGATGGAACAGAAAACAGGCTACTCCGTCAGATATCTGAATAAGGCATTTATCGATGAAATGGGATTTTCACCCAAAACCTTCTGTAAGATAATCCAGTTTCAGAGGGCAATAGAAGTGCTGAACTACGGAGCACCGAAAAGCATGACAGAGCTTGCAGTTTCGCTTGGATATTATGACCAGCCGCAGTTCATACATGATTTCTCGAGATATGCCGGAATAACTCCGAGAAAATATCTTAAGCTTGTCGAAGAGAAAAATTATAAAAACAGGATTAATCAAAGATAAGAGACAATGGCGTCTTACAGAAATGTAGGGTCATTGTCTTTTCTTATTTAAGAATTTAAGAGTCTATATCAGGAGGAGATTATTATGGGATTCTCAGAAATTAAAGTTGTTACATCAATGAACAGACTAAGCAATCTGAAGTCAGCACTCAGCAAGCTTGGAGTAAGCGGAATGACAGTAGTGCAGGCAATAGGCTGTGGCGTAGAGATGGGAACCTTTGAGTTTGAAGTTGAGCAGCATAAGGAAATGGAACTCTTGCCGAAGCAGATAATTTTCGTAGTTGTAGAGGATGAGAAGGTCGACGATGTCATAGAGACGATCAAGAAAGAACTTTATACAGGACATATAGGAGACGGAAAGATATTTGTTTCACAGCTTTCAAATATCATACGTGTCAGAACCGGTGAAGAAGGAGCAGACGCTTTATAACACGATTAAAGGAAGATCATCTTTGGGGAGGCGCTTATGAATGAAAAAACATTAGGATTACCCAGTGTAATATCTACAGGTGTAGGACTAATAGTTGCTACAAGCTGTCTTATGTCACTTGGACAGGGAGCAGGAGCACTTGGAACAGGATTTATCATAGCAATGATCATTGCATGTGCAATAAACATATGTACGGCACTTTCTATGGCTGAGCTGAATGCTCTTATGCCGAATCTTACAGGTGGACTTGCACAGTATACATTGGCAGGAATCGGACCTTTTATCACGATAGTTACAATGGTCGGCGGATATATTGTTTGCCAGTCAATTGCCGGTTCCGTTGAATGTGCGATGTTCGGAAATGCAATAAATTCGGTATTTAATACAGGAATACCTTCAAGCGTATTTTGTATAATTCTTTTAGTGGTTTTGATAGCTGTAAACCTTGTCGGAATTGACATGTTTGCAAAAATACAAAATATCGTTGTATATGGCCTTGTATTTTCGCTTGTTGCAATGGGAGTTCTTGGAATTCTTGGAATCGGAACAGGTGAGGTTGTAGAGCAGCCGATGAATATCTCCACTTCGTTCTCAGATATATTCGGATATGTTGCACTTGCTTTCTTCTTATTTATAGGAAGTGAATTTGTAATCCCGATTTCTAAAAATGTTAAAAATGAAAGAAAAAATGTGCCTCTCGGAATGGTACTTAGTCTTTTAATAATCCTTGTTATGCAGATCATCGTGGTATTCGGAATGGGAAGGTTCTGTTTATGGAGTGATCTTGCAGAAAGCGCTTCACCGCATATATTGTACGGAACATCACTGCTTGGATATGCAGGTTCTATATGGATGATAATCGTATCAATATTTGCCGTAATAAGTACAGTTAACTCAGCAATAAGCTTCCTTTCATATATGTGTGCCGGAATGGCAAAGATAGGACTTATGCCGGAGTTCTTCCTTAAGAAAAATAAGAGAGGTGCCTATTATGTAGGCATTTTAATGATAGGGATCATCATGATCGTTGTAAATGCAACAGGGCTTTCTACAAGTGATTCACTTTCATATATGATCACTATCGCTATTGTATTCTGGATGGTTTCATATGTCATTGCAAACATCAATGTAATTATATTCAGAAGACGGCTTCCGAAAGCACCACGTACATTTAAGGTTCCTTTGGGAATGATAATCCCGATCATAGGAGTTATAGGAAATGTATTTATGATCTGGAACATTGACGGTGATCCGGCAGTAAGGATGAATATCTATATGATAGACGGCATAATCTTTGCAATATTGGCTGTATATGCTGCTTTATGGTGCAAATTTAAGCTGAAGAAACCTATGTTTAAGCCAATAGCGATGCATGAAGTAATGGCAATGGAGAATTCACTCTATCTGATAGCACATAAAAAACATAAAAACGAAAAGTAAAAGGAGAATAATAAGATGGAATATCCAAAGATTGATTTTTTGTATTTAAATGAAGACGACATGATAGCAGCAGGCGTAAAGGACATGGCAAAATGTGTTGAAGCCATGGAAGAAATGTTCAAGCTTATGAAGGTCGGAGATTACAGAATGGGCGGTGCAAACGGCAACTCACACGGCAGCATGGTAATGTTCCCGGAAAAATCTCCATTCCCTGAAATGCCTGTAGACGGGCCGGACAGAAGATTTATGGCTATGCCGGCTTACCTTGGCGGAAAGTTTGATATGGCAGGAATGAAATGGTATGGCTCAAATGTAGAAAACAAAGAAAAAGGACTGCCTCGTTCAATCCTTATGCTTATATTAAATGATAAAGACACAGGAGCACCTCTTGCATTTATGTCAGCCAATATCCTTTCAGCATACAGAACAGGTGCAGTACCGGGAGTCGGATTTAAATATTTTGCAAGAGAAAATGCCGAAACAATAGGTATTGTAGGACCGGGTGTCATGAGCAAAACAGCCCTTGCAGCAGCTATAGCAGTTCGTCCTACATTGAAGACTGTTAAGGTTAAAGGCCGTGGAAGAGCTTCTCTTGAAAAATTTATCGATCATGCAAAAAAGGAATATCCATATCTTGACATTTATGCTGTTGATACCATTGAAGAGGCAGTAAGGGATTCGGATATCGTATCAGTATCAACATCCTCACCTACAGGAGATCCGTCACTTTATCCTTATATTGCAGAGGAATGGATCAAGCCGGGTGCGATCATCGAATCAACAGCAGCTCTTCGTTTTGATGATGATTTTATTATAAACCGCGCAAGAACCGTTACAGACAATATCATGCTTTATGAGGCATGGGAAGAGGAAATGAAGCCAAACGCTTACAATACTGTTCCGATCCCTGCAGTACATGTCGAGGATCTTATTGCAGAAGGCAAGATGAAGCCTGAGCAGATCGATGACCTTGGAGATGTCCTTCTCGGAAATATACCTGTGCACAGAAAAGAGGACGAGATCGTTATCTATTCTGTAGGAGGAATGCCGACAGAGGATGTTGCATGGGGAAGCATGGTATACAGAAATGCACTTGATAAAGGAATCGGTACAAAGCTTAATCTATGGAATGCACCTAAGATGATGGTTTAAAAGGTATTGCGAGGGAGTGATGATATGCAAGCAAAAGACGATAGCGAGGCTTCCGTAGCAAGCTGCACTCTAGCACGAAGGCGGGCGCATGTCTGAGCCCGAAGGGCGAGTTCGCGCAGGAGCCTGAGTGAATAAGCGAGTGCAGCGAGTAGGAAACGCAGCGTGTCTTGGCTGCATATCTCACACATGCAATGCGAGAGTTGATCTGTATGAAGGGTTTGCCAACGATTACTTGACAGAATAGGTTTATGCTTTTATTTGACGCAAAAATAGTCATATGTTAGTATAATAACTTGTGATTGAAAACGAAAATAAAAGCATAAATATATTCGGAGGCTCATGTGGCTGATTTAAGAAAAGAAATCGAAAAAAGACGTACATTTGCAATTATATCCCATCCGGATGCCGGTAAGACAACACTTACAGAGAAATTTCTGCTATATGGAGGAGCTATAAACCTCGCAGGCTCTGTTAAGGGTAAAGCTACAGCAAGACATGCTGTTTCTGACTGGATGGAGATAGAAAAGGAAAGAGGTATTTCTGTAACTTCATCTGTTCTGCAGTTTAATTATGATAATCGCTGTATAAATATCCTTGATACTCCGGGACACCAGGATTTCTCTGAGGATACATACAGAACACTTATGGCAGCTGATTCTGCGGTCATGGTTATCGACGGAGGTAAGGGTGTAGAGGCTCAGACACGAAAACTTTTTAAGGTCTGTGTTATGAGACATATTCCGATCTTTACATTCATAAACAAGATGGACAGAGATGCAAATGATACATTTGATCTTTTGGACGAAATAGAAAAAGAACTTGGAATAGCTACATGCCCCATAAACTGGCCGATAGGTTCAGGTAAAAACTTTAAAGGTGTATATGACAGAAATGAGAATAAGGTTCTGGTATATGCCGATACAAATAAAGGAACAAAGGAAGGAACCGAGACAAAGGTCTCTCTCGATGATCCTGCTATACTTGATTATATTACTGCAGAGCAAAAGGAACAGCTCGAGGATGAGATAATGCTTCTTGACGGAGCAGCAGCCGAGTTTGATATAGATGCTGTTCAAAAAGGAGAGCTTTCACCTGTGTTCTTCGGATCTGCACTTACAAATTTCGGAGTTGAGACATTCCTTCAGCATTTCCTTGATATGACGACAACACCGCTTCCTCGTATGTCAAATGAAGGTCTTATAGATCCGTTCTCAAGTGACTTTTCGGCATTTGTATTTAAAATACAGGCAAATATGAATAAGCATCACAGAGACAGGATCGCATTTATGCGTATAGCCTCCGGCAAATTCAATGCCGATAAAGAGGTTTATCACGTTCAGGGAGAAAAGAAAATGAGACTCCTTCAGCCGCAGCAGATGATGGCTGATGACAGACATGTTGTAGACGAGGCTTATGCAGGCGATATCATAGGTGTATTTGATCCGGGTGTATTTGCTATAGGAGATACGATCTGTTCACCGGGACGCAAATTTGCATTCGAAGGAATCCCTACATTTGCACCTGAGCATTTTGCAAGAGTAGCACAGCTCGATACGATGAAAAGAAAACAGTTCGTCAAGGGAATAAATCAGATAGCCCAGGAAGGTGCTATACAGATATTCCAGGAAAAAGGCGGAATGGAAGAGATAATCGTCGGTGTTGTAGGAGTGCTGCAGTTTGACGTTTTGAAATACCGCTTAAATAACGAATATAATGTAGAGATCCGTCTGGATGAGCTTCCGTATGAGCACATCAGATGGATAGAAAATAAGGATGAGGTCGATTTCGACAAGCTGTCCGGTACATCAGACATGAAGAAGGTAAGAGATCTTAAAGGCAATCCGCTTCTTCTGTTTGTTAATCCATGGAGTGTTAATATGACGCTTGACAGGAATCCGGGACTTAAATTAGCAGAGTTCAGCAGGAATTGATATTATTGTTTGAACCGATCATTATTGATAATAAGAAAGTGTCGCAGATACGCATTTCAAATCGTTTCTGTGACACTTCTTTTCTTTGTAAATTTATAAACTTCCTACTTTAGATACAACTCTTTATTCTCAATAGAACAAATATGTGGAATTTTATTAAAAATAATGATAATATATGGATACTGATGAAAAAAGGAAAATTCGATTTAAAGTTTAACAATTTCCAAAAGGAGACGTTATGGCAGATAAAAAGAACGTTTATACAATATATGATGATAATAATGTCGGAACAGTTGTAATCTCAGATCATGTCATCTGTACGATAGCCGGCCTTGCTGCAATGGAAGTTAAAGGCATTGCATCGATGAAAGGTGATATTGAAGCAAGTCAGATAACAAGATTTACGATGAATTCCTTATCAAAATGCGTAAGGATATTCATGAAAGAAAATAATTCTATAACTGTTCAGATGGTTCTGAATATCAAATACGGATATAACCTTCCTGAAACTACAAGAGCAGTTCAGGAAAGAGTAAAGGATGTTCTTGAAAATATGACCGGACTTACGGTTGAAAGTGTTAATATAAGCATTTCAGACGTAAAGGTCGAGAAGAACCCGAAGCCTAAAAAAACAAAAGCACCGGTTGAAGAAGAGGAATAAAATGTCGGAAATTCAGGAT
>CAVLAA010000024.1:19541-21332 GCA_963660835.1 bacterium
TCAGGATACTGCTGTTTTAAGAATGTCAAGAAGAGCAATAAGAGAAGCGATTTTCAAACTGCTCTATATGTCTGAATTTAACAGCGAAGATGAGATGAAAAACCAGATGGATATCTATTTTGAAGGAGCAGGCTCTGATGCAAAGCAGATCCTTAAGGATCAGGAACCATGCAAGGAAGATGTAGATACTATCAACCAGAAATACGATCACATAAAAGAAAAGCTTTCTGATCTGGACAAGATAATAGAAGAGACTTCAAAGGGCTGGAAGCTCAGCCGCATGGGAAAAGTAGAACTTTCAATAATCAGACTCGGAGTTTATGAATCTCTGTTTGATGATACTATCCCTGTAAATGTTGCAATAAACGAGGCAGTTGAGCTTGCCAAGAAATTCGGAGGAGAGGATTCCGGATCATTTGTAAACGGAATTCTTGCAAAGATAGTAAAAGAGAAGAGGGCATAATCTTTGGGCAGCATATATACAGTCCTTCAGATTAACAAATACATTAAAAATATGATTGACCAGGATTTTTTTCTTGGCAATTTACAGGTTCAAGGAGAAGTCAGCAACTGCAAATATCACTCAAGCGGGCATATATATTTCACATTAAAGGATGAAGGCGCGGCAATAAGCTGTGTGATGTTCGCAGGAAATAGAGCAGGTCTGGCTTTTTCTATGCAAAATGGTGATAAGGCAGTTGTAAGCGGTTCGATAAGTGCCTACGAAAAAACAGGAAGCTATCAGCTTTATGCAAAGAAGATCTCAAAAGCAGGAATTGGAGATCTGTATGAGAAATTCCTTGCTTTAAAAAAAGAGCTTGAAGAGATGGGAATGTTTGCACCTGAATACAAAAAGCCTATTCCAAAGCATGTAAAAACCTTAGGTGTTGTTACTGCACCTACGGGAGCGGCTATCAGAGACATACAGAATATATCTAAACGCAGAAATCCGGGTATCAGGATCATACTTTATCCGGCACTTGTACAAGGAAATGGTGCAAAGGAAAGCATAGTAAAGGGCATAGAAGCACTTGATAAGCTGGATACGGATGTGATCATTGTAGGAAGAGGCGGAGGATCGATAGAGGATCTTTGGGCCTTCAATGAAGAAAGCGTAGCAAGGGCTGTATTTTATTGCAATACACCTGTTATTTCAGCCATCGGACATGAAACTGATCTTACAATTACCGATTTTGTGGCAGATCTTCGTGCACCGACGCCTTCTGCGGCAGCAGAGCTTGCCATTGAGGATATATTTGAAACTATAGACAGACTAAATACTTTTTCAGACAGACTGTCATTTGATGCAAAGCATTATATCGAGCTGTTCAGGCTAAAGAATGAACAGTATCAAAAGAAGCTGGATATATATAAGCCTTCAAATATAGTTCTAAGATATAAGGATAAGCTTGAAAAATACGATTCAATTCTGAAAAATCAAATGAAGCTATCTTTAATGGATAAAAAGCATGATCTTAAGATGTTATGTTCAAAGCTTGAGGATGTATCACCGCTTAAGAGATTGACTGCCGGTTTTTCATATATAAGCACTGAAGACGGAAAAACACTCAGATCTGTAAACGATATTAAAAAGAATGATATTATTGAGATTTTTTTAGCTGACGGAACTATAGATGCAAGAGTAGAAAAGATTAATGCTAAGGAGAATGCGATATGAATGAGATGACACTTGAGGAGGGATTTTCACGTCTTGAGGAGATCACTTCAAAAATGGAAAACGGAGAATTAACTCTCGATGAAATGTATTCTCTATATAAAGAAGGAATTGAT
>CAVLAA010000025.1:0-19883 GCA_963660835.1 bacterium
GTATATGAGTTCTTGACTTTGCTTACCTCTTCGGGTGTTCCGAACGCGATAGCCATTCCGCCGCCGCTTCCTCCATCAGGTCCCATATCAATAATATAATCCGCAGTCTTGATAACATCAAGGTTATGTTCGATCACAATTACAGTATTTCCTCTGGATGAAAGCTCCTTAAGTATATCAACCAATTTGTGAACATCAGCAAAATGCAGTCCCGTTGTCGGTTCATCCAAAATATAGATTGTTTTGCCTGTACTTCTTTTTGAAAGCTCAGTAGCAAGCTTTACTCTCTGAGCCTCTCCGCCTGATAAAAGTGTTGACGGCTGTCCGAGCTTTATATATGAAAGTCCTACATCGTAAAGTGTTTGGATCTTTCTTTTTAGAGATGGTATCGCATCAAAGAATGGCAAAGCCTCTTCCACTGTCATATCAAGCACTTCATAAATGCTTTTTCCTTTATATTTTACGTCCAGTGTTTCCCTGTTATACCTTTTCCCTTTGCATACCTCACATGGTACATATACATCCGGCAAAAAATGCATCTCAATTTTGATTATTCCGTCACCCTTACAGGATTCACATCTTCCGCCTTTTACGTTGAAGCTGAATCGTCCTTTTTTATAGCCTCTTGCCTTGGCATCTGCTGTAGAAGCAAACAGATCTCTTATAAGATCAAAAATCCCGGTATATGTAGCTGGATTTGATCTTGGAGTACGTCCTATCGGAGACTGATCTATGCTTATGATCTTATCCAGCTGCTCTATTCCTTCTATATCATCATAGGCTCCGGGTACCGTATGCGTTCTGTTCAGTTTTTTTGCTAATACCTTATATAAGATCTCATTTACAAGAGAGCTTTTTCCCGAACCCGAAACGCCTGTTACACATGTAAGAACACCTGTTGGGAATTTAACATCGATATTTCTTAGATTATGCTCCCTTGCGCCCTTTACAGTTATCCATCCTGAAGGCTTTTTTCTTTCATTCGGTATAGGAATAACCTTTCTGCCGCTTAAATAATCTCCGGTAATAGATTCCGGACAGCTTTCAATATCCTCTACATTTCCCATTGCAACAAGACGTCCGCCGCCGCTTCCTGCTCCGGGTCCGATATCTACAATACAATCTGCCTCTCTCATAGTCTCCTCATCGTGTTCAACTACAATGAGTGAGTTTCCAAGATCTCTAAGGTGCTTAAGCGCCGATAAAAGCTTGCCGTTATCTCTTTGATGAAGACCTATGCTCGGCTCATCCAAAATATATGCAACTCCAACAAGACCTGACCCTATCTGTGTAGCCAGCCTTATTCTTTGAGCCTCTCCTCCGGAAAGCGATCCTGTAGATCTTGCCAAGGTGAGATAATTAAGCCCTACATCCTTTAAGAAGCCTATTCTGGATCTTATTTCCTTGATGATCTGATGACCGATAAGCTCCTGCTGCCTTGTAAGTGTCAATTTTTCAAAGAAATCCACTGTATCATCTATTGACAGCTGTGTAAGCTCATGGATGTTCCTGCCTCCTACCGTAACGGCAAGAGCTGCTGGCTTAAGCCTTTGACCCTTGCATACGCTGCAGGGATTTATTTCCATAAACTTTTCCATCTCCTGCTTGCTCCAATCGGAAGCGGTTTCCCTGTATTTTCTTTCGCAATTTTTTATGATACCTTCAAATGCGACATCATAAACTCCCTGGCCTCTCTGGCTCTTATAATGGACCTGCACAGTCTCATTGTTTGTTCCGTAGATAAGTATGTCATGAATTTCCTTTGGATACTCATTAAACGGTGTATCAAGCGAAAAGTCGTATTTTTTACTGAGAGCATCTAAAACAGCGTATGTAAAGCTTGTTTTATCTGTACATGACTGCCATCCCGGAACTTCTATTGCTCCCTCTGATATCGAAAGTGACGGATCAGGAATTATAAGCTTTTCGGAAAATTCCATCTTATATCCAAGACCAAGACATTTTGGACATGCTCCGAAAGGATTGTTAAACGAAAAGCTCCTTGGTTCTATTTCATCTATGCTTATATCACAGTCAGGACATGAAAAGCTCTGGCTGTATCTTAGCATGTTGCCATCCATTGTATCGACTACAAGAATCCCGTCCGTAAGCTCCATAACATTTTCTATAGAGTCGGTAAGCCTTTTTTCAATCCCCTGCTTTACGATAAGCCTGTCTACTACTATTTCTATGTTATGCTTAATATTTTTATCGAGAGTTATTTCCTCAGAAAGATCGTATTGATTTCCATCAATTATCGTTCTTATATATCCGCTTTTCTTTGCCTGTGCGAGGACTTTTTCATGTCTGCCTTTTTTGCCTCTGACAATAGGTGCTAAAAGCTGTATCTTTGTTCTTTCCGGAAGGCTCATTACCTTATCAACTATCTGGTCTATGCTCTGCTTTTGGATTTCTCTTCCGCACTTAGGACAATGCGGTATACCTGTTCTTGCATAAAGAAGTCTGAGATAATCATATATCTCAGTTACGGTTCCTACTGTTGATCTCGGGTTTCTATTGGTTCCCTTCTGGTCAATAGAAATAGCAGGCGGAAGCCCCTCTATACTTTCAACCTTCGGTTTTTCCATCTGTCCTAAAAACTGCCTTGCATAAGAGGACAGACTTTCCATATACCTTCTCTGTCCTTCTGCATAAATAGTATCAAATGCCAAAGAGCTTTTTCCTGATCCTGAAAGTCCTGTTAAAACCACAAGTTTATTTCTTGGGATGTCTATATCTATTTTTTTCAGATTGTTCTCTGCAGCACCTCTTATTTTAATAAAGGGTGATATCTCAGACATATAAAATAACTCCTATAATAAAACATAACTCACAGACTCCTTATAGTCTGTCTGAGTTAAACAAAATCCGAAAGTATACTGTTTGAGACAAACATATACCTTTCGGAAATATAAATTCTATCATTTTTATAAATTAATGTACCAAGCTTAATATGCTTTTTCAGCTCAGCTCCAAAAACATCAAAAATATCCTTATTGAACCGTTTTTTAAACTCACTTACGGAAATTCCTTTTGTAAGTCTCAATCCCAGAATAACAAATTCGCTGTAAAGATCATTATCATCGAGCCTTAGTATATCACATTTTGCCTTATCATAATCAGATTGAAAATTGATATATTCATTTATATCATCTGTGTTTTTAAAACGAATATTGTTTTCATATGAAGAAGCTCCTATTCCAAAGCCCTTGTAAAAAACACCTGTCCAATATCCTATATTATGTCTGCATTCATATCCTTTTTTGGAATAATTTGATATTTCATATCTTTCAAAGCCATGCTTTCTTAATATCCTGAGTGTGTCCTCATACATAAGTGCACACTCATCCTCAGAACAAAGCTTTAATGAATCGCGGCATTCATAAAGCCTTGTACCTTCCTCTAAGATAAGGCTGTATGCAGATATATGTGAAATATTAAGCTCTGCCGCCTTTTCCAGCGTTTCATTCCATATCTCTTTTGTCTGATCCGGTATAGCAAACATAAGATCGATATTTATATTTTTAAATCCCGATTTTTCTGCCATATCAACTGCTGAAAAGAAAGCTGCAGAATCATGGAGCCTGCCAAGCTTTTTAAGCAGCTCATCGTCCATGCTTTGACAGCCTATCGATATCCTGTTTATGCCTGACTCGAGATATTCTGTAAGCTTTCTTTTTGTTATCGTGCACGGATTAGCTTCTATTGAAATTTCAGCATTCTTTGAAATATTATAGCTGCTTTTTAAAGCATCTAATATTCTTTTTATTTCTCCGTCAGATAATGCAGACGGAGTCCCGCCTCCGATAAATACAGTAGTAACTACGGCATTTTCATCTCTTCTCGATATTATTTCCCTTATGAGTGAATCAACATACCTGCTTTTAACACTCTTAGATGCTTTAAAAGATAAAAAATCACAATAGTTACACTTTTCTATACAAAACGGAATATGAATATAACATTCTATTTCTTTATTGTTCATCCAATTTTAAAACATTCAGGAATGCTTTCTGAGGTATTTCGACGTTACCGATCTGTCTCATACGCTTCTTGCCTTCCTTCTGCTTTTCAAGCAGCTTCTTCTTTCTGGATATATCACCGCCATAGCATTTTGCAAGTACATCCTTGCGCATGGCTCTTACTGTTTCTCGCGCAATAATACGAGAACCTATTGCAGCCTGAATCGGTATTTCAAAAAGCTGTCTCGGTATCTCTTCCTTCAGCTTTGCACACATCTTTCTTCCGCGCTCATATGCAGAGCCTTCAAAAACGATAAATGAAAGAGCATCAACATCCTCTTTATTTACCTTTATGTCAAGCTTTACAAGCGGGCTCTTCTGATAGCCCTCGAGCTCATAATCAAAGGAAGCATAGCCTCTTGAACGTGATTTAAGCGCATCAAAGAAATCATATATTATCTCATTCAAAGGAAGGATATATTTTAGGACTGCTCTTGTCTGTTCTATATATTCCATTCCAAGATACTGACCTCTTCGTTCCTCGCAAAGCTGCATTATCGGTCCTACAAACTCTGTTGTAACCATAATCTCTGCCTTAACGATAGGTTCCTCCATATATTCTATTTCAGAAGGGTCAGGCAGATTTGACGGATTTGTAAGTTCAAAAAATGTTCCGTCTGTTTTATAGACCTTGTAAACAACGCTTGGCGCTGTAGTTATAAGTTCAAGATTGTATTCCCTTTCAAGTCGTTCCTGAACAATTTCAAGATGAAGAAGTCCTAAGAATCCGCATCTGAATCCAAATCCAAGTGCTGCAGATGTTTCCGGCTCATAAAATAATGAAGCATCATTGAGCTGCAGCTTTTCAAGTGCATCTCTGAGATCCGGATATTTCGCTCCATCCTGCGGATAAAGTCCGCAATAAACCATCGGATTTACTTTTTTATAACCTGGTAAAGGTTCGCTGCATGGTCTTTCATCATCTGTTATTGTGTCACCTACTCTGGTCTGGGCAACATTTTTAATACTTGCTGTTATATATCCAACCATTCCGGCAGTCAGCTCATCACAAGGTATCATTTGCCCTGCACCAAAATAGCCAACCTCCACAACCTCTTCGACTGCACCGGTTGCCATCATCCTCATTCTTGTTCCGCGCTTAACGCTTCCGTTCATGATCCTGCATGAGATGATGACTCCCTTATATGAATCATAAACCGAATCAAATATAAGTGCCTGTAAAGGTTCCTTTTCATCTCCTTTTGGCGATGGTATCTTATTTACTATAGCCTCAAGAACCTGCTCTATATTTATTCCCTTTTTGGCAGAAATAAGCGGAGCATCCTGAGCCTCGATGCCTATAACATCCTCGATCTCATTGATCACTCTTTCAGGCTCTGCGGAAGGCAGATCTATCTTATTTATAACAGGAAAGACCTCAAGATCATGATCAAGTGCAAGATAAAGATTTCCGAGAGTCTGGGCTTCTATTCCCTGTGCAGCATCTACAACAAGGATTGCACCGTCACAAGCTGCAAGGCTTCTTGAAACCTCATAATTAAAATCGACATGTCCCGGGGTATCTATCATATTGAATATATATTCCTCACCGGTGCTGCTCTTATATACAGTACGTACTGCCTGAGCCTTTATAGTGATTCCTCGTTCTCTTTCAAGGTCCATGTTATCAAGAACCTGATCCTGCATTTCACGTTGAGTCAGCAAGCCTGTCATTTCAATAATTCTATCGGCAAGAGTTGATTTGCCGTGATCAATGTGAGCTATTATACAAAAATTTCTGATATGACTTTTATCTAAAACAGACAATTATTTTCCTCCGATGTGATCTATACATTTCTCAATCGCTTATTTATTTTATCATAAACCTTATCGGCTTCCTTTTCATAATAGTCCTGCATATCATCGCAATACTCATTAATCCTTGAAGCCTTGCCTCTGTCCTGCATACTCTTAGTGTTGATAAGAACATTAAGATTAGCACATCTTAGGGCACTTTTTGCAAGCGAAGCAGCACATGCCGCATCACTTACAGCAAGCGTAGATCCCTTATCAGAAAGTTCATCCAAAACAGCAATAAGCCTGCAGCAGACCTCCATTATACGCATAGGAATCTTACTTGCCTCATACAGACATGTTTCCATTGTTTCATTTCGAAATGCAAGCTCTGCCTCACTCGATTTTGGAAGGCTGTAAGCTTTTGAAAGCGGTTCAAATACCTCTGCATCCTTTGCAACAAGCTCCATAAGCTCATGCCTGCATATCTCTGTTTTATCCAGAATTTCTTTAATATCATTTTCAACAGCTGAATATTTCTTTTTGCCTATTGTTAAATTTGCAACCATGCTGCAAAGGGCAGCTGCAAGCGCACCTGCATATGCCGCTGCTCCGCCGCCACCGGGAGTAGGTGATTTGGATGCAAGCTTATCGGTAAATTCGATGCATGAAAGTTCTATATCATACAAAATATATTCCTCCAAACTTATGATAACAGGGTCAAAAAAATTCTTGACCCCGACATAAAATAATATCCTTCGTAATCTTTTTATACTTCTTTAAAGATTTCACGACAGTATTTTCTGACATCTCCTGCCATATACAATGAACCAAAAGCAATTATCCCAAGGTTCTTTTTTAATGCTGCTTCAATTGCATCATTTGTATTTTTAAATGCTGTTGCCCTGTATCCTAAAGAAGCAGCTGTTTTGCTGAGTTTTTCAGCACTTAAGGCTCTTGGGCTGTCAGGTGTTACACACAAAAATTCATCTGCATTTTGAGACACTGCCTCGAGCATACTTTTATAATCCTTATCCTCAAGTATTCCTGTAATAAAGGTGAATTTTGTATCTTTGAAATACTCTTTTATAATCCCTGATAAAGCCTCGGCACACTGAAGATTATGTCCTCCGTCAATTATAAACAGAGGCTTTTTGCTTATCACTTCAAATCTTGCCGGCCACTTGACATTTTCTAATCCCTTGGATATATCACTTTGAGATATTCGATAGCCCTTCTCGATCAAAACATCTATAGTTCTTAAAACAACGGCTGTATTTGACAATTGATGTGATCCAAGCAGCGGTATTGTATATTCGATGTCATTTCTTATAAATCTCTGTCCATCAAGGCTGTGAGATACAGGATTTATATCTGATCTTTTCGCTACACAAAAAGGGCATCCCTTTTCCTTTGCTCTTTTGCTTAAAACATCTAAAACTTCAGGCTTATTATCATAACTGATTACCGAACATCCGCTTTTGATTATTCCTGCTTTTGTTGACGCGATTTTCTCGATTGTATCGCCGAGAAATTCGGTATGCTCAAGTCCTATATTCGTAAATACGGCAGCTACCGGAGCATCGATGACATTTGTGCTGTCAAATTCCCCGCCCATACCGGTTTCAAGAACTACTATGTCGCATTTATTGTCGGCGAAGCACTGCATTGCAATAGCTGTTTTTATTTCAAACTGACTCGGATGATCCTCCATGCTTTCTGCAATATCTCTGACTTTTTTTGTAATTTCACAAAACTGCTGCTTATCTATATTTCTTCCATTTATCTGAAATGTCTCAAGAAATTCTTCTATGTAAGGTGAAAGATAAAAGCCTGTCTTGTATCCTGCTGTTCGAAGTACTGATTCCAGCATGGCACAGGTACTTCCTTTACCATTGCTTCCCGCAACATGTATAAATTTTACTCTTTTCTGAGGATTGCCCATTTTTTCAAGAAGCTCTTCCGTCCTTGAAAGACCCGGCCTTGATCTGCTCCATGAATAATGATTTACATATGCTATCGCTTCATCTAAATCCATAATGCAACCTCAATTATTATAATTTAATGCTACTCTTGACAGTCCTTTGGTCAAAACCGGAAGCACACATCCGAACAATACTGATTTTACTACACATATAACAGTTCTTATTGCAAATGAACCGAATACATATGCCGGCGAGTAATATCCGTAGATTATGCTGTCTATATAAATTACAAAGGTATTTATAAATAAAACCATGAATTCTGCTATTATAACAGCTATGAACATTCTGGTTTTATCTGATCTGTTGTTTTTAACGATCAGACCAGCAACAAGGCCGCACAATACATACGGAAGAATCCATAAGAGCGTAGTAGCAGATACTCCATATCGAAGCAATTGATATATAAGTGTTCCTATACCTCCCGTAAGAGCACCTTCAACAGGTCCAAACATAAAGGCTGATAAAAGTATCGGAAGGCTTTCAAATGTAACCTTTATGTTTCCAAGATCGAGTGCAATATATCCAAGTACTGCACACGCTGCTGCAAGGACTGCGATCCTTGCTGTTCTCTGAGTTGCTGATTTTTGATTTTTGTTCATTTTAAAAAACTCCTTTCTGTCACACTAAATTGTCACAAAAGGAGTTTTCCTAACACCTGATATGACAACAGCGGAATGCGAAGCAGCACCGCGCCTAAGGCTTCGTCCGACGACAACTTCCCGTTCGCCGGCAC
Organism: bacterium; assembly: GCA_963660835.1. GTDB lineage: Bacteria > Bacillota > Clostridia > Lachnospirales > Lachnospiraceae > Alectryocaccobium. The sequence goes on from CAVLAA010000025.1 coordinate 8,475, forward strand.
TTAACGCGCTACTTCTACTCTGTATACATATCGAATGATATTTCATTCAGTACATAGCAAGAATATAGCCAAGCTAAAATTATGTCAAGATAAGACTTATAATGAGATTTTATTTTTTCTTTTGGCTGAATCGACTACATGTGATAACAAAACTGCGGTCGTTACTGCTCCGACACCTCCCGGAACCGGAGTTATATTTTCAACAACCTGCTCTGCTTCTTCAAACAAAACATCACCGCAAAGCTTATTTTTATCAGGATTCCAATTTATACCGACATCGATAACTGTCTGTCCATTGCTAAAATAGCTTTCCCCAACAGATTCCATCTGCCCAGTACATGCAACTATGATATCAGCTCTCTTTGAAATATCTGAAACATCCTGTGTTTTAGTATGGCATATAGTAGGTGTTGCATTTCTGCTCATAAGCATCATGGCAACAGGTCTTCCTATCACAAGCGATCTTCCTAGAATTGTAACATTTCTTCCTTTCAATGAAATATTATAATGATCAAGGATCTCAAGCACTGCCTGTGCCGTACATGGCGGATATCCTATATCAGTACCTGCAAATACACCTGCAAGAGAAGCATTTGTGCAGCAGTCAATGTCCTTTGACGGAGCGATCAGATTGCGTGCCTTATCTTCATCTATGCTTTTTGGCAATGGTCTGAACATAAGGATACCATGAACATTTTCATCTTCATTCAGCTTAATGATCTCTTTATAAAAATCCTCACATTCGATATTATCAGGCAGGACTACCTTTTTCACATTTATACCCAATGCTTCGCATTTTTTTTGCGCACTGTTTTCATAGCTTATATCATCTTTTCTGTCACCTACACGCAAAATTGCAAGAGTAGGTATTATCCCCTTATCCAAAAGCTCTCTTATACCCTGAAGTGATCTTTCGTTTATTGCTTTGGCAACAGGTGCACCCTTTAATATATTGGCCATTGATCTCTCCTTATAAAATACTTAAAATAAACCGGTAATTTTTCCGTTTTCATCAATATCTATTCTTTCGGCAGCAGGATGCTTAGGCAGACCCGGCATAGTCATGATGTCACCTGTAAGTGCAACTATAAAACCGGCACCTGCTGAAATCTTGAGATTTCTTACAGTTATATTAAATCCTCTTGGTGCTCCGATCAATGAAGGATCATCCGAAAATGAATATTGAGTTTTTGCTATACATATAGGAAGGCTTGAATATCCAAGCTCTGCAAATCTTTCTGCCTGCTTTTTGGCCTTTTTAGTAAATTCCACACCATCAGCATGATAGATTTTCTTTGCTATAGCTTCTATTTTTTCTTCTATGCTAAACTCATCCTCATAAGCAAATCTGAAGCTGCTTTCCTCATCACAAAGCTTTACAACTTCATTTGCAAGCTCGATTCCGCCTTCTCCGCCTTTTGCCCATACATCACTTAAAACAGCCTTAACTCCGATTTTTTCACATTCTGAAAGCAAAGTTTCAAATTCTGCCTTAGTATCTGTCGGAAATGCATTTATGGCAACTACACATGGCAGACCATAAACATTTCTTATATTGTCTATATGCTGTACAAGGTTCGGCATTCCCTTAATAAGTGCCTCTTTATTCTCCTGGTTCAAAGCATCCTTTTTGACGCCTCCATGATATTTAAGTGCTCTTATAGTTGCAACGATAACTACAGCTGAAGGCTTTAAGCCAGCCTCACGGCATTTTATATCAAAGAATTTTTCAGCTCCAAGATCTGCTGCAAAGCCTGCCTCTGTTACAACATAATCTGCTGATTTCAGTGCCATTTTTGTCGCTGTTACAGTATTGCAGCCATGTGCGATATTTGCAAATGGACCGCCATGTACAAATGCCGGTGTATGCTCAAGTGTCTGTACAAGATTAGGATTTAAGGCATCCTTCAAGAGCGCAGCCATTGCTCCTTCTGCTTTTAGATCTTTTGCTGTTACAGGCTCCTTATCATAATTATATCCTATTATTATTTTTCCGAGGCGCTCCTTCAGATCTGTTATATCGGATGATAAACACAAAACAGCCATTACCTCTGAAGCAACCGTTATATCAAAGCCATCCTCCCTTGGTACGCCGTTTACTCTTCCTCCAAGTCCGTCAACAATGTTTCTAAGCTGTCTGTCATTCATATCAACAGCTCTTTTCCATGTGATTTCTTTTGAATCGATCCCTAATGCATTTCCCTGCTGGATATGATTGTCTATCATTGCTGCCAAAAGGTTATTTGCCGCACCGATCGCATGGAAATCGCCCGTAAAATGAAGATTAATATCTTCCATTGGTATAACCTGTGCATATCCGCCGCCTGCTGCACCGCCTTTTATTCCGAATACCGGCCCAAGCGAAGGCTCTCTGAGTGCTGCAATAGTCTTTTTACCTATTTTATTGAGACCATCGGCAAGTCCGACAGATGTTGTTGTCTTGCCCTCGCCGGCAGGTGTCGGTGTGATGGCTGTTACAAGAATAAGCTTTCCGTCAGCAGTATTTTCATTATCACGCAGATAGCTGTAATCAATCTTTGCTTTATATCTTCCGTACTGCTCAATATATTTTTCATCAATACATGCTTTTTTTGCTATTTCAGTGATAAGAAGCGGCTTTGCCTCCTGTGCAATTTCAATATCAGATTTAGTGCTCATAAATACCTCCTTGCTTGCTGCATGATACAATAGTTATAATATCACAGAAAAGACCGCCTGGGTCATTTCTCCCCAGACGGTCGGTTTATATTCGTTATACTTCATGTGGTCAATTCCACCTATCCGTCAGTCATATAACGTTATATTTAATCTCTTGATATGTATGCTATCATATTTTTTAAGCGATAGTCAAGATGATATCTCGGCAATTTGCATTTTTATTTACAGTTCGCCTCTTTCTTCTCTGATAGCTAATTCTTCCATGATCTTCGGATACATTTTGTCAAGCTTGTAAAGGCTAAGAGTGATTATAACTGTTATCCATACAACAAGAGGAGCAAAACGGTAAACATCTATGATCATCTGTATAGCACTTCCCGGCTGCTCTACAGCACCTGAGGTTGAACTTATGTATCCTGCAAATGATAAAAGACCTGTGATAACTGCTGACGCCACGCCTGCACCAACCTTCATTCCGACTGAACTTCCGGCAAATATCAGGCTTTCCTGCCTAAGATGAGTTTTCCATTGACCATACTCTACAACATCACCAAGGAAACCAAAAACAATTGAATTTAAAGGAGCAAGACCCAGGCCTCGGATAACACAGCTAAATACTAAAAATCCAAAATTAGTAGGATTCAGGCAAAATACCAGCTGACCTGCAAGTGCCAGTATGGCACCTGCAAGAGACATATTTCTTTTACCGAATTTTTTAAGTAAAACAGGGCTAAAGAATGTGGCCACAACGATTATCAACGTTTCAGTAATATATATTGTACTGTACATCCATGTATCATTGTGGAAGATATATTTGCAATAGTAGGGTAAAATGGTTCCGGTTACGCAGTAGATACCATTCTGCATAGTCCATAAGATAACTACTGCCCAGAAATATTGATTGGTAACAAGTGCTTTTAATGCCTTTTTCAGCGGTACTTTTTCCTGCTTTTTCTTAGCCTCGATTACAACCTTTTCCTCGCATTTAAAGAAGCATATAAGAAGAAGGACAAATGCGATAGATGCCCAGATTGCCATTGTTTTTACCCATGCAGCCTGATCATTTCCAAACAGTTTAACAACCGGCATAGTACATGTTACGGCAAGGATCCTTCCAAAAGGCGAAAGTCCCATACGAACAACACTGAGCATATCTCTTTCCGATGAAACTCTTGTCATCAGAGCCGAAAGACTGCTATAAGGAAGATTGATCGCTGTATAACAAACTGTATTGATCAGATTGTAGGTTACAAAAATATAAATTGCCTGAACCATAGCTGTAGTATGCGGAACCATAAACAGCAGTACTGCTGCTATAGCAAATGGTGCGCTCATCCACAATATCCACGGTCTTGCTTTTCCCCATTTTGATTTTGTATGCTCTACGATCAACCCCATTATCGCATCAGAAACTCCGTCAAATACACGTGAAATAAGCATTATCAATCCGATAGTTGCTGCATTGATTCCAACATAATCAGTATAAAACAATGTCAGGAGTGTACTGATCATTCCAAAAACAATATTACAAGCCGTATCACCGCATCCATATGCGAATCTGGTACCCCATTTTATTTTTCCATCTTCTTTCATTTATCCATTCTCCTTTTTCTACAGGAGTTTTATACAAATACCTCCCGTGCCTCCACAACCTTCAAACTTAGAATTTATCTAACAATGGTCTTTACAGGCTTGATCATTTGCTGATCGTCTGATTTAATGCATCAATAGATGTTGCAACACCTGCTTCCACAGACATTGTAAGATCTTCCATTTCAAGTGAAACATCACCATTATATCCCATCATGCTCAATACTGAGAAGAATTCCTTCCACCATTTCAGATCCTGCCCGCATCCGACTGCTACATAGTTCCATACTCTGTCGGCAGATTCTGTAACAGGCTTTGGCTCAAGTATACCATTTATATCTGAAAGACCTCTTTCTATTCTGGCATCCTTACCGTGTACATGGAAAATACATCCCTTTAATGCTCTTGCAGCTGCAATAGGATCGGCACCGAGAATCATCATATGAGATGGATCAAGGTTGATTCCGATCATAGGATCTGTTGCATTTCTAAGCTTAAGCATTGTTTCTGCAGACCAAACCATTGTTCCAGGGAATTCTTCAATTGCAATTTTTTCAACTCCGCAAGCTTTGCAATGAACAGCAAATTCTTTCCAGAACTCAATAGTTACTTTCCACTGATATTCATATGCAGGTGCCATAAAATCAGGCCATGAAACAGTTGATGTGATCCAGTTTGGTGTAGTATCTGTCTCATTTCCTGCAGGAAGACCTGCCATTGCAACGATCTTCTTTACTCCGAGTTTTCCGGCTAAAACAGCACAGTCGTACATTGATTTTTTGTATTCTTCACCTGTCTTTGATGGCCACAATGGGTTGCATGATGTATTAAGAGCACTTATACGCATACCTCTTTTATCAAGCTCTGCCTTAAATGCCTCAAGCTTTTTCGGGTCATCCAAGAGTTCTGCTGTGTTGCAATGCTTTCTTGCTCCCCAGCCTCCTGCTGTCATCTCTACAGCATCAATACCAAGTGACTTAACTTTATCTAACATATCTGTATAAGACAAATCTGCAAATACATCTGTACAAATAGCTAACTGCATAATCATTTCCTCCAACTCTATGTTTTGATACTGCTGCAGCCAAAATCTGACTGCAGCAGTTCCAATATACCTATTTAATTACCTTTATCAATTATTCCATATATAATATGTTGTTCGTTTTATTTTTGTTTTCTTTTGTTTTTATTTTAAATATTATTCAAAATCAACCCATACGCTGCCTTCGTCAGCTGACTTAGCACACGCATTGATCCAGCGTATTCCATCAATTCCATGCTGAAGATCCGGATAAACCATCTTGCTTAATGTCTCCTCATCTCCACGATTTTTTGCATCGATCGCTACTGCAAATTTAAGATAAATATTTGCCCAAGACTCACTTAATCCCTCTACATGAGTAGCACCAAGGCTCTCATCTGCATTGCATTCGTCGCATAAGTAATCATTTCCGCGAACCATAAGCTGTGCCGGCTTGCCCTGCTCCTGATAAAGAAGGTGATTCGGCTGTGCGTCATGCCACTCTAATGATGCTTTTGAACCAACGATTCTTATAACCTGTGTTTCCGGTGTTCCGGCATCAACACATGAGCACCACATTCTTCCTACTGCTCCGTTCTCATAACGCATCAATACATATGCATTGTCCTCAAGAGGATAACGAGATCCTACAAAAGCCTGTCTGTCGCACAGAACCTGTTTTAACTTCATATCATTTGTTGCAAGCTGTGATTCATAAAAAGTATGAGTAGACAAATCTCCGAGTACAAAAGCCTTTCCAACCTTTGCAGGATCAACACGCCATTTCTGTCCCTCTGATTTAACATCACCTGTCGGATCACATCCATATCCGTGTGTATATTTCAGATCAACCATGTTTATAGTTCCGAGCATTCCTTCTTTTACCATATGTCTCATCTGAAGGAGCAGCTGAGATCCTGAGAAACCATATGTTACACAAACGAGCTTTCCTTTTTCTTCAGCCAGCTTCTGAATTTCAAGTCCCTGCTCTACCTCAAAGAATAATGGCTTTTCGCATATTACATGAAGTCCTGCTTCAAGGGCTGCCTTAGTAACCTCATAATGCTGAAAATTAGGAGTTGCAATATCGACAACCTCAACACCATCTTCACGTTTTGCTTCCTCTTCAAACATTGTCTTATAATCAGGATACAGACGATCAGGATCAACGCCAAGGTTCTTACCGAAATCTATGCATCTGTCATAATCCAGATCAAATGCTCCGCAAACCATCTGGAAAGCTGTATTGTCTCTGAGTGCTCCAAGACGATGCTTGTATCCTACGTTACTTGTGCGGCCTCCTCCTACGATGCCCCAACGCAATGGTCTTTCAATTTTTCTTTCACCGATATGCATAATCATTATCTCCTCTTTTTTAAATATTTTTTCAAATTGTTTTTGAATTTAGTTGTTTTAAAAAAGAACGCGTTCATTATTTTTGTGCAGAACGAACAATTATCAAGATATATTTTTAATTCTTTTGTTCATTTCCTTATCGATGTATGCATTGTAAAATAAAAATAAAACAAAGTAAATATTCTACCTTGTTCAAAAGTTCATCAATCTTGCTTTTAAAAGGAGTGCATTATGAAAAGTGTTGATCCCGGAATATTATCTCAATCTATTTGTTTTTCCTTTACTCCATCCGAGCTTGCTCAGAAGCTATATTTTTATCCTACTTGGTGTGGGCACTATTTTTGCACACAAAACTACTTTATGAAACGAAAAACCTATCCGCCTCTTCTTATTGTATTTATAAGAGCCGGCAGCCTTCATGTCGAATATGAAGGCCAGTGCTTTGATGCCGAAAAAGGAGATGTAGTGCTGCTCGACTGCATGAAACCACATTATTATCATGCATATGACGGTCTGGAATTTCTCTATATGCACTTTGACGGCTCAAATTCTCATGATATATGTCAGCATATTCTTGAATCAAAAGGAGCACTGATTCGCGAGGACAGCAATGTCCTTATCGGAAGACTTCTATACAATATGGTCGAGTTCTATCAAAACGGAGGGATAGAGTCAATGTTTCAAAGCTCTATGAGGATTTATCATATCTTTGAATATCTTCTTAAGCCTCCCGTTGTCCAAACCGAATCAAAAACCTCTATAGAAGAAAGCATCCAATATATAAGACGTAATTACAATGAATCCTTAAGTATAAATATATTAGCCGAGACAGCTGCCCTAAGCCCATATTACTATGCGCATTGCTTTAAAGAAGAAACAGGCTTCTCTCCAATGGAATATGTAACCAATACAAGACTCGAACATGCAAAGATCGAGCTTGCAAGAACTCAAAAATCAATTGAAGAAATTGCAGATATGATAGGCTATTCCTCAAGCAGCAGCTTTATAAATATGTTTACAAAAAGAGTAGGCCAATCTCCTAAGCAATACAGAAAATCACATCAAAGCCATTAGAGCCATTAGATGTTAAACTCAAAAGCGTGCGGTTTACTTTTAATTGCTTAAATGATAAAATTAAGCGTTAGAGTGTAAACTATAATTATTGATTTAAGGAGATAACTATGGGAAAAATATTTAGATTCGATTCCGATGTAGACACTGACCAGATAATAGCTTCTCAGTATCTGCTTTATCCTACAATCGATGAAATGAAATCTCATGCATTTGAATCACTGGATCCTGACTTTGCTTCAAATGTAAAACCCGGAGATATCGTTGTAGCATGTGAAAACTTTGGCTGCGGTTCATCAAGAGAACAGGCACCGAGCGTTCTCAAGGCTCTTGGTGTCAAGGCTGTTGTTGCAAAATCCTTTGCAAGGATTTTCTATAGAAATTCAATAAACATAGGGCTTCCTGTTATTGTATGCAAGGAATTATATGATGAAGTTGAATCCGGACAGGATATAGAGCTTTCCCTCTCTGACGGAACTGCTGTTGTTAACGGAAAAAGCTTTTCATGCACAAAGCTTCCGCCTTATATGCAGCAGATATTGGACCAGGGCGGTCTTATAGCTTCACTTAATAAATAATTTTCAGTAGATGGAGGAAAAAGAGATGGGTATGACAATTGCCGAAAAGATAATTGCAAGAGCTGCTCATGTAGAAAGCGTAAAGGCCGGAGAAATACATACTGTAGAGCTTGATCGTCTTTTAAGCAACGACGGAACAACACATTTGACAATAGATATGTATAACAATCTTAAAAATCCTAAGATTGCCGATAAAGATAAGCTTGTATGGGTAGTTGACCACAATGTACCGTGTGACAGTCCTAAAACAGCTGCTTCACAGAAAAAAATGCGTGATTTTGCAAAAGTGCATGAGATCAAATTCTATGAAGGAAAAGGTGTCTGCCACCAGATAATGATGGAAAACCATGTATGTCCCGGCGAGCTTATATTTGGTGCCGACAGCCATACATGTGCTTATGGTGCATTAGGCGCCTTTGGTACAGGTGTAGGCTGTACAGATTATCTATACGGAATGGTAACAGGTCACAGCTGGGTTCTTGTCCCTGAAACATTAAGATTCAACCTTACAGGTAAACTTTCTGACGGAGTTACCGCAAGAGACCTTATTCTTACAATAATAGGTCTTATAGGTGCAAACGGAGCAAACTACAAAGCGATGGAATTTGTAGGTGACGGAATGAAAAACCTCACAATGAGTGACCGTATTTCCATCTGCAACCTTTGTGTCGAGGCAGGAGCCAAAACAGCACTTATGGAGGTTGATGACATAGCTCTTGACTATTTAAAGGAGCATGGACGTTCTCCTAAAGCATGCTTTAAAAGTGATGATGACGCGCATTTTGAAAAGGTATATGATATAGACCTTTCAACCATTATCCCTATAGTTGCAAAGCCTCATTTTGTAGACAATATAGCTCCTGCAAAGGAATGTGCCGGAACAAGGATCAACGAAGCCTTCCTTGGTTCATGCAATAACGGACGTATTGAGGATCTCAGGCTTTCAGCATCTATATTAAACGGACATAAGGTTGCTCCGACTGTAAGATTCCTTATAGTTCCTGCAAGCAATACAGTATATACACAGGCTTTAGAGGAAGGCCTTATTGATATTTTCATGAATGCAGGTGCAATAGTCATGAACGCAAACTGTTCTGTTTGCTGGGGCAGCTGTCAGGGTGTTATAGGTGAAGGCGAAGTACTTATAAGTACAGGAACAAGAAACTTTAAGGGCCGTGCCGGACACAAGGATTCATTTGTTTATCTCGCTTCTGCAGCTACAGTTACCGCTTCTGCAATAATAGGTGCTATCGCAACTGCAGATATGATATTGTAATTTGAGTAGGAGGAATTATTATGGATAAATTTACCGGAAGAGTTTGGCTCCTTGGCGATGATATTGATACAGATATCATCATCCCGACCGAATATCTTGCACTGAAAACCGTAGACGATATGAAAAAATTTGCATTTTCTCCTCTTCGCCCTGAGCTTGCAGGTCAGATAAAAGAGGGAGATATTATCGTAGCCGGAAAAAACTTTGGATGCGGTTCATCAAGAGAGCAGGCTCCGGAGGTTATCAAGGCTCTGGGAATACGTGCTATAATAGCAAAATCATATGCCCGTATCTTCTTTAGAAACTCTATTAATAATGGCTTACTGCTTATCGAAAATCCCACCTTGGCAGATGATGTAAAAGAAGGTGATGAAATAGCTGTAACTGTAGGTAATTCAATAACCTATAACAGCAAAGAATATCCTATCTCCTCCCTTCCGGAAAATCTGCTTGATATTCTTAATGCAGGCGGACTTGTAAATGCAATGAGAAGACTTAACGGTCTTTCAGATCTTTAAGAATAGAGAGGATATATGAATGGGTGCAACACTTATAGAAAAAATAATAAGAAAAAATACCGGAAATGCAGCTGCTAAGGCAGGAGATATCGTAACTGTAAATGTAGACAGAGTTATGATCCATGATATCTTTATTCCATTCGTTGCCGATAAATTCGAAGAAATGGGCTTTAAAAAGCTATGGAATCCTGACAAGGTAGTCCTTATATATGATCATCTTGTGCCGGCAAGCCAAACAGATGATACTCGTCATTTCAGAATAGGAAATGAATTTGCTCAAAAATACGGAATGAAAAATGTTCACCGCTCAGACGGTATCTGCCATCAGCTGATGACCGAGGCAGGATATGTAAAACCTGGAAATGTTGTTTTCGGGACAGACAGTCATACAACAACATATGGCTGTGTCGGAGCATTTTCAACCGGTATAGGGTATACTGAAATGGCAAGCATCTTAGGAACAGGAAAGCTCTGGATAAAGGTTCCTGAAACTATAAGGATAAACATTGACGGAAAACTTCCTTCAAATGTAACCTCAAAAGATATAATCCTTCGCATTATAGGTGATCTGGGAGCAGACGGTGCAACATATCGCTCATTGGAATTTGCCGGATCAACAGTTTCTGATATGTCCGTTGCCTCAAGAATGACAATGTCAAACATGGCAATTGAAGCCGGTGCAAAATGCGGTTTATTTGCTCCTGACAGAAAAACTGCAGAATACTGCAATATTGATTTTGACAGCTGGCTCAACAATCTTTATGGTGATGAGGATGCCGAGCATTACAAAGTACTCAATTATAATGCAGAGGACTTTGTTCCTGTAATGGCCTGTCCTTCTCAGGTAGATAAGATCCGTCCTGTTTCAGAGCTTGAAGGTATCGATATCGACCAGGTTTTCATTGGCTCATGTACAAACGGCCGTCTTGAGGATCTTCAGAAGGCTGCCGCTATCTTAAAAGGAAAACAGGTCGCTCCATTTGTTAAGCTCATCGTTACTCCTGCAAGCCGTAAAATATACAGACAGGCTATCGAAGATGGGACTCTTGAAATCCTATCCAAAGCAGGTGCAATGATCACTCACCCGGGATGCGGTCTTTGCTGTGGCCGTGCCGGAGGAATCCTTACAGATGGAGAACGTGTTGTAGCAACCAATAACAGAAACTTCCTTGGACGAATGGGAACATCAAAGGTTGAAATATATCTTGCTTCACCGGTTACTGCTGCCAAGTGTGCGATAGCAGGCAAAATTGTAACTCCTTTGGCCGATGAAATTTCAAATTTAACAGACTAAATCGAGCAGGCTGACTCCTACTCGCCATGCAATCCATTGCATAAGAA
>CAVLAA010000026.1:0-5870 GCA_963660835.1 bacterium
GCATTATACTTGATTACGTTATTACAATAGCTGTTGTAATAGGCATTGGTTTTTTTGTTATGAATTTTATATTGGTAAATGCCGAGATACCGTCAGGCTCTATGGAAAATACAATAATGGCAGGAGACAGGGTGTTTGGAAACAGGCTGCAGTATATGTTCTCTGATCCACAGAGATATGATATTGTGATCTTTAAATATCCGGATGATGAAAGCCAGCTTTTTATAAAGAGGATAATCGGTCTGCCTAATGAAACAGTAATAATAACAGGAGGAGAGGTTTATCTTGCTGACAGCAGTATTGTAACTACTGATATTTCAGACGAAGAGCTTATTAGCAATCCGACGATGCTTCCGGGCGTGGAAAAACTCGATGACAGCTTTATAGCTGAACAAATGGATATAACCTACAGCGGAGTTTTCAGGGTGCCTTCCGATTCTTATTTTATGATGGGAGATAATAGAAATCATTCAAAGGATTCCAGATATTGGGTAAATAAATTTGTAGCAAGGGATAAGATCGTTGGGAAAGCTGTTTTGAGATATTGGCCGATAACAAAGATAGGATTCTTAAGCTATAGCGGAGATTCGCAATGAGTACATGGAATTCCAGAGGTTTAAGAGGTTCGACCTTTGAGGAAATGATAAACAGGACCAATGAGCAGTACAGAGATATGAAGCTTGCGCTTATCCAAAAGGTACCTACACCGATAACACCTATGAATTTTGACAAGAGTACGGGTCATATTACGCTTGCGTATTTTGAAAAGAAAAGTACAGTAGATTATATAGGAGTTGTTCAAGGGATTCCGGTATGCTTTGATGCAAAGGAGTGTAAAACGGATACATTTCCGCTTGCGAATATCCATGAACATCAGGTCAAATTTATGACTGATTTTGAAAAACAGCAGGGCGTCTCATTTTTTCTCATATATTTTATAAAAGAAGATGTTTTTTATTATCTTACACTAAAAAAACTTATGGAATTTATAAAAAGAGCTGATAATGGTGGAATAAAGCACTTCAAATTTAATGAACTGGATAAGCAATTTATGATCAAAGCACATGGAAATGTGCTTGTTCCTTATCTTGAGGGACTGCAAACAGATATAAGTACTAGAGAATAGATTTGAAAATTTATGGTTGCATGCACAACTTTCTTGTGGTAGCATGGTAGCAGACTAAAGCGAAGGAAGTAATTTTTATGAATCAATTGATACATACACCTGCAGGTGTAAGAGATGTTTTCGGAGATGAATATGAAAGAAAGAATATTTTGATGGAAAAGGTTGGGGAGCTTTTTTCAGCTTATGGTTATAGATATATCCAAACTCCGACCATAGAATATTATCCCGTATTTGACGAGGATAAAGGCACATTACATGGCTCAAGACTTTTCAGGATGATAGATGCAGATGGACATACGCTTGTTTTGAGGCCGGATTTTACACCATCAATAGCAAGGGCAGTGACTATGTATTATAAAGATGAAAAGCTTCCGATAAGATTTTGCTATCAGGGAAATGTCTTTATGAACAATACAAATTATCGTGGAAGGCTTAATGAGAGCACTGAAATGGGAGTTGAGCTCATAAATTATGATTCACCGGAAGCTGATGCAGAGTTAATAGCGCTCAGTGTTGAAATAATGAAGGCGGCAGGTTTAAAGGATTTCCAGATAAGTGTCGGAAACGTAGCTTACTATAATGCATTGACCAAGGAAGCCGGCCTTGACAATGAAACAATAGTTGAGATAAGGCATTTGCTGAGCAACAGAAATCAGTTTGGAGCAATAGAGCTTATTGAGAAGCAGGATATAAAAGAGGACATAAAGAAAACTCTTATAGAGCTTACACAGCTTTTTGGTGATGTATCTATACTTGACAGGGCTGAAAGATCTACAGATAACAAAGAGGCGATCATGGCTATTAAAAGGCTGAGAGCTGTATATGAGATCTTAAAGGAATACGGATGCAGCGATAATATCACATTTGATATGGGTATGCTCAGCGATTATTCTTACTATACAGGAATGATCATGCAGGCTGTAACCTATGGAACAGGAGATGCTGTTATAAAGGGCGGCCGTTATAACCGATTTATTGAAAAATTTGGAAAAAAAGCCACGGCTGTAGGCTTTACAACACTGGTTGACTCGATCTTGACAGCTCTTCAAAGGCAGGGACTTGCAAAGGAAATTGTTAAGGATCACATAATGTTGATTTACAATGAAAGTTCTGCAAAAGAAGCTGTTTCCTATGCAAAAAAATACAGAGCAGATGGAAATAGAGTAACCTGTATGGCGATCACACCGGAAATGACACAGGATGATTTTATTAAGTATGCAAAAAATGATCATTATGCAAAGGCTGTCATTTTAAATGGCGATGATATAAAAGAAGAGATTATACTTTGATTGATATAAAGGGGTTATGATGAGATACTTAACTATTGCACTCACAAAGGGTCGTCTTGCAAAAAAGACATTAGAGCTTATGGAGGATATAGGCATAAAGTGTGAGGAGATCGATAATAAAGATACAAGAAAGCTTGTATTTACAGATGAAAAAAATAAGATAAAGGTCTTTATGGCAAAGGGGCCTGATGTGCCTACATTCGTTGAATACGGTGCGGCTGATATAGGTGTTGTAGGAAAGGATACTATATTAGAAGAGGAAAGAAACATATATGAGGTTTTAGATCTTGGATTTGGAGCCTGCCGTATGTGCCTTTGCGGACCTGCTTCTGCCAGAGAGTATTTGGATCATAATCAGCTTATAAGAGTTGCTACAAAATATCCAAGGATAGCAAAGGATTATTTTTATAATAAAAAAAATCAGACTGTTGAGATAATAAAGATGAACGGTTCTATAGAGCTTGCGCCGATAGTCGGATTGTCAGAGGTGATAGTTGATATTGTTGAAACAGGAAGCACACTTAGAGACAATGGACTTGAGGTGCTCGAGGAGATCCTTCCGTTGTCTGCAAGAGTTGTAGTCAATCCTGTAAGTATGAAGATGGAATATGAACGTATAGGCAAGCTTATATTGGATATAAAAGAGGCTATTGCAAGAAGAAAGGCCAAAGATTGAAAGAAGGACGCTTAAAGTATGAATGTTTTGAAATTAAATAAAGAAAATAAGGAAAAACTTTTATCTGAACTCATAAAGAGAAGTCCTGAGCATATGCAGAGCTTCGAATCTGATGTAAGAGAAATCCTGAATAATGTTAAAGAAAATAAAGATGAGGCTATTTTCTATTACACTAAGAAGTTTGATAAGTTTGATCTAAATAAAGACAATATAGCAGTCACTGAAGAAGAAACAAAGGAAGCATATGAAAAAATAGATCCGGCTCTTCTTGATGTTATCAGAAAGGCAAAGGGAAATATAAGAGATTTTCATGAAAAACAAAAGCTTAACAGCTGGTTTACGACTACAGATAAGGGAACATTTTTGGGACAAAAGATAACACCTATGAATAGAGTAGGAGTATATGTTCCTGGCGGAAAGGCTGTTTATCCGTCCTCGGTTCTTATGAATATCGTTCCTGCTAAGACTGCAGGTGTCAATGAGATAATAATGACCACTCCATGCAGCAATGAGGGCAAGGTAAATCCTGCTGTACTCGTAGCAGCAAAGGAGGCAGGGGCAGATAAGATATTCAAGGTAGGAGGAGCTCAGGCGATCGCTGCTCTTGCTTATGGAACAGATATGATCCCGAAGGCTGACAAGATAGTAGGACCGGGAAATATATTTGTAGCTTTAGCTAAGAAGGCTGTATTTGGCAATGTCAGCATAGATTCAATCGCAGGACCAAGTGAGATACTTATTATCGCAGATGAAAGTGCAAACCCGAGATATATTGCTGCCGATCTTTTATCACAGGCTGAGCATGATCAAATGGCATCACCTATTTTGATCACAACGAGTGAACAGCTTGCAGATAAGGTTCAGGAGGAGATCAAGGGATTTGTCGAAAAGCTTCCCAGAACAGAGATAATTACAGCTTCACTTGAAAATTACGGATATATTTTAATAGCAAATGATATAAACGAAGCAATTGATACAGCAAATGAGATTGCATCCGAGCATCTTGAGATACTTACTAAGAATCCACTTGAGACAATGACAAAGATTAAAAACGCGGGAGCAATTTTCCTTGGAGAATATTCAAGTGAACCGCTTGGAGATTATTTTGCCGGACCCAATCATATCCTGCCGACAAACGGAACAGCCAAATTCTTCTCACCGCTTTCTGTAGATGATTTTGTGAAAAAATCAAGTGTTGTATATTATTCAAAGGAAGCGCTTAATGAAGTACACAAGGATATTGAACAGTTTGCTAAATCAGAGGGTCTGTATGCACATGCAAATTCAATAGCAGTTCGCTTTGAGGAGGATTAAAATGGATTCACGTGTTGCTTCGATAAACAGAAAGACAAATGAAACAGACATTGCATTGAAGCTTGAGCTTGACGGAAACGGCAAAAACAACATAGAGACAGGCATAGGTTTTTTTGATCATATGCTGAACGGCTTTGCAAGGCATGGCTTTATGGATCTTGATGTAAAGGCGTTAGGAGATCTTGATGTAGATGATCATCATACGATAGAGGACACAGGAATAGTTCTCGGTGAGGCTATTTTGAAGGCAGTAGGAGATAAGAAGGGCATCAGGAGATTCGGAAGCTGTATTCTTCCTATGGATGAAACACTTGTGCTTGTTGCAATTGATTTGTCCGGACGTCCGTATTTTTCTTACGATGTAGATTTTGAAGCAGAAATGATCGGAGATATGCATACAGAAATGGTTAGAGAATTCTTTTATGCAATATCATATTCTGCTGCAATGAATCTTCATATTAAACTTTTGAACGGAAGTAATGCACATCATGTTGCAGAGGCAGTATTCAAAGCCTTTGGACGTGCACTTGATGAGGCAACCTCTCTTGATCCGAGAATAAGCGATGTACTGTCAACAAAGGGAAGTCTTTAAGGAGTTATTATTTTATGAAAAAAATTCCATTTATTAAAATAAACGGTGAATACACTGCAAAGGATGGTCTTACGGCTGAGCAGCTTTTGCAAAAAGAAGAAATCTCAAAGGCTGAAGGTCTGTATATATATGATGAATCATCTTCATTCGAGGATTCAGAAAAGGCAATTTCATTTTTAAGAGTCATATGCAATAGCTGCAATGCAAGAGTTTTTGCAAAAGTAAGACAGCATAAGCAGGAGGATGTAAAGAAAATATTATATGCCGGATGTTCTGCGGCTGTTATTGAATTCTCAAACGATATTTCAGATGCTTATATAAAGGATGTATCCGACAGATTCGGAAGAGAGAAGATAATCATGCTTGTCGATGCCAAGGAGGATAAGGACTTTGATACTGCATTGAATGCTGATTTTGGCGCAGTTATTTACAATGGATGCAGTATTAAGGAAGTTTCAGCAAGCTCTTATATTCTTGATGAAAATGAAGGCATACTTCAGGTTGATGATGCATTTGTAGGAAATGCACTGAAAAAACACATTCCGTGGTCAGAATTTAAAAAGCTGAAGGACGGTCTCGTTCCGTGTGTAGTGCAGGATGCAAAGAATGATGAAGTGCTTATGGTTGCTTATATGAACGAGGAAGCCTATGAGGCTACTATAAGAACAGGGCGCATGACATATTTCAGCAGAAGCAGAAATGAACTGTGGATAAAGGGAGAGACTTCAGGACATTTCCAGTATCTCAAATCACTGAGCATAGATTGTGATAATGACACCTTGCTTGCAAGAGTTGAGCAGATAGGAGCTGCCTGCCATACAGGAAACAGAAGCTGCTTTTTTACCGATATATACAGAGATGACAGCTATAATC
>CAVLAA010000026.1:5880-19499 GCA_963660835.1 bacterium
ATATAATCAAAGACAGAAAGATAAATCCTAAAGAGGGCTCATATACAAATTATCTGTTTGAAAAGGGTATTGACAAAATACTCAAGAAATTGGGAGAAGAGGCTACGGAAATAGTAATAGCCGCAAAAAATCCTGATACAGAAGAAACAAAATATGAGATAGCAGATTTTCTGTATCATGCAATGGTATTGATGGTAGAAAAAGGACTATCTTGGGAAGATGTAACAACTGAGCTGGCAAGAAGATGATAGAAAAAAAGCAAATGAGTCTGTATTTGGCACCTCTTGAAGGGATAACAACCTTTGTATACAGGAATGCCATGCACAGGCTCTTTCCTGATCATATAGATAAATATTACATTCCGTTCATAATGCCGCATATCAAAAGAGATATGAATGCAAAAGAAAAACGCGAACTGTGTTATGAAAACAATAAAGACTTAAATGTTGTGCCGCAGCTGCTTACCAATTCGGCGTCGGATTTTTTAAGATATGAAAAAATCTTTTTAGATATGGGATATGACGAAGTCAATTTAAATCTTGGATGTCCGTCAGGAACAGTAACAGCTAAGGCAAGAGGTGCAGGATTTCTTTCTAAAAAGGAAATACTTAACGAATTTTTGGAAGAAGTTTTTGCAAATAACACCGGAAAAATATCCATAAAAACGAGAATAGGCGTGGATGATACAGAGGAGTTTTATGAGCTTCTTGAAATTTATAATAAATATCCGATTTATGAATTAACCATTCATCCAAGGCTTCTGAAGGAGCAGTATAAAGGAGTGCCGCATAGGGAAATATTTTTGTATGCTCTTGAAAACAGCAAAAATACACTCGTATATAATGGAGATATATGGAGCAGGGAGGACTTTGAGCATCTAAAGGAATCGTGCTATAAAGCTAAAAAAGATGATATACGGCTTATGATAGGACGAGGTGCTATAGCAGATCCTGCTATATTCAGAGAGATAAAAGGCGGAGAGGCACTTACAAAGGAGGAACTTTCCGAGCTGTTATATGAAGTCGAAAGAGGATATTTTTCTTTTTTATCAAATGAAACACAGGTTCTTTTTAGGCTGAAGGAAATGTGGACATGGCTGAATAGGACTATTAATGGAGATAAAGGAAGTTATAAAAAGCTTTTAAAGGCTAAGACATTGTCAGAATTTGGAAATATTCAGAAATGTTTGCTGGACGAGATTTAAGATAATAAATATAGGGCTGCCAAGTTCAATACCTAATAATGAGAGATTGACACTGGCAGCCCTTAAGTTAAACATGCTATATTAAAAAAGACGATCTATGTAACCACGGTTATCTTCATGCAGCATAGGCATTTTATTATCGATAACCCATGCGCCGATGGGATTTAGCTCATTGAAAAGAGAATCACCGTTTTTAAAATTTCTAAGACATGCTGATCCATGCTTGAATGATGCTGGATAGTCATCAAAATTTATACCTGCCTTATCAAATACCATGAATTGTATATCTGATGAGGTTTTAGTTGAAAGCTCTTCCTCGCTAAAATAAAACAGACCCATTTCTTTGATCGCGGTATTTATTGATTCCTTTTGCTTTGCATATATATATTTGTAAAGCTCATTAGCCATAAGGTTGAAGCATTTAGCAGAAAAGATCGCTCCCTTATCTATGGCATTAACATAGCCCTGCATCGCATTTATCTTTTTTGTTTCATCAAAGTTATTTCCGGCAAGTACATATGATTTTGCTGATTTTTCGAAAGTTTTATTAAACTCCATTGCTGTCATGCTGGATGCAAGAGAGACAATTTTTTGAGTATCGTAATTAAACCATGAACTGTTTTCGATGTTTTCCGGCGGTGTAACGACAAGTATGAGATCAAAATCTTCTGTATATCCGAAGATACATCCGGGAACAGTATCGCACAGATGCTTTAGAGTGTTTTGCATTGCCGAGATAAAAATCGAATCATACGGCTTCTGAAAATCCTTTATGAATTCAAGATAATTTTCGCCGGATATAGCGATCACCATTGGCATATTTCTTTTTAAAAACGAAAATGAAGCATTTTCAAAATATGATTTTGTTATTTCTTCTTTTTTGTATATCATAATCCCTCCGATATTTAAGCTTTTCTAATATTTATGATAAAATGATACCGAGGTCGAAAGATGCAGAAATCAGATGTGATCCGGTATCACAGAATTATTATCAGATATAGTATAGTCATCAATTTATAAACTTCAATATAATAAATCAAAAATGTGAAAAAAATTAGTACAGATCAGAAAATAAGCTTTTTTATCTGATGCATTAGAATTACTGAAAAGAGGGAAGAATGAAAACAAGAGAAGAAGCATTGGAATATGGATTATCATTTCCATATACATATATGGAATCGCCGTTTCACGATCCAAACTGGCAGCTGGTTCGGGTTTATGGAAGCAAAAAAGCTTTTCTATGGACATATGAAAGGAACGGATATATAAATCTTAATGTAAAGGTAGATCCCTCGTGGCGTGATTTTTGGCGTGATACCTATGATGCTGTTGTTCCGGCATATCATCAAAACAAAGATCACTGGAATACGATAATCCTGGACGGATCAATACCGGATAAGGATATAAGAAGAATGATAGCAGAAAGCTATGATATGATTTCTGACAGTCCGACCAGGCGCATATATGAAGCAGTAAAGAAAATTCCTAAGGGAAAGGTAGCAACATATGGACAGATAGCGGCAATGGCGGGAAATCCAAGGATGGCAAGAGCAGTCGGAAATGCATTGCATAATAATCCGGATCCTGAGAATGTACCTTGCTACAGAGTTGTAAATTCCAAAGGAGAGCTTGCGGGAGCATTTGCCTTTGGAGGGGAAAATGTACAGGCGCAGCTGCTTATGGACGATGGAATCGATGTGACAGACGGAAGGGTCGATCTTGAAAAAAACGGAATAAAATTATTGGATGAACATTGAGTGTATGTTAAACTACCCTTTGATCTCAAAAGAATATAAAAAAACATATATACAGATAAGATGAGAGGAATATGAAAAAATTAGCTCTAAATGATGAAATATTATTAAAGATAGATAAGCCTTCAAGGTATATAGGAAATGAAGTAAATGCAGTAACAAAGAATAGAGATTCGGTCGACATAAGGTTTGCAATGTGCTTTCCTGATGTTTATGAGGTTGGAATGTCTCATCTGGGAATTCAGATTTTATATGATATGTTCAATAAAATGGATGATGTATGGTGTGAAAGAGTTTATTCACCATGGGTAGACCTTGATGCGCTGATGCGAGAGAAAAACATTCCTCTTTTTGCACTTGAATCGCAGGATCCTATTAAAGAAATGGATTTTCTGGGAATAACACTTCAATATGAAATGTGTTATACAAATATTCTGCAGATACTCGATCTGTCGGGAATCCCGCTTGACTCAATGGAAAGAACAAATGACGATCCTATTGTGATAGGAGGAGGACCGTGTGCATATAATCCGGAGCCTATATACAAATTTTTTGATCTGTTTTATATAGGTGAAGGTGAAGTAGCATATAGATCACTGTTTGACCTATATAAAAAATGCAAAAAAGAAAATAAGACAAGAGAAGAATTTTTATTTGAAGCAGCCGGGATTCCGGGAATATATGTGCCGAGATTTTATAAAGCAGAGTATAATGAGGATGGTACATTAAAAAGCTTTGAACCTACCAGAGAAGGCGTTCCGAAAACTGTCAAAAGGCAGTTGGTTATGGATTTTGAAAATGCACCATATCCTACAAAGCCTGTTGTACCTTATATCCAGACAGTGCAGGACAGAATAGTCCTTGAGATCCAAAGAGGCTGTATAAGAGGCTGCAGATTCTGCCAGGCAGGAATGATCTACAGACCGCTTAGAGAAAAGCCTGTAGAGCATGTAATGGAGCTTGCAAAGAAGCTAATAAAGGAAACAGGCTATGATGAAATATCACTTAGTTCATTGAGCTCGAGTGACTACGAATCTCTTCCTAAGCTGCTTGATTTTCTTATGGAAGTATGCCCTCAAAAGGGAGTTAATATATCTCTTCCTTCACTTAGAATTGACAGCTTTTCATTGGATGTAATGTCAAAGGTTCAGGACATCAAAAAGAGCAGCCTTACATTTGCACCGGAAGCAGGAAGTCAGCGTATGCGAAATGTTATAAATAAGGGACTTACTGAAGAGGATATATTAAACGGTGCCATAGAGGCTTACAAGGGTGGATGGAATAAAGTTAAGCTTTATTTTATGCTTGGCCTCCCGTATGAAACAATAGATGACATAAAGGAGATAGCGCATCTTTGTGAGAAGGTTGCAATGGCATATTATGACACTATTCCGAAGGAAAAGAGAAATGGAAAGGTTTCTATTACAGCCAGCTCATCATTTTTCGTTCCAAAGCCTTTTACACCATTTCAATGGGCTTCTATGAATAAAGAGGATGAATTTTTAGAGAAAGCACATATCGTAAAGGATGAAGTAAGAGCTCAGCTCAATCAAAAGAGCATAAGATACCGTTATCATGATACAGATGTATCGGTTCTTGAAGGCGTTCTTGCAAGAGGCGACAGAAAGGTAGCGGAGCTTATTGAGGCAGTATATAAAAAAGGCGCGATATATGATGCATGGACTGAGCAGTTTGATCTGCAGAAATGGAGAGATTCATTTGATGAGATAGGCATGGATCCGTATTTTTATACATATCGTGAGAGGCCTGCAGATGAGCTGTTTCCATGGGATTTTATAGATATCGGAGTTACCAAGCAGTTTATGCTGCGTGAATGGGAAAGAGCTAAGCAGGCAGTTGTAACTCCCAATTGCAAGCAGCAGTGTTCGTACTGCGGAGCAAAAAGATTTGGAGGCGGTATATGCTATGAGAGTAAGAATTAAATTTGCAAAAACCGGACTCATGAAATATATAGGACATCTGGATGTAATGCGCTATTTCCAGAAAGTCATAAGGAGAGCAGATATAGACATTGCATATTCAGAAGGTTTCAGTCCGCATATGCTTATGTCATTTGCTCAGCCGTTAGGAGTAGGGATAACAAGCGACGGTGAATATTTTGACATGGATCTTAAGACTTCTATGCCATCGGCACAGATAATTGATTCTATGAACAAGCAGATGTCTGATGAAATAAACGTATCTAAAGCTGTTTCTATTCCAATGGAGAAAAAATACAAAGGAATGACACTCGTTGCAGCTGCGGATTATATTGTCTCATTTAAAGAAAACGAAGAGCTGTTCAATGAAAATAAGGATAAATTGACAGAATTTCTGTCTCAGCCGTCGATAAATGTACTGAAGAAGACTAAACGAAGCGAAAGCATAACAGATATAAAGCCATATATATTTGAAAGCAGAGTTTTAGATGATCAGATACAGCTTAAGCTTTCTACAGGAAGTGTAAACAATTTAAAGCCACAGCTTTTATTTCAGGCTTTTTTTGAGTATGCACAAATTGAACCGCTGCAGATTAATATACACAGAAAAGAAATATATGCTGATATAGACGGAAAATATATACCATTATATGAGATGGGTGAGGAGATATTTTAATTGGAGCAAAAGCTTGTAATTGCAAATATGCCTTTTGATAACAGGGAAAGTATAGTCACTGTATATTATGAAGATGAGATTCCTGCTGAAATTTATGTCGAAGATAATGACAAGAAAGAGCTTCTCAATAATATCTATGTAGGGCATGTGACGAAGATCCTTCAAAATACGGGCGCATTTGTAAGGATAGATGGCAAAAATGAAGGATTTCTGCCAATTGGCAAATTCGAAAATGCAATATACAAAAACGCAGTAAAAACCAGGGGATTGAAGGCAGAAGATGAAATACTTGTCATGGTTGAGGCAGAAGCCGTAAAAACCAAAAAACCCGTACTTACAACGGAGCTTAAGATTGCCGGAAAATATTTTGTAATAAGCAGTTCTTTTAAGGGATGTGTATTTTCACATAAGCTTAGCAGTGAAGAGAAGAAGCATATTACACGGATATTATCATCAACAAAGCTTGAATATGGTTTGATAGTAAGAACTATAGCAGGCGAGGCAGAGCCTGATGAGCTTATAAATGATGCGAACAGGCTTAGTGAAATGCTGGATAAAATAATCAGCTGCGGCAGATCAAGAAGCCAGGGAACATGCCTTTTTGAAGCAGATAATAAAAAAATCGAAAAGCTTAAGAGTCTTAAATCAGAAAATACAAAAACCGTCGTAACCGATAACAGAGAAATATATGATGGTCTTATAGAGTCCGATGCAGATGATATCATTAAAGAAAAAATAAGATTGTATGATGATGAGCAGCTTAGGCTTTTCAGGTTATATAATTTCTCTTCAATATTGGAAAGAGCACTTGATAAAAAGGTAATGCTCAAATCCGGAGCTTACCTCATTATCGAACAGACAGAAGCTTTTGTTTGCATAGACGTGAACAGCGGCAAAAAAATAAACAAAAACAGGGACGAAAAATATATATATCAGGTAAATCTTGAAGCAGCAAAGGAAGCGGCAAGGCAGATACGTTTAAGGCAGCTCTCCGGTACGATATTGATCGATTTTATTAATATGAAGCAGGAGTCATTAAGACAGCAGCTTATCGAAGAATTCAAATCATATATTAAGCGTGATAACATAAGTACAGAGGTTATAGATATAACTAAGCTTGGTATCATGGAGGTGACACGGAAAAAAAGAGGACGTTCTCTTAAAGAGCAAATGAAATGCATTGGGGGATTTGAAGATTAGCACAAAGGATCTTTTATGGTCCTGAAAGGAGAGAGAATGAGCAGAAAAGAACAGGCATTAGAGCTTAAGCATCAGGGTTACAATTGTGCACAGGCTGTTGCACTTGCATTTAAAGACCTTGTGGATCTTGATGAGGAAAGCCTTTTAAATTTATCTACAGGATTCGGAGCCGGAGGAGGAGATATGAGCGGAACCTGCGGAGCACTTTCTGCAGTTTATTTGCTTAACGGGCTTATACTCGGAAAAATATATAAGGATGATCCTTCAAAAAGAGGAAAGATAATGACTGCAAATAAGACAATAGCAGGATTGTTCAGAGAAAAAAATAAAGCAGTAATTTGCAATAAATTAAAAGGCATTGACACAGGAGAGGTTTTAAGAAGCTGTGACGGATGTGTCGAAGATGCGGCAGAGCTTTTAGAAAATTATTTAAAAGAAAATAATTTACTTGCATTTTAGACAACGGGGTAGTAAACTGAAAAGGCTGTTAATGCAGATGGTCCGCTGCCACGTTTATCGGTGGTAAGAACATCCACCATAATTTTAAGGAGAGATAGAAATGAACGAAATCATTAAAAACATCGAAGCTGCTCAGCTTAAAGCAGAGCCACCTGTATTCCGTGTAGGAGACACAGTTAAGGTTTACGGAAAGATCAAAGAAGGAAACAGGGAAAGAATCCAGGTTTTCGAGGGAATCGTTATTAAAAAGCAGGGCGGAAGCTCAAGAGCAACATTTACAGTACGTAAGAGCTCAAACGGAATCGGTGTTGAAAAGACTTGGCCGCTTCACTCACCTAATGTTGAGAAGGTAGAGGTTGTTCGTCAGGGTAAAGTAAGACGTGCAAAGCTTTATTATTTAAGAGACAGAGTTGGTAAAGCAGCAAGAGTAAAAGCAAAATAATATTTGGATTCGGGGCTCCTTATTTATTTAAGGAGCCTTTTGTTTAAGGTATTTTATGAGTACACATTCTAAGTATGTCAGAAGTTATTTTCTGCAGAAGCAGATAAAGAAAACGGCAATATGGATCATTCAGATAGCAGCAGCTGTGCTGCTTGGCTTTGCATGCGCCTATATGTTTGGACAAAGAATTGTAGTTACAGAAAGTTCTATGGAGCCTACGATCCAGCCGGGAGACAAGATTTTTATAAATGTTGCCGCATATAAACTTTCCTCTCCTAAAAGAGGAGATATCATAGTATTCAAAAACGGATCAGATAATGATTCTAGACAAAATATAAGAAGGATAATAGGCCTTCCGGGAGAAACGATCCAGATAGTAGATGGCAAGATACTTATAGATGGCACAGTTTATGAAGATGATGGAAGCTTTGATGCTATTACAAATCCCGGAACAGCAGAAGAACCGGTTGTGATCGGAAGCAATGAATATTTTGTATTAGGTGACAACAGAAATAACAGTGAGGACAGCAGACATTTAGATATTGGTCTGATCAAAGAAGAAAATATAGTCGGAAAGCTCTGGCTGAGGTACAGTCCGGCCAGCAGCTTTGGATTTGTGGAGTGATAGATATGGATATACAATGGTATCCCGGACATATGACCAAGGCAAAAAGGCAGATGCAGGAAGATATCAAGCTTGTTGATCTGATAATAGAAATTGCAGATGCAAGAATACCGCGGTCATCAAGAAATCCTGATCTTATTGAGATCGGAAAAAATAAATCTAGACTTATTTTATTAAATAAGTCTGATCTTGCAGATGAAAGAGAAAACAGAAGGTGGCAGGAATATTTTAAGAAGAACAATATTCCATGCCTTTTTGTTGATTCAAGAAATAAAGCATCACTAAAGAGTATTCCGCAGCTCGTTCAGGAAATATGCCGTGAAAAGATAGAAAGAGATGCTAAAAGAGGGATAAAAAACAGACCTGTAAAAGCTATGGTTGTTGGAATCCCGAATGTAGGAAAATCAACATTTATTAATTCATATGCCGGAAAAGCATGTACAAAGACCGGAAATAAGCCGGGTGTAACGAAGGGAAAGCAGTGGGTCAGATTATCCGCAAATATCCAGCTTTTAGATACACCGGGTGTACTTTGGGGGAAATTTGAGGATCCTGTTATAGGAAAAAATCTTGCATTTATAGGATCTGTTAAGGATGATATCATCAATATCGAGGAGCTTGCGGTAGAGCTTATCAGGTATTTGATCGATAAATATCCGGGATCAATAGAAAAAAGATATTCGATAGAGGAAGAAAAAGACGCAGCAGCCGTCCTTTATAAAATAGGAGAAAAACGCGGATGCCTTGTAAAAGGAAATGAAGTATCATACGAAAAAGCAGCAGCCCTTTTACTTGACGAATTCAGAGGCGGAAAGCTGGGCCGCATAACACTTGAAAGTCCGGAATAAAGATGAAAATAAAAAGTACAAAAGAAATAGAGCTTGAATTTCAGGAGACCAATGACAACAGCCAAAGAAAAAACGAGCTTTACAAAATATATGAAGAAGATCAAAGAAAAAGCGTTCAGAATCTTATATCAAAAATAAAAAGACAGGATGCCAGACTCGAAGAAGAAAAAAAGCGGGTTGAGGATATGTGCTTTTTCGAAAATAAATATGCCATGTTCAGCATGATATGCGGTATAGACGAGGCAGGAAGAGGGCCGCTTGCGGGTCCTGTAGTTGCAGGTGCAGTCATATTGCCAAAGGATTGCAGAATAATGTATATAAATGATTCTAAAAAGCTTTCAGCAAAAAAAAGAGATGAGCTTTTTGATGAAATAAGAGAAAAAGCATTGGCGATAGGTGTTGGGATAGTAGATAACAACAGAATAGATGAGATAAATATTCTTCAGGCAACATATGAGGCAATGCGTGAAGCTATAAAGGAGCTTAAAACAGCTCCGGATCTTTTACTGAATGATGCAGTAAAAATACCTGACATTTTAACAAAACAGGTGCCGATAATAAAGGGTGATGCAAAAAGCCAGTCTATTGCAGCAGCAAGTATAATTGCAAAGGTAACAAGGGACAGGATAATGGAAGCATTTGATATACTATACCCGGAATATGGCTTTTCAAGGCACAAGGGCTATGGCTCTGCTGCACATATAGAGGCGATAAAAAAATACGGGCCATGTCCGATACACAGAAAAACTTTTATTAAATCTTTTGTTAATATATGAATAAGAAATCTACCAATAAACGCTTAGTGGGAGCAAAATATGAAAATTTAGCCGTTGCTAAGCTTATGGACGAGGGCTATACTATTTTAGAACGCAATTTTAGCTGTAAATTGGGTGAAATAGATATTATTGCACTTAATCAAGAAGCTCTTGTATTTGTTGAAGTAAAATACAGAACCAATATTTCAAGCGGTTTTCCGGAAGAAGCAGTAAATTACAGAAAGCAGCGCAAAATATCACTTTGTGCAGATTACTATTGTATGATCAAAGGAATCTACGATAACGAGAATATAAGATTTGATGTTATGGCTGTAGATGATGGTTCTATCAGACATTATAAGAATGCTTTTATGTATTGCGGAAATAATTATTAGAAAATGTTATACTAAGGAAAAAGATAAAATACCTTTTGGCATCAACAACTTTATTATTAATTTCAGTGAGGGCAAAATGGCTGTAAATAATTTTTTATTAAAGAAATTTCAAAAAATGGATGAGTTATATGTTATCTTTTGCAACACTACACATCTTCCTTATGTTGAGTGTGATGCAGAAACATATGATGATCAGATATTTGCTTTTACCAAAGAGGAAAAAGCAAAAGAGATGATGAAAAGCTATGAAGAAAAAAAGATAACACTTGGATATGCAAAGATTGCAAAAGCGCATATATTGCCTTTTATCGTAGGCCTGTATGCATATGGGATAAACAGGCTGGTTCTTTGTGAGGACGATAAGGTTTATATAGAACTTGAACAGCTTGCAGATAAGCCTGATATTGAAAAATTGAAAAATGATAAAATACCGAGGATAAATCCGGAGCTTCAGCTTTCAAGCATATATTTTCTTCAAAATGTAAGAAGAAAGGATGTTGAGAGAACTCGTGACGATCAGATTGAGCTCCATAATCAGGAGGAAGAGATGGCAATTAATCTCTTCAGAACCAGATTTATCATAGGCATAGATCTGAGTGAAAACGGCGGCAAGCTTGACAAGGAGCATCCTAATTTCAAGCTCCCGTTTGCAAAGCTTCCTAATGGAAAAACCTATACTCCATGCTTTACAGATTTTACTGAATATCAGAAATTTGCAATGAAAAACAAGGACTTAAAGCTTAGTCTTATAACAGTAAAATATGACGATCTTGAGAAGTTTACAAAACAAACAGAGGGAATCGTACTTAACCCATCAGGCTTTAATCTCATATTATCGGTTAATCTTCTAAATGCACTAAAGAAAAATTACGGAGCGTAAGGGCTGATGAATAAAAAACCATTGCTTATATTTGATCATGACGGAACACTTCACAATTCTATGTATGTTTTCGGACCGGCAATGCAAAGTGGCGTAAAGTGGCTTGAGGAGCAAGGATATGGCAAAATAGAAAACTTCTCTTATGAAAGATTGGAAAAGCTCCTTGGACTCGTGGCTTATGATATATGGAAGGCATTAAAAAACGATCTGTCCGACGAGGCAATTGAAAAAGTATCAGCCTTTGTAAACCTTGAAATGAGAAAAGGACTGAACGAAGGAAAAGCCAGATGGTATGACGGAGCGAGCAGCATGCTTGATAAATTAAAGAGCATGGGCTACGAGATGGTCATACTAAGCAATTGCGATAAGAATCTTGCTTCATTTTATTGGGATTATTTTCATATGCAGGATTGGTTTGAAAAATTTTATGATTCGGAAAGCTATGGCAACAAGCAGAAGCAGGAGATCATTAAAGAAATAATAAAAGAGCGCACAAGCGAAGCAATAATGATCGGTGACAGATATATGGATCATGAAAGTGCTAAGGCTGTGAACATTCCTTTTATCGGATGTATATATGGATTTTGTGCAGACGGGGAACTGGATGGAGCTGATGAGATAGCCGGTTCTGTTTATGATATACCGGATCTTGCCGAAAAGATTGCAAATAATCGATATAAAATACAATAGGTGATCTTAAATGGAATCTACACAATCTATAGTTTTTGAACAAATGCTGGTTATCATAATCATGATAGCAGTTGGATACGGCTGCTATAAAAAGAAATGGATAACTGATGCAGGTGCAAAAACAATGTCATTTCTTGTAGTAAATATCACTAACCCTGCCATAGCAATAAGCAGTGCTTTTTCTGATGACATTAGCATAACACATAAGGATATTTTAATCGGTATTGCAGTATGCTTTATCTTATTTATTGTTCTTATAATTATAGGACATCTGCTTGGCTTTTTGCTTGAAGGAGATAAGACAAAAAGAAGATATTACACATTGCTTGGGATTTATTCTAACGTAGGATTTATAGGGATCCCTGTAGTGTCCTCCGTTCTCGGTGATCAGGCACTTGTTTATGTAACAATGTTCATAATAGCTTATAATATTTTCTTTTATACGCATGGATATATCGCTATGCTTTCAGGTGAAAAAAATGTTGAATACAAGATCAGCTGGAAGACATTTGTAAATTCAGGTACAGTATCCGGAATTCTTGCACTTATTGTCTTTTGGTTCAGGCTCAGATTCCCGGATGTTATAGAAGATACACTTACATATTCAGGAAAAGCTACAACATTTTTGGCAATGATCGTTCTTGGAGTAGCACTTGCCAAAATACCATTAAAGAGTTTGTTTAGCAATAAGAAGCTTTGGGTACTTTGGATCATAAGATATTTGCTTTTTCCGCTTGCAGCAGGCTTTTGCCTGAAGAGGATTTTTGGCTCGACTCTTTTGTCAGGAAGCATGATATTGCTGCTTGCCATGCCAGCAGGAAATATGCCGATCATACTTGCGCAACAGTATGATCTCGATACATCCGTTCTGTCTCCGGGAGTATTTATTTCGACGATTTTATCACTTGTTACCGTCACGCTGTCAGCAATGATGATATGATACCAGGGTCGAAAAGTTCAAATATTCGACGCAAGCTTGCTTGAGAGATTAAAAAGTTCAAACATCTTTAAAATTAAAAAAACAGGCTTAAGAAGCATATAGCTTTTTAAGCCTGTTTTAGTTAAAATTTCATTTTTGCTTAATGATTTAAAGCGCCCATTTTTTCAACAGATCATTTATTTTATTTGTATTATTGATGATCGGATCAAGTGATACATCATGATTGATAGCATATATGATATTGGCAATATATTTATTAAGAGCAGCAGATGCATACCATTTTTTGCTAAGAAGTTCCGGCTTTTGATATGTAAGATCAGTAGTGATAATAAGATCAAAAAGCCCTTCGTTATATGCCTTGTCAAATTTGTCAAAGCCTTCAGTGAAAAGGCCGAATGTTGTACATATAAATACGCGGTTTGCACCTCTGTCCTTGACCTGCTTGCATACATGAAGCATACTTTCACCGCTGGCTATCATATCATCTACGATAATAGTATCCTTTCCAACGAGGGATGATCCGAGAAATTCGTGTGCAACTATCGGATTTTTTCCGTTTACTACAATAGAGTAATCACGTCTCTTGTAGAACATACCCATATCAATACCAAGGACATTTGCGAAGTATTTTGCTCTTGACATAGCGCCTTCATCAGGACTTATTGTCATAAGATGTTCCGAATCGATCTTGATATCCGGTACTGCGGCAAAAAGAGCCTGTATAAACTGGTATGTTGGGTAGAAATTATCAAATCCGCAAAGCGGGACAGCATTTACTATCTTTGGATCATGTGCATCAAAGGTAATTATG
>CAVLAA010000027.1:0-19307 GCA_963660835.1 bacterium
CCAAAGTGTGCCAGCTCTTTGTTTATTTAAAGCTGGAACGAGTCGAACATTTATTGAAAGCATATTTTGCAAAATCTATCATGCTGTCATATATATGATTTGCGGTAGCCTCATCAATGCCGTTGCTTATGCATCCTGGAACATTTTCATCAGGATTCCCGTAAACAAAGTTCTGGCGTTCCTTTTCCATAACGGCTGCCTTTTTCTTTGACATTGCACGTCTTAGAAGGTCGCTTCGGCCGAGAGTATATCCTGCAAGATCTCTTACTATCTGCATTACCTGCTCCTGATAGACTATGCATCCGTAGGTTGCCTTTAGTATCGGCTCAAGCTGAGGGCATGCATATTTTATCTCTTCGGGATGTTTCTTTCCCTTTATATAGTTTGGAATAAAGTCCATCGGACCCGGTCTGTAAAGAGCAATCCCCGCGATTATATCCTCTATATTTTCCGGCTTCAGCTCCTTCATGAAATTTCTCATGCCGGCAGATTCAAGCTGAAAAACACCCTCGCATTTTCCGGATCCGATCAATGCATATACATCAGGATCCGAAAAATCTATCTTCATCATATCAATAGGCTTTCCAAGTGACCTCTCTGCAAGTATTTTTGCATTCTGTATTACGGTCAATGTCCTAAGCCCCAGAAAGTCCATCTTGAGAAGTCCCAGTTCTTCAAGGGTCGTCATCGTAAACTGCGTTACTACAGTTCCGTCTGCCGCTCTTGCAAGAGGCACATATTCCTCGACAGGCTTAGATGCTATAACGACTCCTGCTGCATGCATTGATGTATGTCTCGGAAGGCCTTCGAGTCTTTTTGACATCTCTATCAGCTTATTTATCTGAGGATTTTCAACCATAAGGCTCGAAATCTGAGGATTCATTGAGATAGCTCTGTCAATTGTCATGTTAAGTTCATTTGGGATCATTTTTGCGATAGAGTCAACCATGCTGTATGGCATTCCCATTACTCTTCCTACATCACGGATAACACCCTTTGCCGCAAGAGTTCCGAATGTGACGATCTGTACAACACAATCCTTGCCGTATTTCCTTACAACATAATCAATAACCTCCGGACGGCGCTCAAAGCAAAAATCAACGTCAATATCAGGCATTGATACACGTTCCGGATTTAAGAATCTTTCAAAAAGAAGATTATATTTTATAGGGTCAAGCTGCGTTATATCCAATGTATAACTTACAAGCGAACCGGCTGCACTTCCTCTTCCGGGTCCTACCATTATATTGTTGTCACGCGAATATTTTATAAAATCCCATACGATAAGAAAATAATCGACATAGCCCATCGTCTTTATCGTATCAAGCTCATAGCGAAGTCTTTCCTTTAGGTCATCCGTTACAACAGGATATTTTTTATTTAATCCATCATAGCAGAGCTTCTGCAAATACTCCCATGATGTATATTCCTCCGGAACCTCAAACTTAGGCAGCTTTGTCACACCGAATTCAATCTCCACATGGCATCTGTCGGCTATTTTTTGCGTATTTTCAATTGCCGATGGTGCATATGAAAATAAGTCAGACATCTCATCTTCACTTTTCAGATAATACTGTCCGCCTTCATAACGCATCCTGTTTTCATCATCAAGCTTTTTTCCTGTTTGAATGCAAAGCAAAATGTCATGCGACTCAACATCATCTGCATATGTATAATGCACATCATTTGTGCATACAAGCGGGATCCCGGTCTCATTTGCGATCCTTAGGATCTGTGCATTTACCTTTTTTTGTTCGGGAATGCCATGATCCTGAAGCTCAAGAAAATAATTATCCTTGCCGAAAATCTCCTGATATAAAAGAGCAGTATTTTTTGCTTCCTCATATGAATTTCTCAGAATATTTCTTGAAACCTCACCTGCAAGACAAGCTGAAAGTGCAATAATACCCTTATGATATTTTTTTAAAAGCTCAAGATCAACTCTCGGCTTATAATAATAGCCATCGACAAAGCCCTTTGATACGAGACGTGTAAGGTTTGCATATCCTTCATTGTTTTCGGCTAAAAGAATGAGGTGATAATATCTGTCCTCACCTGCTCCCTGCTCTCTGTCAAAGCGTGATCCGGGTGCAACATAAACCTCACAGCCAAGAATAGGGTTTATCCCCTCAGCACGAGCGGCTCTGTAAAAATCGATGCAGCCATACATAACACCATGATCTGTTATAGCGCCTGATGTCATCCCAAGTTCCTTTAATCTGGCTACATATTCTTTTATCTTGTTTGAACCGTCAAGCAGACTGTATTCAGTATGCACATGCAGATGTGTAAAAGACATTTCTCACCTCGAAAAATATGATTACTAATTAATGTATATCCTTCCGTTTTTTATCGATACTGTCCTCTCCTTGAGCAGATGACCTACTGCTCGCTTGAAGGCAGCCTTTGAAAGTCCGAACTCATTTGCGATGACCTGTGGCTCGGCATGGTCATCAAACGGAAGTATTCCTCCCATTTCTTCTATTTTCTTTAATACAAGCTCCGAATCGCTGTCAATCTGAAGATAAGCCTTCTGCTTAGGTGATGCATCGACCTGTCCATCCTCTCTTATATTTACGACTCTTACGATCAGCTTATCGCCAACCTTAAATTTGCCTTGGGCGTCCTTTCTTTGGATAAGTCCGCTGTATTTGCCCTCTATTGCTATGAACAATCCGAATTTTGGATTTATTTCATATATATATGCCGGAAGCATATCCCCTATCTGATACGGAGGGTTATATTTGAGAAATTTTTGTATCTTCATAGTTGCACATAGTCTTTCGCTCTTATCAATATAAAGCGCAACCGGGATTTCATCCCCCTCTTTCACCTTATATGCCTGTTCCTTAAAAGGCAGAAAGAGATCTTTTTCAAGTCCCCAATCAATAAATGCTCCTATTTTTCCTACAGACTTAACCTTCAAAACAGCGATCTGTCCAAGCTCAAGTGCAGGAGCTGCTGTTGTTGAAATAAGTCTGTCACTCGAATCCTTATATAAAAATACCTTTATGGAGGATCCTTTATCTGTTCCTTTTGGCACCTGCTTTCTTGGAAGCAATACTCTCTCTTCCATAGTTTCTACACTTTCTGCAAGGTAAACTCCAAAATCAACTGTTTTAACTACGACCAGCTCCTGTGTTTTTCCTATTTGAAGCATTCGTTATCCTCCGTTGTCCATTCTGCTATAAAAAATAGCGATCCATCTCTGTCTTTGAACCTGATCTGAATTCCGTTTTCCATATCGGATATAACAGGATAAAAGACATCGCCCAAATGTGCCTGTTTTTTGTATTCTGCTCTGAAACAATTGAACTCAAACTCCCTCGGAAGCAGAGACATTGACAGCTTTATATATTGAGTATTGTTCACATGATTGTTTGTGTCAAGCATGTAATTTGAAACCTCGATCACCGGAAGCTCTCTGCCATCCTTTAAGGCTATGATCTTTCTTTTCATCTTCAGATTTCTGTGTGATTTTTCTTCAAGAGTATATAATTTTACGAAACTTTCCGGAATATTAACCGGACGCTGTTCCTTAACATCCAAAAGCACATATTGTGTTTCTGCCGCAGCAACAAGCTCTCCGTTCTCATCTTTAATATCATAATCCCTGAAGCCAAGGCTATGATTAAATTTGTATGCCCAAGTAAATGCAGTCACCCAATCTCCCAAATATACTTTTTTATAAAGCCTTACCTGCCATGCACCAAGCACCCATGTCATATTATTTTCAAGCAGATAACTGATCTTAAGGCCCCAGTCTTCTCCATGAAAGGTTGATGTATCCTGGAAATAGTCAAGCAATGCCGGAAATGCAAGGTATCCCCTGCTGTCTACCTCACTGTATCTGACTCTTCCTTTAAACGAATATTTCATTTTTATTACCGAATCCTATGCATATATAGTTTTTTATAAAGTAAAAAGCCGCTGCATATAATGCAACGGCTAATACAGGGCTACCAGGATTCGAACCTGGAAATGACGGAGTCAGAGTCCGTTGCCTTACCGTTTGGCGATAGCCCTATTCACAACGCTGTAATTGTACTGTATTATTTAGCTTAATTCAAGTCTTTTTTTATTTTTATTAAAACTTCACAATACAACACTCTATTCGATTCATTTATGCATCATTTTGCACAACTTTTTTTCCAATAGCAGGATACTAATACAGCATTGCAGGGGACGATGATATGCGAGCAAAGACGATCTCTATAAATAATTTTCCAACGATTACTTGACAGTAACCTATTTCAAATAAGTATAGAAGATTCTTTGACCCACTCATAAGCTTTATGCTAATATGTGAAATTGGAATTACATTCTAATTCAATGGGGAGAATTTATTATGATAGCAATTTATCTGTCACCACTTTATCTCGCATTAAATGTTTTTATCCTGATAAAATTAATGCGATGGCTTCATATTTGTGTTCCGGCAACCAAAAATAAAGGAATCACAATACTTATCAGCGCTTTATTTTTATTTGTTACCTTTTCAATTTTGATAGCATTTTTACTGCCTCCGGGACTTTTGCAGCGTATCCTTAAGCTTTTAAGCAACTACTGGCTGGGCACTCTGGTTTATATAACCCTATTTTTGCTATGCTACATTATAATACACAGATTATACCTTCTTATACGATTCAAGCACAGAGCAGACATCAAAAACGCCTTAAAGCTTTATAGATCCTCAAGGCTTTATAAGACTGCCGGAGGCATTATCCTCTTCGCTGTAGTTTTTATCGTTGGCTTTGGTATTTATCACAGCCATGATATACAGGTGAACAATTACGATGTAACTGTATCTAAGGATGCCGGAGAACTCGATGAATTAAATGTCGTTCTTCTTGCCGATCTTCATATGGGCTACAATGTCGGCTGCAATCTCGTACAGCAAATAGTTGATAAAACCAATGCCCAAAATCCGGATATCGTCCTTATTGCAGGAGATATTTTTGACAATGAATATGAAGCTCTTGACGATCCTGACAGGCTTGCTGAAATACTCGGCAGCATAAAATCCAAATATGGTGTATATGCCGTCTATGGAAACCACGATATCAATGAAAAAATACTTGGCGGATTCACATTTGACAGCAAGGAAAAGGTAAGTGACCCGAAAATGGATGGGCTTCTAAAAAAAGCAAATATCACATTGCTCTCGGATGAAGCTCTGCTAATTGATGACAGCTTCTATATTGTAGGCCGCGTAGATATCGACAGACCGGGACGCGGCATTACAAAAAGAAAGACAGCATCCGAACTTACAGCATCTCTTGATCAGTCAAAGCCTATTATCATACTCAACCATGAGCCAAAAGAACTGGAGGAAGATTCCACAAGCGGTGCCGATATCGAGCTATGCGGTCACGTCCACGATGGCCAGCTTTTCCCAGGCAACCTATTTGTAAGACTCGAATATACCAATGCCTGCGGATACAGACAATATGGCAATATGCATTCTATTGTCACATCAGGCTGCGGTATCTGGGGACCTGCGATGCGAGTTGGAACAGATTCTGAAATTTGCAGCATAAAGATCCTTTTTCAGAAGTAAAATATTACATCAGGAGATTTTTCAATGATAAAAATAAGTGAAATGAAGGCCAAGGCAAGAAACACACTAAAGCGGCATTATTTTATGATCATCATCTGCTGTCTGCTTGTCGGCTTTTTAGGACTAGAGTATGTTTCTTCTATAGAGAGTATCAAATATGATGCCTCTCTTGTATATCAGCTCGCAACAGGAACATATGACCCTGACGATTCGTATCAGACAAACGATATATATGAAGAAAATGCAACCGATTCTCTTGCGATCACACCTGCCAAAAGCTATGGAATTGCAGATATTGTTGAATCATATCTAAAGCCCTCTGAATCAGTTCCCAAAGACTCTGCCGGTTTTTCCTCTGATTATACAGGTCCATTCGGACGAACCCGCGGCGTTTTGGCAAAGATCGTAAATACACTCTCAACCGGCTCACTGCAGGCTACTGTACTTGCCGGTTTAATGTCCATTTTCGGACATGGCTTAAGCCCCGTAATATGGCTTATTTTTCTTTCACTTTTACTGAATTTTTCAATATGGATATTTGTAAAACAAAACTTTCTTGTTATTACAAGACGAATCATTCTTGAAGGCAGGACTTATAAAAAGGTTCCTTACCAAAGATTTTTCTTTCTATTTTCATTAAAAAGATGGTTTCGTTCCGCTATTGTTCTGCTTGTAGAAAACATTTTCATGTTTCTTTGGAGCTTAACTGTTGTTGGATTTTTCATCAAGCGTTATTCGTACTATCTTGTACCATATATCCAGGCCGAGAATTCAAGTGTTACTCCGCTTGAAGCAATAACACTATCCAGAAAGATGATGGACGGTCATAAATGGAAGTGCTTTCTTACTGAACTTTCCTTTATCGGCTGGGCCATCCTTAGCATTATAACCTTTGGTATCGTCGGCATATTTTATTATCATCCGTACAAATCAGCAACAACTGCCGAATTCTATGCCGAATGCCGCCGCCTCGCTATAAGCAAAAAGATCCCGGGCGTTGAAAAGCTAAATGACACGTATCTCTATGAGATTGCCGATGAAAGCAAAAGAGCTGCAGCATATCAAAAAGAGCTTGATGATCTTGCTGATCGCAAGGAACATTCTGCCGCTCTTACAGGCTTTGCCGGATTTATTGCCAATATCTTCGGAATTGTGTTTTGGATCACTCCTAAAGTCAAGGCAGCCGAAGAACAGAAAACCACTGAATTAAGGCAGGCTCGTTATCTCGCATCTGCAAGAGGCGAGACCTACCCTATACGACTGTCTCCGGTAATCCGTGAAACAACCCGTCAATGGGTTAAAAACCTTAATTATGCTAAATTTTACAGTATATGGAATCTGCTGCTATTGTTTTTTATTTTCTGCTTTGTAGGCTGGCTATGGGAGGTTTCACTTGGCTATGTTCAAAGCGGAATATTTGTAAACCGAGGCTTCCTTAGAGGCCCATGGCTTCCTATATACGGAAGCGGCGGTGTTCTGATCCTTATTATCCTGAACAAATTCAGAAAATATCCGATAGCAGAATTCGTGTTGGCAATCCTGCTTTGCGGTTTTGTCGAATATATGAGTGCCTATGCAATGGAAGCTGCAAATAACGGTCAGAAATGGTGGGATTATACAGGATACTTTTTGAATCTGCACGGAAGGATATGCGCTGAAGGTCTTTTGGTATTTGGCATCATGGGCATGGTCATTGTATATTTGCTGGCTCCGCTGTTTGATCATTACCTCCGCAAAATCCCTCAAAGAACAGGCATGGTAATAGCTATTGTATTAATGGTTTCATTCCTTGCGGACTGCACCTATTCAAGCAAGCATCCAAATACCGGATACGGGATCACATCCGAAGCTGTTGATTTTTCGAAAACTGACTATATTTAACCAAATTAATTATCAAAATTGGCAAAAACACCTCTTTTGTAAAGTGAAAAAGCAATTTTTTTATAGTTTATGTAAAAAAAAGGTGATATAATGCTTGATTAACGAGCGTTCTATAAAAGAGCAAAATGGTTAATAGGTTTGAAAGCCACAATACACTGATCAAACCAGCCTATATGTCGCGCCAGGCGCGTCAGAAAAGAGGAAGAAAATGAGAGCAAATAATTTAACTCTTCTCACAGATCTCTATGAGCTTACTATGATGCAGGGATATTTCAAAAATCCTACAGACCAGGTCGTAGTATTTGATGCCTTCTACAGAGATAACCCGTGCGGAGGAGCCTATGCTATTGCAGCGGGCCTTGACCAAATAATTGAATATATAAACAATCTTCACTTTACAACAGAGGATATTGAGTATCTGAGAAACACAAAGCTCTTTGATGAAGAGTTTCTGGAATATTTGAGAGGCTTTCACTTTACAGGTGATCTGTATGCTGTTCCGGAAGGTACAGTCATTTTCCCAAGAGAGCCGCTTATAAAAGTAGTTGCACCTGTAATGGAAGCACAGCTTATCGAAACTGCTATATTAAATATGCTGAACTTCCAGTCACTTATCGCAACAAAGGCTTCAAGAGTCTGCTATGCTGCAAAAGGCGACGGAATAATGGAATTCGGTCTAAGGCGTGCTCAGGGACCGGATGCCGGAATATATGGCGCAAGAGCAGCCGTTATCGGTGGCTGTGTCGGAACCTCAAATGTACTTTGTGGTGAAATGTTTGATGTTCCGATCAAAGGAACACATGCCCACAGCTGGATAATGAGTTTTAAGGATGAATATACAGCATTCAAAACATATTCTGAGCTTTATCCCGGTGCATGCATACTTTTGGTAGATACCTATGATGTACTTAAATCGGGTGTTCCGAATGCCATAAGAGTTTTCAAGGAAATGAAGGCAGCCGGAAAGGATATGAAGGGCTACGGTATACGTATCGATTCAGGCGATCTTGCATATCTTTCAAAAAAAGCCTACGAAATGCTTGCAGCTGAAGGCTTCGGCGATGCAATAATCTCTGCATCAAGCGATCTCGACGAGTATCTTATCGAAAGCCTTAAGCTTCAGGGTGCAAAGATCAATTCATGGGGCGTAGGAACTAACCTTATCACCTCTAAGGATTGCCCTGCTTTCGGCGGCGTATACAAGATGGCAGCCATAAGAAACAAGGATGAAGAGGATTTCACTCCTAAGATCAAGCTTTCCGAAAATGTAAGCAAGGTAACAAATCCCGGAAACAAGACCATCTACCGTATATATGATAAACAAACAGGAAAGATCAGAGCTGACCTTATCTGTCTTGTCGGCGAAACCTTCAATACCGATGAGGATCTTGTGATCTTCAGTCCAAATGCCACCTGGAAGAGAACACGGATAGAAGGCGGATCTTATACCATAAGAGAACTTTTGGTTCCTGTATTCAAGAAGGGCATATGCTGTTATACATCTCCTTCTGTTATGGAGATCCAGAAAATCTGCACAGACGAAAAAAATACTCTCTGGGATGAATCAAAGCGTTTTGTAAATCCTCAGGAGGTTTATGTAGACCTTTCGCAGAAGCTCTATGATATGAAAACCAAGCTGCTCGAAGAAATGAGCATGAAAAACAAATAATATCCCGCTTAAAAAGGCTGTTTCATTATGCTGATAATAATGAACAGTCTTTTTTTCAGTTTATCATTATATTTCATTATTAACTTTATTATTAACTCAATAAAAATGTTCACAAACCTATTATTATGTATTAAAATAAGCTATGTATATTGGTTTTTAACTACTAGAACATTCTAAAAGAGGGTAAATTATGGAAAGCGCAGTAAAAACAATAGGAATTCTTACAAGTGGAGGCGATGCGCCCGGCATGAATGCTGCAATCAGAGCTGCAGTCAGACATGCACTCTGTCAGGGAATACAGATCAAAGGTGTGCTTGAAGGCTATACCGGTCTTATCGAGGGTAAGGTAATAGATATGACCGCAAGATCTGTATCGGACATCATCCAAAAAGGCGGTACGATCCTCCATACAGCCCGCTGCCCTGAAATGCGTACAGAAAAAGGCATTTTAGCAGCTGTTGAAACATGTAAAAAGCACGGGATCGAAGGACTTATAGTTATAGGTGGAGATGGTTCTTTCGCAGGTGCACGTAAACTTTCCCATCATGGTCTTTCAGTGATCGGTGTTCCCGGAACAATTGACCTTGACATTGCATGCACAGATTATACTATAGGCTTTGACACAGCAGTCAATACTGCTTTGGATGCGATCGATAAGGTTCGTGATACATCTGCTTCTCATGAACGTGTCAGCATAATCGAAGTAATGGGCCGAAATGCCGGATATATCGCTCTTTGGTGCGGAATCTCAAGTGGTGCCGAGGATATCCTTCTTCCTGAAAACTATGATTACGATGAAGAAAAAATAATCAATAATATCATTATCAACCGCAAAAACGGAAAGACTCATCATATCATTATAAATGCCGAAGGTATCGGTCACTCTGCTGCTATGGCAAAAAGGATAGAAGCTGCAACAGGTATTGAGACAAGAGCTACTATCTTAGGATATATGCAGCGTGGCGGAAGTCCAACATGCCGCGATCGTATGTATGCTTCTGTTATGGGTGCAAATGCGGTTGATCTGCTAAGAGACGGCAAGACAAACCGAGTTGTTGTATTTAAAAATGGTATTTTTGACGATGTAGATATAGATGAGGGTCTAAGCTGCGAAAAGGGACTTCCTGAAAATGAATACAGGATAGCTAAATCCCTGTCATATAACTATACAAAATGATGTTTTGAGGATTACATGCGGTAATCTTTAATAAAAACTCAGCTCATCATAAATATCACCAATTATTAAAGAGGCAGCTGCGATGATGCATACGCACATGGCAGCTGGCTTTTATACTTGATAATGACTGCATAAGCAGCCATAAATATTTTATCCAGAAAGAAGAAACTATGATCAACAGTGCCCACAATCAGCAAATAAAAGCCATACAGGCACTCAATAAATACCGCAAGGAGCGCATCAAAACAGGTCTGTTTGTTACTGAAGGCATCAAAATATTTAAGGAAACACCGAGACACCTTATTGAAAAGATTTATGTATCTGAAGCCTTCTCTAATGAAAATAAAAGTCTGATAGATAGCTATTCGTATGAAATTATCGAAGATTCGCTTTTTGCGCGGATATGTGATACAAAAACGCCGCAGGGTATTTTGTGTATTGTAAAGCAGCCTGCATATGAAAGAGAGGCTGTACTTGGTTCCAATGGCTCTCCGTTTGTCCTCCTTTTGGAGGATGTGCAGGACCCCGGAAATGTCGGAACCATAATAAGAACTGCCGAGGGTGCCGGTGTAAGCGGACTCATACTCTCCAAGGGCTGTGCAGATATATTTCAGCCCAAAACAATCCGTTCCACAATGGGTTCAATATTCCGAGTCCCATTTGTGATCGAGGATGATCTGTCTGCTGCTGTAGAATTCCTTGCAAAAAACAACATCCACACCTATGGTGCTCATTTAAAAGGAACTGTAAGCTACAGTAAACCGGATTATACAAAGGGAACAGCATTTTTTATTGGAAATGAAGGCAACGGACTCAGCGATTTTCTTTCCGACCGCTGCGACACACTTATTCGCATACCAATGGAAGGAAAGCTTGAATCCTTAAATGCTGCTGTCGCATCTGCTATACTGATGTATAGCGTACACGAAAAACGCAGCCAATAGATATTAAATAAAATTAATAATACATTCCAGAAAGGTAACAAAAAAAAATGGATAATAATGATCGCAGAAGACAGCAGCGAAGACGCCAAAGACAAAAAGGACTTATCATCAAATGCGTAATCTTTGTTGCACTCATTGTTGCACTTATCTTTGCTATTAAATTTGTATTGCAGATGGGCAACGGTTCAGCTCAAAGCTCATCCGCATCATCTGTCTCTACTTCAACTTCAAGTAACCAGACTTCAGGCACGAGCGAACAGTCGTCGTCATCAGCTACATCAACGACTTCCACATCAACACCTGCAGCAGGAAGCCGCGATGACATTCTCAACCAGGCAAAGGCTCTTGCTGTTCAATATGATTATGACGGTGCAATAAGCCTTCTTTCAACTATTGAAAACTACAGTGAGGATGCCGATGTTATCGCTCTGCTCGCAGAATACGAAGCACAAAAGAGCAACCTTGTTGCAACTTCACCTTATGCAGTAACTCATATATTCTTCCACAGTCTCGTAGTAGACCCTGACAGAGGTTTTTCACTTACAGGTGACTCTTCATGGGACAACGGAACTATAGGCTTCTGTGAATGGATGACAACTGTTGATGAGTTCAATGCTATCATGCAGCAGATGTATGACAGAGGCTATGTACTTGTAAGCATAAATGATCTTGTTGACAAAACTACTGATGAAAACGGAACTGTACATATCACAGCAAAGGATATCTATCTTCCTGAAGGCAAGACTCCGTTTGTTCTGTCACTTGATGATCTTTCATATTATCACAGCTATGATGGAAGAGGCTGTGCTACCAGAATGATTGTTGGTGATGACGGTACACCGACCTGCGAATATGTAGATGCTAACGGAGAAGGACATGTTGGTTCATATGACTGCGTTCCGCTCCTTGATGATTTTATCGAGCAGCATCCGGATTTTTCATATAAAAACGCCAAGGGAACCATTGCTCTTACAGGATACAACGGAATCTTAGGCTATCGTACAGATTACTGCTACAGAGACAGAGTCGAGCTTACAGCAGATCAGCAGGCATGGCTTGATGCCAATCCAAACTTCGATTGGAATGCAGAATGTGAGCAGGCTAAACAGGTTGCCGACTGCATCAAGGCTGACGGCTGGACATTTGCAAGCCATACATGGGGACATATCCGCATAGGCGATGCAAGTCTTGAATCTCTGCAGACAGATACTCAGAAATGGCTCGATTATGTTAAGCCTCTTATAGGCGATACAGATATTATCATATTTGCTCATGGTCAGGATCTGGCTGCTTGGAATGAAGATTATGCTTCAACAGATAAATTCCAGTACTTAAAGAGCCAGGGCTTCAATATCTACTGTAATGTAGATTCATCTCAGTACTTTGTACAGATTGAGGATGAATACCTGAGAATGGGTCGAAGGAATCTTGATGGATACAGATTGTGGGAAGCTGTTTACGGCGGAAATGATAAAGTAAGCGATCTGATCGATGCCGCATCCGTATTTGATGCAAAGAGACCTACCGATGCATCACTTTATGATCTATAAACCAGCATTATATATTGAAAAGAGAGAATAAAATGAATTTAAAAGGACGCGATTTCTTAACTCTAAAGGATTTTACAAAGGAAGAGATCTTATATCTTATATCTCTTGCAGCTGATTACAAGAAAAAAAAGAAGAAGGGTATTTTGACAGATACTCTTCGTGGAAAAAATGTTGCACTTATATTTGAAAAAACAAGCACACGTACGAGATGTGCATTTGAGGTGGCTGCCCATGACTTAGGTATGGGCAGCACATACCTCGATCCAGATGCTTCCCAGATAGGCAAAAAAGAAAGCATCGCTGATACAGCTCAGGTTCTGTGCCGAATGTTTGACGGTATCGAATACCGCGGATTTGGTCAGGAAATAGTTGAAGAGCTTGCCAAATACTCTTCTGTTCCTGTTTGGAATGGCCTTACAAACGAATATCATCCGACTCAGATGCTTGCAGATATGCTTACTGTTTATGAAAACTTCAACAAGCTCGAAGGACTCAAGCTTGTTTACATGGGTGATGCAAGATACAATACCGGAAATTCCCTGATGGTTGTATGCTCTAAGCTTGGACTTCATTTTACAGCTTGTGCTCCTAAGGAGTATTTCCCTGATCCGGCACTTGTTGAGCAATGTGAAGAATATTGCGAGGAAAGCAAAGGCTCAATAACTCTTACAGAACAGATAGTTCCTGCTGTAAGAAATGCAGATATCATCTATACAGATGTCTGGGTTTCAATGGGAGAGCCTGATGAAGTCTGGGAACAGCGAATCAATGATCTTTCTCATTATAAGGTTACCACTGAAATAATGGAGCTTGCTAATCCAAACGCCATATTCCTTCACTGCCTGCCTTCATTTCATGATACCTGCACCGGAATCGGTAAAAAAATATCCGAAAAATTCGGAATTACCGAAATGGAGGTTTCTGATGAAGTCTTCAAATCAAAGCAGTCTAAGGTTTTCGACGAGGCAGAAAATCGTATGCATACCATAAAAGCTGTGATGGCTGCTACTCTCGGTGCAATATAGGAGGTCAGATATGGTTCTTTGCGGTGCAAACGCATATGAGCAAAAATATTATCTTAATCCGGATTTTCAGAATCTTCCATCGCAGATCAA
Organism: bacterium; assembly: GCA_963660835.1. Classification (GTDB taxonomy): domain Bacteria; phylum Bacillota; class Clostridia; order Lachnospirales; family Lachnospiraceae; genus Alectryocaccobium. The sequence goes on from CAVLAA010000027.1 coordinate 13,897, forward strand.
AGACGAGCTTCAGATCATGTGTGTTCTTTACACTGCTGAAATAAGCGGCATTCTTACTGTTGAATTCGATGATGATGGAAATCTGCTTTTAAAAACAAGCTCAGCAGAAAATGATTTTATGTACGATGAAATAGGCGCTGAGCTAAAGATAAAACAGCTTACGAAAGATAAACAGGAGCTGTTTAAATCTCTTGAACTTTATTACAGGATATTTATTGAGGGAGATCTTCCCGAAGAACTTTTAAAGGATATTCCAAATGCTTGAACCTATTAAAATAGGCAACGTTAAAATTGACGTTCCTGTAGCTCTGGCTCCTCTTGCAGGTGTAACGGATCATGTTTTCCGGAGCATCTGCAGGGAACACGGTGCAGGTCTTGTATGTACCGAAATGGTAAGTGCAAAGGCCGTTGTATACAAAAATAAAAATACAGCTGCCCTTATTAGGACAGACAAAAATGAGCACCCTTCTGCAATGCAGTTATTCGGAAGTGATCCACAAAGCATCTCCGAGGCCTGTCATATGCTTAAGGATGCTTCATTTGATATTGTAGATTTTAATATGGGCTGTCCTGTCCCTAAAGTAGTAAAAAACGGTGAGGGCTCAGCTCTGATGAAGGACTTATCTTCTGCCAAGGCAGCATTAACAGCTCTTGTATCATCTGCAGGTAAGCCTGTAACAGTCAAAATACGTGCCGGATTTAATTCAGAAAATCTAAATGCCGCAGACGTAGCAAAACTTGCTGAAGACTGTGGTGTAAGCGCCATAACGGTACATGGACGGACCCGTGAGCAATATTACTCAGGAAGGGCCGATTTAAATATAATAAAAAATGTCAAGGCTGCCGTAAAAATCCCTGTATTCGGAAATGGCGATATTACAGACGGAAAAAGTGCAAGACGAATGCTCGATGAAACCGGCTGCGATGGGCTTATGATCGGACGTGCTGCAATGGGAAATCCCTGGATATTTGAAGAGATCATCGAATATCTAAAAACAGGAGAAACGATCGCCAAGCCTACAACCAATGAGATAATCTCGACGCTCCTAATGCACGCCAAAGCACTTTCTGAAGCAAATGGTGAATATATGGGAATAAGGCAGATGCGAAGCCATGCCGCTTGGTATCTTAAGGGCTTTCGAAATGCTGCTAAACTCCGTGGAAAAATAAATTCCATAGAAACCTATGATGAATTAGAAAAATTATGCTTATCAGATGCTGTCCTTTAATCCTGGCAGCATTTGATAAGCATTTCTTTTTGAGCTCTTGTTAATCTTTTTATAGCATATTCTCTTTTTTGTGCATCTGTCTTATCTTCGAATTTCTCATAATAAACAAGCTCTACCGGAAGTCTTGCCTTTGTATATTTTGCTCCTTTTTTACTGTTGTGTGCATCCAATCTCTTTTCAAGATCATTTGTCCATCCTGTATAATAGGTTCCATCCGAACACTTCAGTATATATGTGTAGTTCATTGTCTCAATGCTCCGTAAATAGAGCATGCATCTGCGATATTGTAATGCTCACCTGTATCATCCATCATCGCTCCGCTGGTGACCAGGATATAAATTTCATTATTGTACTGTGCAAAGCTTGTAAGGCAATATCCTGCCTCATCGGTCGTTCCGGTTTTTCCACCCATTATAACCGCTCCATTGCTTAAGGTGTCACTTGTCAGGCTTTTAAACATCGTACTGCTGAAGCAGAGTCCTTCCGGATAATAGTCGTCTGCCGGACATGTGTAATCATGAGCAGTGATAATTTCCTTAAATGTAGGATTTTGGATAGCTGCTTCAAACAGCTTTGCCATATCCCTACATGTCATATAATGATCCTCAGAATGTAAACCTGTACAATTTGAAAAATGCGTTCCTGTAAGTCCCAACTCTGCAGCCTTTTGATTCATCAGATCAACAAATGCGCTCTCTGTGCCTGCAACTCTCGTCGATATTGCAGCACAGGCATCTGCTCCTGAAGGCAGCAAAATACCGTATAACAAATCTCTTACAGTAACTATTTCTCCCTCACAAAAGCCTGCCATAGAGGCCTCCTGCTCATAAAAAGGATATACCATATCTGATGTAATAGTAATCTGTTCATCCAAATCCGGTAGGTTTTCAATAGCAATAAGTGCTGTCATGACCTTTGTCATCGACGCAGGATACATCATACTGTCTGCATTTTTGTCAACCATAACCTGACCGTCAGATACTCGTATCATATATGCATAATTGCTTATAATAGACTCTGCAGATATATCACAGCTGACATAAGGCGTAGGCTCTGCCGTCGGAGTAGGCTGTTCCGTATAAGGTTCTTCACTCGTATTACTTACTGAAATACTTGCTGTCCTGCTAACTGCACTGCTGCTTGCTGCATCACTGCTTGCTGCACTGCCGTCACTACTCTTTGCAGATACCAATATGCCTATTATTGCCACGATTATCGCCAGGCATATAACAGCCAGAACAACTATCATATTGGCCTTCTTTTTCTTTTTTCTTCTTGAACTCATATGATCACCTTTAATATATCTTTTTAACTTCCGGATTCATAATAATCTTTTAGTGCATTACTTGCAATCAAAATTTACTTTTAAATCTCCTATATGCTCATATTCTTTTAGTGCTTTACTTGCATTGATAATTCAATTAGGCTATAATAAATCAGTATGTGATAATATAATTATCAGATAACCCATAAAGGGCAGTTTAAAAAGGAGATCATATGGCAAAGCTATTCAAAGTAATAATGAACATTCTCATTATAGTGTTCATAGCTTCACTAGTTGCACTTTTCGTTCCACCGCTCTTAGGAATCACGACTGTTGTAGCTGATTCCGACTCAGCTACAAATATGCAGGTCGGTTCTGTTGCATACGGCTCACGAGTTTCTCTGGATGATCTTGCAATTGGTGATACGATCATAAGCAATTCAGACAATGAAACATATCTCTATGAGGTTACAGCTATTGATACATCAACCGGTGTTCTTTCGGTTAAATCCTCTGATACATCAGATGTTAAAAACATAACCCTTAGACGAACCGCTTCCAAAAAGCTTTTTGTAATTCCTTTTATTGGATATATCGTTATTGCACTGCAAAGCACTGAAGGCCTTATAATCCTTGGCCTTGGAGTTGTTCTTCTGGTTATTCTCTTTATTATATCTGAGATACTTTGCAGAAAATCGCAGAAAATAGACGATGAAGAGGATGCTGAGGTTGACCGCGAATACTTCAGAAATCTCGCTACAAGCCAGCAAAAGCCAAGTGCACTGGATGAGCTTGGAACTATTACTATTCCTCCTATAAAGGATATTATGGATGAGGAGAACAATTCCACGCCATCAGATACAGTTCCGCTTGATGAAGAACTCGAAAATCCTGAGTTGATCCTTGAGCCTGCTGATAATTTAGATGATGAAGATGAAGCTGATAAAGCCGATGCGCAATATGAAGATTCCTCCAATGACGAAGAGTTCTTAGACGATGAACCTTCTTTCAAAGCAAAGGATGTTTCAACTCAAAACAAGGCTAAAAAGAAAACCATAAAAGAATTAATTCAAGGTGAAGAGCCTTCAGATGATGCACATTCAGAAGGATCATCCAAGAAAAGTTTTGATCTACCTTCTATTGATAATACATCAGAACTTTCAGATATCGGAAATGCTCTCGAAAATGTTCTTGAAAACGAACGAATGAATCAAACTCCTCACAGCGAAGAGCCTTCTCCGGCACCAATTCCTGAAGAGAATGATGTCACCGATATACCTGCTTCAGAAATTGAAATTGCTATTCCTGCAAGATCGCTTGAGGAGCTTCTTCAGGAAGCATATGCCAAGGGTGAAGATCCTACGGTTATAAAGGATGAAGCAATCGGTGTTACGCTTGTTGATTATTCTGATTGCTTAAAATAATAATTTCAGACAGAATTAATTTGCTTTATTAAAAAGCAGAAAAATATCAGGGAAATAAAAGCTTTATATTGCTTTTATTTTCCTTTTATGTTAAGCTATATAAGCGTGTGAATAAGCCGGTGTGTCGGAATTGGCAGACGAGACAGACTCAAAATCTGTTATCCGCAAGGGTGTGTGGGTTCGAGTCCCACCACCGGCAGTAGAACAAGGTGGTCATTTGACCGCCTTGTTTTGTATATCCGCTAACCTAAATTTAAGCATATTGCTATAATTTTAGGGCATGACATTTTATCTATAAGGAGAAAATTTATGAGCGAAGTATTAGACAAGATCAAATCAAGACGCAGCATAAGAAAATATAAACCTGAGCACGTTCCACAGGATATTATCGATCAGATAATAGAAGCAGGCCTGTATGCCGCAAATGGAATGAGCAAACAGAACACTATCATAATTCAGGTAACTGATGAGAAGATACATAACAAGATTGTTGAAATGAATGCCGAAATAGGCGGCTGGGAAAAAGGCTTTGATCCTTTCTACGGAGCACCTGACATGCTTATTGTCCTTGCAAAAAAGGATTGGCCTAACAAAGTTTATGACGGCAGTCTTGTAATGGGTAACCTCATGCTTGCAGCGCATGACCTCGGTATCGGCAGCTGCTGGATACATCGAGCAAAAGAAGAGTTTGAATCTGATTGGGGCAAGGAACTTCTTAAATCTCTTGGTATCGATGATGAATATGAAGGCATCGGACACTGTGCCCTTGGTTATGTTGATGGCGAATATCCTAAAGCCCATCCTATTAAGGATAATCGCGTATATAAATCATAAGGTCTCTATTATGAAATTTGTTATACAGCGTGTAAAGCACGCATCAGTAACTGTAGACAATAAATTAGAAGGCAGCATTGGCAATGGTCTTCTTGTTTTATGTGGCATTGCAGGCACTGATACAGAAGAAATAGCCGATAAAATGGTTAAGAAGCTATGTGGCCTTCGTATATTTGAGGATGAGAGCGGAAAAACCAATCTTTCTCTTGCTGATGTAAACGGAGAACTGCTTATGATCTCTCAATTTACGCTTTATGCCGACTGCAAAAAGGGCAACCGGCCAAGCTTTATAAATGCAGGCAAGCCTGAGCTTGCAGAGCCTCTATATGAATACATTTTAAGAGAAGCCGGAAAATATATTTCTAATATCCAAAAAGGAATCTTTGGTGCAGATATGCAGGTTGAGCTTTTAAATGATGGTCCATTTACTATTGTCCTTGATTCAGATGAAATTATCAAAAAATAAAAAAATCAATATTAACCAAAAGGTAGTATCGCATGTCTATTTGACTGCGGCACTACCTTTTTATAAGCCTTCATGCAGACACAGTTTCTGCATGAAGGCTTATTGCATAAAAAAAAGAACGATATTAATTTACCGTTCTTTTTGAAGTATCATACCTTCAAAACCACATACATGATCTTCCAAGTAAGCGTGAC
>CAVLAA010000028.1:0-19273 GCA_963660835.1 bacterium
GCCTGGTAGGGTTCCATCACAGCCAGAATGATTGTTCTTGCATCTGTAAATTCTGAAGAGCAGGTGGACATTGCCAAAATCTTAGGCTCGTCCATCTGATCAAGCTTATCGATCGCACTCTCACGTATATAAAGGTTATTTCCCTTAACATAAGAAAGCAATCCATCTATATCATCCTGCCACTTTTCCGGGTCGAAGATAGTTTCCTCTCCGGCCTCAGCCAACAGGCAGGCAAAGATTTCTAATTTATAGGTTTTGTCGGGAAGTATCAGTATTCCCGAGGAATTGTTTTCGAAGAATGTCTGATCCTTATAAAGATCAAGATCTCCGAACATTTTGCTGTTTGCCATATGGTGTCCATACAGCAATGAGTATTTATCTGAAAAATCCTTTTTGTTTCTGGAATCCAGATATATGCTTCCGGCAAGTGCAAAATTGCCGTATACATCGTGATTTATATAAGTTAAATTTGTACTGCCCTGTAGAACAGGATAATCAATTTGTGTATTATCAAGTGTAAGCCATGCACAGACGTCAGGGTTTATCGCCATAAGCTCTTCAAATGAGGCTCTTCCGTCCTTGTCGGCAACAGGCTTCAGCTTTATCATATCTGCCTGAACATCACTCGCGGCAGAATATATCCTGTTGTTGTCCCATAGCGCATAGGCTGCATAAATGCCTGCCGCAAACAGACAAACGATAATGATAAGATTAATAACAGAGTTAGCAGCCTTCAGAATCCATCTTGCCATCTTATTTCCGGTACTAAATGCGCCGCACTCCTTTCTGCTGCTTCCATGCTGCCCGGGACTGTTCGCCCCGGACAGCATGAGGATTACTGTATGCAATCCTCAAAACTTGCTTTGATTATTTACGCATCATACGCTTTCTTGAGAAGAAAACTACAATTCCGATGCCTGCTGCTGCCAATACGATGATATAAGGCATAGAATTCATTGTGATACCTGTATCAACATCTACTCCCTTATTATTTTCAATTGTTACAGTATCTAAAGCTGAATCAATTTTCTTATTTTCATCAGAGTAGACATAATTTGCTGTATCATATCCACCCTTATCAGCTGCAGTATAATCAGCCTCGGCTACTGTATAAGTTACGCCGTAAGGAAGATTCCCGATATCTATAGTCTCACCATGCTTGATATGGAATGTAGTTGGCTCACCTATCACAATAGAATCCGGATTTGAATCATCGCTAAGTTCACCTACTTCATAAGAGTCCTCATATGTCTTTCCTTCCTCACCTTTTAAAGTAACAGTAACATCGAAGTAAGCATTCCTATCTCCTAAGTTACCTGTAACCTGTTTTGTAATCTGTAATTCTCCTGCTGAATATACATTTTCAAAACCTGCTGTCTTATCGTCTGTGATACCATCTCCATCTTCATCAGCGAGATTTAATGTAACAAATGCTACATAATTTGTACCTTCATCTTCATTATAAGCAACAGTAACCTTTAACCATGCCTGTCTATCGTCATATGTAACACCTGCTGTATTTCCTGCAACCTCGTTTACCCTATAGTAGTAAACACCAACACTAGGCCATTTAACATTCAAAAGAAAAACAGGTATGGTGTCTGTATAACCATCTAATGTAGCTGCTCCTTTTGCAAAACTTAATGTTGAAGTACTGAGTTGAGGCATCTCGTCAGCAGTAAGGGGTGTGCTGGTATTTGTTGCATGATCTGCGGTATATGTAAATCCAAATGTCTCCGCCGGACTTACAGTGCCTTCATTTGTAAGCTTATAGGTTTTTGAATATCCCTCAAGCCTTTCAGTTACCGCAAATGCAGTTGTGCTCATTCCAAGTACAACAGTAGATGCAAGAGCTACAGATAAAATTTTTGTTGCTTTGTTTTTCTTCATTGAATTACTCCTCCTGAAATTTATATGTTTTTTTATATAATGATTTATGAACTATCAAATCATTGTACCAATAACGTTTTATATCCCTCTTCTTCTTAGGATAGTGATGATCTTACCTTGTATATCACTTAAGGCTATGGCGCCGAGATCACGGCTGTCAGTTGCCTGAGTTCTGTAATCACCAAGGATAAATACGCAGCCATCCGGAACTCTGTACGGATATGTAAGACTATCATTATCCTTTGGATATGTCGGATACATGATCTCTCCGCTTTGTACTGTTCCGTTTACAACAAGCGTTCCGCTTTCATCTATTGTCACAACATCAGATGCTCCTGCTGCTATACGTCCTATATAGGTTTTGCCGTCCGCACTGTAGATAACTACGTCGTCCTTTGAATATTGCTGCTCAAGTCTGAATCCGAAAGCCACATCTCCGTCCTTTATTGCAGGGAACATGTCATTTCCGCTTACCGGTTTTAAAATAAATACATATGAAAACAGCAGCCAAAAGACAAGAACAAGCATTGCTATGCGAAATATGAGTCTTATACCGCTCTGTCTGTCCAAAACTCGGTTTTTGCGGTCTGTAATAATGCTTTCATTTGTTTGGCGTTTATTAGAGCTTTTCATCACTGTTCCTTCCGTTTACTGCTGAACAGATGATACAATTCCGCCTGGCTGAATCCGGCACGCTCAGTAAGCAAAGCATCATATCTTGCACGTTCAGCCGAAAGTGCAGCTTCATACATTTCGTTTAATTCGGCAATTTTTTTCCAAACATCTGCTTCATCAACACCGCCAAACAATGTTTTTTTGAAACGGACCTGCTTCAGCCACCTTTGTATATTTTCCTGCTCATGATTGAGCAATTTGCCTTTAATTGATGTATTTTTTTCATATGCTCTGCCGGATCTTTTTTCATCCGGGGCAGCTGCAGTTTGTTTTTTTCCTGCCATTATTTGATTACCTTCTTAATTAAGCCCTGTATTTTTTATTTCTTCTGATCATAAGCAAAGCACCGCCTGCCACAAATACAATGATCAAAATATAAGGAAGCTTATCCAAAAAGATTCCGGTATCAATAGTAATTTCTTTGCTGTTATCTATCTCTACCGATACATCACTTGACGGCATAGTAAATGAAATACCATTTTCAAGGCTTGTATATGCAAGCTCACTAGGTGTTACAGCTTTCAGAGAATATGTATATCCTGCCTTGTCCTCTGTAACGCTGACAGCAGCTCCTACAGGAATAGAAATCGTATTAATCTCATTCTTTCCAAGCTGGAATGTACTTGTCTCACCGTTATATGTAACTGTGAAATTGAACTTAGCGCTTGGATCCTGCATATTTCCTGAAATTGTTTTCTTTACAGTCAGATTGTAGGCTGCAGGTGTTTCACTGTATTTATTTAATACCTGAAGCTCTTTAACAGTGTCATCTGCTGTCACTTCTACTGTTTCTATCGGATATGTAGTAGTGCAGTATGCATTGCTTGTAGTTCCATAAAGGTCATACTTTCCATCCTCAACTACCTTGTATGTTCCGGGTGTTATCTTCTGTGATACATCACTGCCTGATGCCGCAAAAGTATATGTTAATGTTCCGTCACCTGTAATCACGTAATCTGTGGTATTTAATGTTACAAATTCACCGCTTTGCTGATTTTGAAGTGTCAGCTTAAATGTATTAGTGTGGCTTGAAAACTCCGATATATTTGACAGTCCCTCTACAGTCTTAGTAACCTTGAGACTTATAGGAAGCCATTTAGCTACAAGTTTTGCATTTGTCGGAAGCTGTACATCATCTCCCGGATTATATGAGCCTGTCATATATTCATTGCTAAAGTTCATTGTATAATTGTTGTTATATTCCTTTGATGCTGTAACGGAGCAATCGTTGTACCAGGTTACGTCCCATCCTGCAAAATAATATCCTGCCGCAGCTGCTTCAGCCTTTGCAGCATCTGAAATCGTATTTGCTTTGTGTGACCAGGTTGCAATCGCGCTAGTATCATCGTTTGGATACTGATAAGCAAATTGCGTATCAGAGGTCAGAACACCGCTTGTATACATAGAACCTGTGCCGTAATTATTCCCGCTATCAGCAACTGTCCATGTCGAACCAGAGAATTCAGAATCTGAATCTATAGTCAGAAAGTCGGCAACGTTGCCATAGTTGTACTCTATATACAGTGGAGTAGGTACCTTGGCAGTCGTTATAAGAATAAAGTAACCTGTCGGAGCGGTTCCTCCATCATGACTAAAATACAAGCTGCTGATATCGAAGGACAGTGTATACTTGCCATCAGAATAATCAGAATTAGTCAAATTAAAATTCTCAATAAACTCGTTTCCTTCTGACCACGTACCACATTTAAATGGAGAAAGCTTATTGCTACCCGGTGTCGGTGCACATGCAACAACAATACCGGTAACATAATAACCGGTCTTAGCTGTGATACTCATTGTCGCATCTTTCATATTATTAGCAGATGCATTAGGAAAATACGTGGAAAGACTTGTTCCACCAGACCACGATGTATTTTCAGCGTATCCCCATGTTACTTGGCTGCTACCCAATGTAACATTTTCAACATTTGCACCATTTTTAGAAGATGCAGACTGACTAAGCGATGTAATTGTGTCCCAGTAAACCTTAACCGAAGAATTATACCTGCTTGGATTAAGTTCACCGCACAATTCTGTACTGTATTCCGAATCAACATTTTCGCCCATATACTTCAGAAGCTCATTCAAGGTTTGTACTAGAATTTCCTTATATCCGTCATCTTCCAAAGACATGACATAATCTCGTACGCTGTATACCTGTTCTACTGTAAGCGCTGAAGCCTTATCATAATTTGCATCGTCCGCAATCAGCTCATATATGCTCTGATTGCTTGATGCAGCCATAAGCTCATCGTAAAAGGTTGGCGTGACTGTGGCTTCTGCAGCCTCTATTTCAGATGAGGGTACAATTTCATCCGTCTGACTTTCTGTGCTTACATTTTCCGCAGCAGATGAATCAGTTTCCAGGGCTATCGCAGATATAGGCCCTATAGCTATCAGACAGACACAGCATAAAAGCAAAGCAATCAGCCTTTTGGAAAATCCTTTCATTTTCCCGCTTCTCTTGTTCATCAAAATACCTCCTCATATTTTTAAGCACCCTAAAGCGCATAAAAGTTATAGATATAAGCCTGCAAATGACATAATTCACATTATGTCTATATATCTATCTGTAGGAGATGTCTGATGTATTGAAAATTACCCTGATGTTATCGATATAGGAAAAATATTGCGATTTTGAAGCATAAAAGTTTTTATTTATAGAAGAAATTTTTCGAACTTTAATAAACACCATCTTTAAAAACTTTTCAGATTTGTAAAGGTGGTGCTTTTGTGTTGTTGTTATATCAAAAAATACGACATTTCATATAAGATATAAAATAGATGTTATTTTAGTAAATGCTAATATTTTTATTGCAAGTGTGAACAAACTGTGATAACCTTATAAATAATTAATGTACGAGGTATCTATAAGACATAATGTGAATTATGTCAGTTTTTTGTACAATAAGACTTCACGCAAGAATCGTGCTTTCACTAGTTTCGTTTGAGCATCTATAAAAGCCCCAGCATTTCTATCTTTCTTTGGTGCTCGATTCCGCTTGACATTATATATATTCTGGTCGTCTCGATACTGCTGTGTCCCAAAACATCCGCAAGCTTTGCAATATCTCCTTCTACCCTGTAAAAGGTTCTTGCAAAAAGCTTTCTGAGATTATGAGGAAATACCTTGCAGGACTTCACTCCTGCCTTTTTGCAAAGTCCCTTCATCAATGCCCATATCATCTTTCTGTTTAACGGCATTCCTTTTTTTGTTAAAAAAATCATTCCTTTTTTTATTCCATTGGCTGATGCAAAACAAAGCAAAAGCTTTCTAAGCTTGCCCGGGATCAAAATTATCCGTGTCTTTCCCTTGCAGTTCACTGTTATCTCTCCATGTCTTACAGCATCTACAGTAAAAAATCTCAGCTCAGATACACGTATGCCGCTTGAGCATATGGTCTGCATCACAAGTCTCAGCTTCACATTTTTATTTGCAGCCTTTAAAAGGCGTTCGTATTCTGACTTCGTCAGTTCCTTATCCTTAGCGCAGTATATCTGCTTTTGAAGCTTAAGGATTTTCACACGACATTCAGACCATCCCATATATATAAGGAAGCTGTTTATAGCTGCAAGCATGGAATTTATCGACCGCGTGGCATAGCCTTTTGCCTGAAGCTCCTTTTTATATCTTATTACTGCTTCCTTTGTGATCTCTTCATTTTGTGTATAACAATAAAAAGCCCGGACATCCCGCAAGTATTTCTCAACGGTAGCCGTGCTTTTTTCTTCTTCTATAAGATATTGCTGATATGCCCGTATTATATCTTCAGATATTATTCTGCTTTTCATTGAATTTCCTCCTGTTCTTACAGCTGCTGTCCGTGGCTTTAATGTTAAAAAAAAATCACATCTCAGAACCTCTGTGATGTGACTTTTTTAATTAAAAATTCCACTAAAGTGGACCTGGCGGGAATCGAACCCGCGTCCGAAAGCCTATTCATTCAGGCATCTCCCATCGCAGTCATTTTATTGAGATTCCCTTGGATATCCGCCAAATGACAGGCTGAAATCCTTGGTAGCTTCATAAGATCTTCCTTCTCCGCAAAGCTTAGGAGATGAAGTTCCCTGCTGTTTTAATGATGCCGTAATAAAAGCTGCAGGACGCTTAAATTACGACAGGCAGCTTACGCTGCTAATGCAAATTCGTTATTATCTGCGTTTATATTTAGTTTCCAGGTTGGTAACGCGGTCCCGAAATCCGCGGATGGCTTCCCAAACTTCAAAACCCCCGTCGAAACCTTTACAAGCCCTAAGGGTTAGATGTAGGTTTTGCGATTAATAACGAATAAATGAATAGATCAATAGAGGTTTTTTACCTTGAACTCTCGTTCTGCTTCTCTTCTTTGATCTTTCTTTGCGATCGAATCTCTCTTATCATAAAGCTTTTTGCCTTTTGCAAGAGCGATCTCTACTTTAACAAGCGACTTGCTGAAATATACCTTTATAGGTACAAGTGTATAACCCTTTTCGGTTATCTTGCCCTGAAGCTTTCTGATCTCATCCTTATGGAGCAGCAGCTTCCTGACTCTTAACGGATCCCTATTGAATATATTGCCTTTTTCATATGGACTGATATGCATGCCATATATATAGACTTCATTGTTTTCGATCCTTAAAAATGACTCCTTTATAGAGCATTTGCCCATCCTAAGTGACTTTACTTCAGTTCCTTTAAGAGCAATGCCGGCTTCATAGGTGTCCTCAATAAAGTAATCATGAAATGCTTTTTTGTTATTAGCTATAAGCTTTGTTCCGTTTTCTTTTGCCATTTTATTTTCCAAAAAAGACTGCCGCCAAAAGCAGCAGTCTTTTACTTAACCGATATTGATATTAAGAAGAATAGCAAGTGCAAAGAAAGCAATAACTAAAATCCTTGTTATCTTTTTGAGATTTCCTTCCTTTGAACGGCCTTTATTCTTTCCCCAGTAAGTATCTGCTGTCATGCTGCCTGCTAAAGCGCCAAGTCCCTGACCCTTTCCCTGCTGCATAAGCACTACTATAACGATAGCAACGCTGTCTATAGCAAATAATATTGTTAAAATTGTCTTTAAGATATCCATTAATCCACTTAGCCTCCTGTGGTCGCTTGGATTTATATTAGCATAGCATATGTGCTATTGCAAGCTATTTATTTGATAAGAAGAGATCTGCCTGTCATTTCTTCAGGCTTTTCCATTCCCATAAGGTCTATAAGAGTAGGAACGATGTCGCAAAGCTTTCCGCCTTCATCGAGCTTGTATGAAGGATCGGCATTTACAAGTATAAACGGAACAGGATTTGTTGTATGTGCTGTAAATGCTGCACCTGTTGTCTCATCATACATTGTCTCTGCATTTCCGTGATCTGCACAGATAAACATAACACCGTCATTTTTCTTTATGGCATCAACTGTTCTTCCTACACAGGCATCTACAGTTTCTATTGCCTTTATAGCTGCACCTTCAACTCCTGTATGTCCGACCATATCCGGATTTGCAAAGTTGATGATTATAACGTCATATTTGTGAGAATCTATTGCCTCTACAAGTTTATCGCAAACAGTATTTGCACTCATCTCAGGCTGAAGATCATATGTAGCAACCTTAGGTGAAGGAACAAGGATCCTGTCCTCTCCTTTATTTGGCTCTTCAACTCCTCCGTTAAAGAAGAATGTTACATGGGCATATTTTTCTGTCTCTGCGATGCGCGCCTGTGTCATGTTGTGTGCTGCAAGGAACTGTCCGAATGTATTTTTGATCTCTTCCTTTTTAAAGGCTACGCTTTTATTCGGAATAGTATCATCATAATCTGTGAAGCATACATATACGAGCTTCATTCTCTCGCCTCTGTCAAAGCCTTTAAATGCAGGATCACAAAATGCTCTTGTGATCTCTCTTGCTCTGTCAGGTCTGAAATTAAAGAAGATTATAGAATCATTTTCCTCGATCTTAGCTACAGGCTTTCCATCCTTATACATAACTGTAGGAAGCATGAACTCATCTGTAACCTCTTTGTCGTAAGAATCCTGAACTGCAGCTGCCGGATCCTCTCCGCCGTTTTCTCCCTCTGAAAGAGTAAGTGCCTTGTATGCCTTCTCTACTCTGTCCCAGCGATTGTCTCTGTCCATTGCATAATATCTTCCTGAAATAGTTGCAATCTCACCTACTCCAAGCTTATGCATTTCCTCCTGAAGCTCTTCAACGAAATGCTTTCCTGATTCAGGCGGTGTATCTCTTCCGTCAAGGAAGCAATGAACATATACTTTCTTTACGCCCTGCTTTTTGGCAAGCTCGAGAAGTCCAAAGAGATGTGTTATATGACTATGCACTCCGCCATCTGAAAGGAGTCCGTAAAGATGAAGAGCCGAATCGTTTACTCTGACATTGTCAATAGCATATAAAAGCTCAGGATTTTCAAAGAAATCTCCGTCCTGTATGGATTTTGTGATCCTTGTAAGCTCCTGATATACGATCCTTCCGGCACCCATGTTGAGATGGCCAACCTCTGAATTACCCATCTGTCCTTCAGGAAGACCTACTGCAAGTCCGCTGGCCTGTCCTTCTGCAAACGGACAAGTTTTCATAAGATTGTCGATCACTGGAGTCTTAGCCTCTGCAACTGCATTGTGCTCTTTGTTTTTGCTTAAGCCATATCCATCCATGATCATAAGTACTGTTGTCTTTTTTTCCATTTCTATAACCTCTGTCAAATTATTTAATCATTAAGTTCAATAAAAATGCCTAACAACAGCATAATAATCTCCCCTTGCCAAAAAAACAAGGGGAGATTTTAATAATTGGATTACATAATAGCTTTTTTCATGTCTTTTACATAGTCACAAACAGGCTCTGCTGCATCTTCTGCATATTTTGCAATGAGCTTTACGATCGCCGAGCCTACGATCACGCCGTCTGCATATTTTGACATTTCCTTTGCCTGCTCGGGTGTTGAGATTCCAAAGCCTATCGCACACGGAACCTTTGAGGCTGCCTTGATGCTTGCGGCAACATCTGCAATATTAGTCGAAAATTTGCTTCTGACACCTGTAACACCAAGAGATGAAACGCAGTATATGAAGCCTTTCGCATTCTTTGCTATCATCTCTATCCTGTCCTTTGATGTAGGTGCTATGAGCGAAACCAACTCTATATCATATTTGGCACATACACTCTCAAACTCTTCCTTCTCTTCATACGGAACATCGGGAAGTATAAGGCCTGCAATGCCTATTTCAGATGCTTTTTTTATAAAGCGCTCTGTTCCGTAAGAAAATACCACATTTGCATATGTCATAAATACAAGCGGAACATCTACCTTTTTGTTTACTCTTTCTACCATTTCAAATATCTTATCTGTTGTAGCTCCTGCCGATAAGGCTCTGATATTTGCCTGCTGGATGACAGGACCCTCTGCTGTAGGATCAGAAAACGGAATCCCAAGCTCGATAAGATCCGCCCCAGACTCGGCTATTTTTATTATCAGCTGCTCTGTTGTCTCAAGGTTCGGATCACCACAGGTGATAAACGGTATAAAAGCCTTTCCATTTGAAAAAGCATCAGCTATTTTTTTCATTCGTAGATCTCCTCTCCTCTGTATCTTGCGATCGCAGCAACGTCCTTATCGCCTCGTCCTGAAATATTTATTACTATTATCTTGTCTTTATCCATAAGCGGAGCTATTTTCATTGCATGAGCTACGGCATGCGCACTCTCAATTGCAGGTATGACTCCCTCAATCCTTGAAAGATATTCAAATGCATTTACTGCTTCATCATCCGTAACAGGCACATACTGTGCTCTCTTTGTATCATGCAGATGTGCATGCTCCGGTCCGATTCCCGGATAATCAAGTCCTGCAGAAATAGAATATACAGGTGCTATCTGTCCAAATTCGTCCTGGCAGAAATAAGATTTCATTCCGTGGAAGATTCCCTCTCGCCCTGTTGAGATCGTTGCAGCTGTTTCGAAGGTATCTATTCCTCTTCCTGCTGCCTCACAGCCTATGAGCTGAACATCCTTATCCTCAATAAAATGATAAAATGCTCCTATAGCATTTGAGCCGCCGCCTACACAGGCAATGACCGCATCCGGAAGCCTTCCTTCCTTTTCAAGCATCTGGCTTTTTATCTCTCTTGAGATGACTGCCTGAAAATCACGCACTATAGTCGGAAACGGATGGGGTCCCATAACAGAGCCTAAGACATAATGAGTATCTGAAATCCTGCTTGTCCATTCTCTCATTGTCTCAGATACTGCATCCTTTAGAGTAGCTGTTCCTGATGTAACGGCATTTACTTTTGCTCCAAGAAGCTTCATTCTGTATACATTAAGAGCCTGTCTTTGTGTGTCTTCTTTTCCCATAAAGACCTCGCACTCCATACCAAGAAGAGCTGCTATGGTAGCTGTCGCAACACCGTGCTGTCCGGCACCTGTCTCCGCTATAAGCCTTGTTTTTCCCATCTTTTTTGCAAGAAGTGCCTGACCTATAACATTGTTTATCTTGTGAGAGCCTGTATGATTTAAGTCCTCTCTTTTTAAATATATCTTTGCTCCGTTCAGATCCTTTGTCATATGCTCGGCATAATATAATAAAGAAGGCCTTCCTGCATATTCGTTCAGCATCTTTGTAAGCTCTTCGTTAAATCCTTTATCATTCTTATAATAATTATAGGCTTCTTCAAGCTCTGTAACGGCATTCATCAGTGTTTCCGGAATATATTGTCCTCCGTGAATACCAAAACGTCCTTTTGACATGTCTGTCTCCTTTCAAAATCATGTACCGCTTTTACTGCTTTTTCAATTTTATCAGGGTCTTTTAGCTTATCTGTTTCGACTCCTGATGATATATCTATAAGATATGGGTTCATACTATTAAGTGCGCCTTTTATATTTTCGAGGTTTATCCCTCCTGCAAGCGCAAATGGTCTTTTTATATCCTGTATAAGCGACCAGTCAAAGGTTTCTCCTGTCCCATATCCGTTATCAAGGATTATAAGGTCTGCTTCAGAAAGCATTGCTTCCCTTATATCCTTACTTGTTCTTATCTTAAATGCCTTCCATACAGGTCTGCATATAAGGCTCTTAAGCCTTCTGATATAGTCATTGTCCTCAGAACCGTGAAGCTGTGCAATGTCTATGATTTTTGCATCAACAAATTCTTTTATATATGAAGGTTCTTTGTTTACAAATACGCCAACCGCAGGGATATCTGCATCTATTTTCTTCCGAAGCAATGCTGCTTCTTTTTTTGAAATGCTCCTGTGTGACTTTGGAAAATCTATGATCATCCCAAAATAATCAGGCTTATATCTGTTGACAGGCTCTGCATCCTCGGCTCTGTATATGCCGCATATTTTTATTGCTGACATCAGGCCTCCCTCATTTTCCTTAAAAGAGTTTTTTTGTCATCGGAGCGCATAAATGCTTCTCCTATAAGAACCGCATCCGCTCCAATCTCCTTGACTTTCTTTATATCCTCTATGGTCTTTACACCGCTCTCGGCAACATAAACACAATCGGATGGAATAAGCTTTCTGAGATTGACCGCATTTGAAAAATCAACTGAAAAATCTTTCAGATTTCGGTTATTTACTCCTATTATCCTTGCTCCTATATTTAATGCACGCTTTATTTCTTCCTCATCATGAGCCTCGACAAGTACATCAAGCTCAAGCTCACATGCCAGCTTAAAAAATGAACTAAGTCTTTCATCATCCAGGATCGCACATATAAGGAGTATCGCATCCGCTCCCATGCATTTTGCCTGATAGATCTGATATTCATCTACGATAAAATCCTTTCTTATCATAGGTGTTTTTATTTTGTCTCTGACCTGTCTGAATATTAAATCCGAACCTCTAAACCACTTGGGTTCTGTAAGGCATGATACACAGTCAGCACCTGCATTTTCATACTCACCTGCTATATCAAGATAAGGAAAATCCTCGGAAATGATACCCTTTGACGGCGATGCTTTCTTGATCTCACAAATAAAGCTAAGTCCCTGTTTTTTTAGTGCTTCCATAAAGCCTCGGTTTTTGCCATTTTGTACAGCTATATTTTCCTTTAATCTGTCTAACGGGATAGCCTTCCTGTCTGTCTGTGCCCTAAGCATTGAATATTCTGCGATCGTATCAAGGATATTCATTATCTGTTGCTCTCCTTTATAAATTCTTCAAGCTTGGCATAAGCCTTGCCTGAATCGATGATATCTGCCGCAAGAGCGAGCCCATCCTGAATGCTGTCTGCCTTTTCATTTATATAAAATGCTGCGCCTGCATTCAGCAATACCGCATCTCTTTTGAAGCCCTTTTCTCCATTTAAGATAGCCTTGGTTATATCTGCATTTTCCTTCGGCTCACCGCCTACGAGATCTTCTTTTTTGCAGCGCTTCATGCCAAACTGCTCCGGTGTTATCTCATAGGTTTTGATATTGCCGTCTGAAAACTCACATATCTTTGTCGGAGCACTTAATGAAATCTCATCGAGCTTATCCTCTCCATATACTACCATTCCTCTTTTAACTCCGATATTTATAAGTACCTTTGCAAGGATTTCACAAAGCTCTCCGTCATATACACCAAGAAGCTGATACGTTGGCTTTGCAGGATTTGTAATAGGCCCCAATATATTAAATACGGTTCTTATTCCCAGTTCCTTTCTTATCGCGCCTACATATTTCATCGAGGTATGATATTTCTGAGCAAATAAAAAGCATATTCCGGTATTTTGTAAAAGCTCCGTGCATTTTTGCGGCTCAAGTGAGATATTTACTCCTAATGCTTCAAGGCAGTCCGCTGTTCCGCATTTTGAGGATGCTGCTCTGTTTCCGTGCTTTGCTACCTTTATGCCGCCTGCAGCACATACAATTGCAGCAGTTGTTGAGATATTAAAGCTTGATGAGCCGTCTCCGCCTGTTCCTACTATCTCGAAAACATCCATGTCATGCTCGACTTTTATTGCATGCTCACGCATTGCATTTGCACATCCGCTTATCTCATCTATAGTCTCAGCCTTTGCACTTTTGGTTGAAAGTGCAGCCAGAAATGCTGCATTCTGTGTGGCTGTCGTATCGCCGTTCATGATTTCATTCATAACGGCATATGCTTCATCATATGTAAGGTCCTGTTTATCTACTATTTTTTTTATTGCTTCCTTTATCATATTCTTCTCTTTCTTTTATAACTCTATAAAATTTCTAAGCATCTCTTTTCCAAGCGGTGTCATGATAGATTCCGGATGGAACTGAACACCAAATATAGGATGATCTCTGTGTTTTACTGCCATTATTTCATTTTGATCCGTAAGTGATGTTATTTTAAGGCACTCAGGGATGGTATCCGGATCTGCCGCAAGTGAATGATATCTGGCAACATAAGTTTTATCGGGCAGATTCTTAAAAATCTCGCAGGTGTTGTCAAGTGTGACCTCCGACTGTTTGCCATGCATAAGCCTGCTTGCATATGTTACCTTTGCACCATATGCAGCACATATTGCCTGATGTCCGAGACATACGCCAAGAGTAGGTATCCTTTGACATATGGTTTTTGCTGCTTCTATGATAATGCCTGCATCCTCCGGCCTTCCGGGTCCCGGTGAAATGATAATGTGATCAGGTGCAAGCCTTTCTATCTCCTCTATAGTCATCTCGTCGTTTCTTATTACCTTTATATCAGGATTGATCTCACCGATAAACTGGTATAAATTATATGAAAAGCTGTCATAATTATCTATCAGTAATATCATTGTCTATATCCTCCGCTTCCTCAAGAGCCTTAACTACAGCTGCCGCCTTGTTTATGCATTCGTTGTATTCATTTTCCGGAACAGAATCAGCAACAATCCCTGCTCCGCTTCGCACAAATACCTTGCCGTTCTTTTTGTAGGCTATCCTTATTGCTATGCAGGTATCCATGTCTCCGTTGAATCCGATATATCCGATCGCACCGCCGTATATACCTCTTTTGTTATTTTCGAGCTCACCTATTATCTGACAGGCTCTTATCTTCGGAGCACCTGAAAGTGTTCCTGCCGGAAGAACAGAACTTATCGCATCGAGCGCATCATATTCTTCTCTTATCTCTCCTCTTACAACTGAGCCTATGTGCATTACATGTGAATATCTTTCTATGCAATGAAGCTTTTCAACCTCTACAGATCCGAATTTACTTATTCTTCCGAGATCGTTTCTTCCGAGGTCTACAAGCATATTGTGCTCTGCAAGCTCTTTTTCATCATTTAAAAGACTTTCTTCATTTTCCTTGTCTTCTTTAACACTTTTGCCTCTTGGCCTTGTTCCTGCAAGAGGAAATGTATGAAGAACACCGCCTTCCAATTTAACCAGTGTTTCGGGTGACGCTCCGGCAACCTCTACATCTGTTCCTGAGAAATAGAACATATAAGGTGAAGGATTTATTGTCCTTAGTATCCTGTACGCGTTCAACAGGCTTCCTTCATACGGAGCACTCAGTCTGTTTGATAATACAACCTGAAATATATCACCCTCTTTGATATATCTCTTTCCCTTTTCGACCATATCGCAGTATCTTTCTTTATCAAAAAGAGGAGTTGCTTTTCCTAAAAGATGTCCGGGCTTTTCAATCTTTTTCTTGCCGTTCCTGATAAGGTTTATGATATTTTTTATCTCATAAACTGCTTTATTATAGCCTGTCTCTATATCATCAAGTGACATATTTGCTATTATGATAAGCTTCTGTGCAAAGTTATCAAAAGCAATGACCTTATCGAACAGCATCAGATCGATATCCTTGAAGTTTTCGCTGTCTTCGACCTTTACTCTGACCTTTGGCTCTGCATATCCCAAAAAGTCATATGAAAAATAGCCTACAAGTCCGCCTGTAAATGACGGCAGATAATCAAATTTCGGTGTTTTGTATCCTGAGAGGATTTTTCTTATAAATTTCGAAGGATCTGATGTTTCAAATTCTAAGTCTCCGGCCTTCATCTTTCCGTCTATGCACGTGATCTCAAGCTTAGGGTCAAATCCCAGAAATGTATATCTGCCCCATATGTTCTGCTTTGCAGCTGACTCAAGCAGGTAGCAATGTGTCGATACGTTTTTCAGCTTGCGCATCAGCTCTATTGGAGTGATATCGTCTGATAAAATCTCACAGCTAATAGGAACTACGTTGTATTTTCCTTCTTTGGCTAGCGCTTCAATTTCTTCTCTTCCTGGTCTGAACATCTTTCTTCCTCCATATAAAAAGTTAATCCTGCTTGCAAATTTGTGCTGCGTAATGATCGATCTTCAAATAAAAAAGTCCTTGACAATCATAACGATTGTCAAGGACGAATAAACATTATCCGCGGTGCCACCTTGATTTGTGAAATTACACACACTTTGCAAGATACAAACATATCTTTGGCAACTGACGTATGCCTTCACGTCACAGAATACTCAGTAGATCTACCTTTGACTGTGCCCTCCGCGGTCCATTTGAAGGCTTGTTTTCTTCTCGGTTCTCAGCATCCCGAAATCTCTGTATGAGCATCACCAGCTTTATCTCCGCTTCATCGGTTTTATTATTAACTTGCTCTTAAAGTAATACTTTCGAAAAAACTTGTCAAGATTTTTTTTGTTTAATCTTAACCTCTCCGTTATATTTTCCAATTCGTTTAAGATACAACTTTGTCTCTGCAACTACAACACCGTTAAGTGCGATCAAAGCGATCAGGTTAGGTATTGCCATGAGTCCGTTGAAAATATCGGCAATAGTCCAAACTGCAGATACTGTCATATACGGTCCGATAAATACAGCAATGATATATATCCATCTGTATGTTTTAACAGCCTTTTGATTTCCGTTTGTAAGGTATTCAAGACATCTTTCACTGTAATAATCCCATCCAAGGATAGTTGTAAAAGCGAAGAATACCAAGCAGATCATCAATATAAATGCAGATACCTGAGTCGGGAAAGGAAGTGTATCCTGGAAGGCCTGTGATGTTACTGCTACACCTTCAAGACCGATATTCCATGTTCCTGCAATGATGATAGATAAGCCTGTCATCGTACAGATTATTATTGTGTCTATGAAGGTTCCGAGCATAGATATAAGACCCTGCTGTCCCGGAGATTCAGACTGAGCTGCTGCAGCTGCGATCGGTGCACTTCCGAGTCCGGCTTCATTTGAGAATATACCTCTTGCTATACCTTTCTGCATAGCCATAAACATTGCACCTATAGCTCCGCCTGCTGCTGCCCTTAATCCAAATGCTCCTTCGATGATTGAGCAGAATGCTGCCGGTATTGCATTTAAATGTGTAAATATTATTATAAGCACTGTTACTACATAAGCAATCGCCATAAACGGAACTACGACCTGAGATACTCCTGATATTCTCTGGATTCCGCCGATTATAACAAGAGCAACTATGATTGAAAGAACAATGCCTGCTATAATTGTTGCCCATGAATACTGAGTTCCGAATAATGTAATAGAATAAGTCATATCCGGATCAAAGAAATTCTTAACAGCACTTGTGATTCCGTTTATCTGTGTAAATGTTCCTATTCCGAAAAGTCCTACGCAGACACCAAAGAATGCAAAAAGCTTTGCGAGCCATTTCCACTTAGGTCCCATACCCTTTTCGATATAATAAAAAGGTCCGCCGACGATATGTCCGTCCTCAGCAACTGTACGGAACTTAACAGCAAGAAGACATTCGGCATATTTGGTTGCCATTCCTACAAAGGCTGCAACCCACATCCAAAAAAGTGCTCCCGGACCGCCGGATACAAGTGCAGTTGCAACACCTACTATATTTCCTGTACCGATAGTTGCCGAAAGTGCTGTACACAATGCGGCAAAGCTTGATATTTCGCCTTCATTGCCGCTTTTTTCATTTGAAAAAAGCTCCTTTATCGCCTTGGGCAAAAGTCTGACCTGCAGAAGCTTTACTCTTGCTGTGATGAAAATACCTACGACCAATATAAAGACGATAAGCGGTATTCCCCAGACAAAATCGTCAATTGATGCAAGTATACTGTTGAATAACTCCATTGTAATACCCCTCTTTACTGAATTAATTTTGACTTTATTCTGAAAAAGAAAAAAGCCGAGTAAAATTAAACTCAGCTTCCAAAGATTGAACATACATATATGCTGCTCTGTCCTTTTGCCTGAGAGTTTCAGCTTTCGCCTTGCACCTTCGGCACTCCTTTTCGGAGATTCTCCAGAACCAAGTCCATATCCGGTTTCATATGATTCCGGATATTTCATACTTTATGTCGCAATACGACTTTTCTATTATGCTACGTTTTCTTTATAATTTCAATATATTTTTTAAGGTTTAAATGCAAGCTTTAAATAAAGATTATATATTACACTGCAAATGGTGATGATATGCCAGTTACATTGAATAATTAACTACAGCCTTTTCAAAATGCTGATAATCCTTCGGACTATACCAATCGCCGCCCCATGTATATCCTCTTTCCGTAAAAAGCTTATAGCACAGATCATTATGATTTATCATATGTCTTTTTGCTGCATCAGATGCATATCTATCCAAGTAAAGTCCAGCATCCCTGTCCTCATATGTCCATATGCCGTTTTCGAGCCATATAAATGGATTATTTATCGGATTTATATCTATTGCTACTCCCATACCATGATATGAAAGGACATTTGGGTTATCTGTTACAGCTCTGAAATTAAATGCGGATGTATTATTTGCATCTATTGACATTCTGTCATCTGCATTAAAATCATCAACAAGATACATACTTTCGATCTGATAGTCATTTTGGAATAATATCGTAAATATCTCAAGTATCTCATCTGCGATTGCCTTATTGACCATCAGCTCGCCAACATGTATCTTCCCATCAAAGCCTCTATGCAGAAGCTTTAAATACCTAAGATCACTTCTTGGAACTGTGCAATAGGTTTTATATGATTTACCGTATATCCTTTTAAAAATATCATCGGATATTTCATAGCTTCCAAAATACATACTAATATCATTAAGATCAATCTCATCCTCATCAAGGATCTTCCCTGCATCCAGCCATATTCCAAGGCAGATTCCGTCCGAGTTGAAGTTATATGTTTTTCCTTCTACAGTAGTAATCCCTGTTGCACATATTCCTGTTTCAGGATCAAAATAAAGCTTCCAATCGCCAAGCGTTACCCAGCCTGTTACTGCATTTCCGTCAGAATCTATATAATATTTATTTCCATTTGATAAAAATGTTCCGACTCCTGTTATATTTACTCCGTTTTTATCAAATATATAATTCTTTCCGTCTATCTCCTTTACTCCGGTTGCTCCTTCGTATGTCTGTGTATCAAAGTAAAGCTTCCAATTGCCAAGCGTAAGCCATCCACTCTTAAGAGATGCATCATCTGTTGAAAACCAATATTTTTTCCCGTTTACAATGGTTGTTCCGGCAAATGTCTGCATTACACCATCTTCATTAAATAGATACTTTTTTCCATCGATATCTGTAACACCATCCAAAGCTGTTCGTGCAATATAGGTTTCTGTATCAAAATACATCTTCCAGTTCCCAAGATAGAGCCAGCCTTGTCCTAAGTTTCCCTCCACAGTTATCCAATATTTATTGCCGTCTATGATAGGTGTTCCGGATATGCGTAGATTGATTCCGTTAGCATCAAATGCATATGTCTTGGTTTCTCCTCCTTCTGTTATCTGACATATTCCTGTATTTGCCGCACCGTCATTTTCAGGATTAAAATAAA
>CAVLAA010000029.1:0-19235 GCA_963660835.1 bacterium
GCAATCCATTGCATAAGAAAATGGAGAGGCTTCCTTACGGAACCCTCTCCATTTTCTTTTTTATTATTTGCAAAGCTCTGCAACTATACTATTTATCATCTTTCCGTCTGCTTTTCCCTTAAGTGCAGGCATGACAGATTTCATAATAGCTCCTTTATTCTTAGTGGCAACGACATCAGCAAACTTTTCGTTTATAAATGCTTTGATCTCATCCTCCGACATAAGCTTAGGTGCATATTCGCTTATAACATCATATCTGAATTGATATTCGGCCTTAAGCTCAGCTCTTTCAGCAGGGCATGTATCTATCTGCTCCTTAACGCTTTTCAGCTCCTTGAGAATTACCTTATCCACAAGCTCCGATGTGATATTATCTCTGCAGCCTTCGTCGATAGCAACCTTTTTTACTGCTGATATCACAGAGGATATGGCATCCTTTCTGGCTTTATCTCGAGCTTTCATAGCTGCAACCATATCTTTTTGAAGAGTTTCAAATTCCATTTGCTAAACACCTCTTTTTATTTTTGTACAAAGTTAAGTATTCTTCCCGGTACATAAATTTCTTTGATTATATTTCCGGTTATTTTATCTTCGATGGCCTCTCTTCCAAGAGCAATAGCATCTTCCTTGGAAATACTCTTTGAAACAGAAATTACAACCTTTGTCTTGCCGTTTATCTGTACAGGAATCTTTACTTCATCATCATGAAGAGCTTTTTCATCATATGTCGGCCATCCTGCATGGAAAATACTGTCTGTATGTCCGTATCTTTCCCATATTTCCTCTGCAACGTGCGGTGCAAAAGGCGCAAGAAGCCTTGTAAATGTTTCGATTGTTTCCCTGTCTACGCCGCCTTCCTTTTTAGCAATATCAATAAGCTTGTTATTGTATTCCATAAATGCGGAAATAACTGTATTTAAGCTGAATGATTCAAGTCTGTTAGTTACATAATATGCAACTCTGTTTCTTGCCTTTATCATTTCATCTGTAGGCTTTACATCTGCTTCAAGACTGTCGAGTGCAAGTCCCCAGAATCTCTTAAGGAATCTGTTTACACCTTCGATGCCTCTGTCATCCCATTCCGCATCAAGCTCCGGCGGTCCGACAAAAAGCTCATATATTCTCAATGAATCGCAGCCATAATCTCTTACAAGATCATCCGGTGAAACTACATTTCCTTTTGACTTACTCATCTTGATACCGTTCTTTCCGGTTATCATACCCTGATTGAACAGTTTTTTGAATGGCTCATCAAAATCAACACAGCCTATATCATACAGGAACTTAGTATAAAATCTTGAATAAAGAAGATGAAGAACCGCATGCTCGACTCCTCCTATATACATATCTACAGGAAGATATTTATCTGCCTTTTCCTTTGATACAAGCTCATTATCATTTTTATTATCTACATATCTTAAGAAATACCATGATGATCCTGCCCACTGAGGCATTGTATTTGTCTCACGCTTGGCATCAGCACCACAGCAAGGACATTTGCAGTTTACCCAGTCCTCAATTGCTGCAAGAGGTGACTCTCCGGTTCCTGTAGGCTGATAGCTCTTTACATCCGGAAGAAGAAGCGGAAGCTCCTCTTCAGGTACCGGTTCAGCTCCGCACTTAGGACAATGAATGATCGGTATCGGTTCACCCCAATATCTCTGACGTGAAAATACCCAGTCACGAAGCTTATAATTTACGGTTTTACGTCCGATGCCCATCTTTTCAATCATTTCAGGTGCTTCCTTTTTGAGAACAGATGATTCATATCCGTTCCATTCACCTGAATTGATAACAATACCATTGGCATCTGTATATGCCTCTGTAAGAGGTGTGATCTCCTTGCCATCCTTAGCAATTACCTGGATTATAGGAAGATCGAATTTTGTAGCAAACTCAAAGTCTCTGTCATCATGTGCAGGAACACACATGATAGCGCCTGTACCATAGTCAGCAAGTACATAATCAGAAAGCCAGATAGGAGTTTTCTTGTTATTTAAAGGGTTTATTGCATAGCTTCCTGTGAAAACACCTGTCTTTTCCTTTGCCTGCATACGATCTACATTTGATTTCATAGAAGCATCAAATATATATTTTTCAACAGCATCCTTTGTTTCAGCTGTAGCAAGTGATGCAGCAAGAGGATGTTCAGGAGAAAGTACCATAAAGGTTGCACCATGAAGAGTGTCTGGTCTTGTTGTATAGACTGTAATCTTCTCATCTCTTCCGTCTACCGGGAAATCAACCTCTGCGCCGTATGATTTGCCGATCCAGTCTGCCTGCATCTTTTTAACCTTTTCAGGCCAGTCAAGCTTGTCAAGATCATTCAAAAGTCTCTCCGCATAAGCTGTTATCTTAAGCATCCACTGTCTCAGATTTTTCTTTGTTACATCTGAACCGCAGCGCTCACATTTTCCGTTTACAACCTCTTCGTTTGCAAGACCTGTCTTGCATGACGGACACCAATTGATAGGGAATTTCTTTTCGTATGCAAGTCCCTTCTTAAACATCTGAACAAATATCCACTGTGTCCATTTGAAGAATTTGGGATCGGTTGTATTAACCTCCATATCCCAGTCATAAAGAGCTGCGATATCATTGATCTGTCTTTTAATATTTGCAATGTTGTCAGCTGTTGAAATAGATGGATGTATTCCCATCTTTATCGCATAATTTTCAGCCGGAAGTCCAAATGCATCCCATCCCATCGGATGAATCACATAATGTCCCTGCATTAATTTATAGCGGCTCCATGCATCAGAAATAACATAGCCTCTCCAATGACCGACATGAAGACCGTTTCCTGACGGATACGGAAACATATCAAGGCAGTAATATTTTGGCTTTTTGCCGTCATTTACATTAACAGGTTTTTTAAGCCAGTTCTCGCGCCATTTTTGTTCAATGGCCTTATGATGAAATGGTACTGACATTTTGTATTCCTCCATTAATTAAGCTTTATCAATTAGTTATGTATAATGATCATCGCATCCCCAAACGAGAAAAATCGATATCTTTCCTTTACGGCTTCATTATAAGCCTTCATTATATTTTCTTTTCCGGCAAATGCCGATACAAGCATGATAAGTGTCGATTCCGGTAAATGAAAATTAGTTATGAGCGCATCCATTATCTTGAACTTGTATCCCGGATAAATAAAAATATCTGTATTTCCGCTGCATGCCTTAAGCATTCCGTTTGAGTCTGCTGCAGACTCAAGCGTACGGCAGCTTGTAGTTCCGACACATATTACTCTTTTGCCGTTTTTCTTTGTTTGATTTATTATTTCAGCCTGATCCTCTTCGATCATATAGTACTCAGAATGCATGTGATGCTCTGTAACATCATCTACCTTAACAGGCCTAAAAGTCCCAAGACCTACATGCAATGTTACATGAGCTATGTTTATGCCCTTTTCCTTTATAGCCTGGAGCAGTTCCTTTGTAAAATGCAATCCTGCAGTAGGAGCTGCTGCCGAGCCTGTCTCCTTTGCATAAACTGTCTGATATCTGTTTTTATCCTGAAGCTTATGTGTAATATAAGGCGGCAGCGGCATTTCTCCAAGGCTGTCTAGGATTTCCTCGAAGATCCCGTCAAATTCGAACCTTACGAGCCTGTTTCCTTCTTCGACAATATCTACGATCTCAGCCTTTAATGATCCGTCTCCGAATACTATGCGGGCACCAACCTTGCATTTTTTGCCGGGCTTTACCAAGGTTTCCCAAACATCACCGCTTATTCTCTTAAGCAGCAATATCTCTATAACAGCACCTGTATCCTCTTTGTGTCCTATTAATCTTGCAGGCAAAACCTTTGTATTGTTTATTACAAGACAGTCTCCCGGATTTAAATAATCTATAACATCTGTAAACTGTCCATGCTCGATCTGTCCTGTTGCAGGATCCAAATGAAGAAGCCTGGACGAGCTTCTGTTTGTAAGAGGATCCTGTGCTATAAGCTCCTTAGGAAGATCATAATAAAAATCACTTGTTTTCACTTATATTTCCTTTCGGCTCAAAAATCTCGAAGTGCAAGCTGCATATCATAATATATAACATCACTTTTTAATATTTTCGCTTTGCCGTTATTGACATCTACGATAGAAACAGCACAATTTCTCGGGACACCTCCCTGCCAAAAATCATTCGGATCATCATATATGCTGTTCAAAAATGCTCTGTAAAAGCATCCATGCGTTGAAATAAGCAGTGTTTTATCTTGATAGTCAGAATTTTGAGTAATAGTATTATAAGTTTTTCCTGCTCTCTTTATCACATCACGAATGCTTTCGCCATTTGGCATTCCGTTAAATCCAAATGGATCATCCCTAAAGGAAGCATATTCCTCCATAAGGATGTTTCGATCGTCATCCTGACATACTCTGCCCTCATAGTCGCCAAATGAAATCTCTATCAGGCCTTCA
This sequence comes from bacterium, assembly GCA_963660835.1. GTDB lineage: Bacteria > Bacillota > Clostridia > Lachnospirales > Lachnospiraceae > Alectryocaccobium. Next base: position 4,424 of record CAVLAA010000029.1, read on the forward strand.
TCGCATATGATAGGGACTTCTCTTTTATTAAGAACTATCCTTGCTGTTTCTAAAGCTCTTGCCAAAGGACTGCTGATGCAAAGATCAAACTTTACATCATTCAGTCCCTCTGCCGTTGATTCGGCAAGCTTTATTCCCTTTTTGTTGAGCAAAACATCTGTCCTGCCCGCAAGCCTGTGCTCCTTATTCCATTGGGTTTCGCCATGTCTTATAACATATAAACGCATGCACTCTTCTCCACTTACTGTCTGAGCTGAATATCCATAGCTTCCAATCCGTTCAGGATCTTCTTCATTGCCGCAGAAATCTCCTGCTCCTCAAGAGTTTTTTCACTGGATCTGAAGACTATGCTGTATGCCATAGATTTGAAACCTTCCTGAATCTGCGCACCCTCATATATATCAAACAATGAAACACTTTCAAGTATCTTTCCGCCACGCTGTCTTATTGTCTTTTCAATGCTTGCTGCCTGGATTTCCTTAGGAACAACCATTGAAAGATCTCTTGTAACTGCAGGGAATTTAGCTATTCCCTTATATTTTCTGTCAAATGTAGCAAATTTTACAAGCTCAGACATATCGAGTACTGCGATATATGCTCTTGTTCCTATAGCGTAGGTTTTTGCGGTTTCAGGATGAACCTCACCCAAAAATCCGATGACACTGTCCTTATAGATTATATTTGCCTGTCGGCCCGGATGAAGAAATGTCTTATTTGAATTGCAGTCATATTCTTCAATCTCCTGCATACCTATTTTGTCAAGAACTTCCTCAATTACACCCTTCATATCGTAGAAGTCACCTTCTCCATACATTCCGAGTGTGAGCATCATTTTTTCATCAGGAAGCTCTGTAAGCGGCAATGCCTTAGGTATATAAATATTTCCAAGCTCATACAGCTTAACGTTTTTATTTCTTCTGTTGTAATTTGTTGAAAGAGATGTAAGCATTCCGTTTACAGAAACGGTTCTCATGATCGAGAAGTCCTCTCCCAAAGGATTACGTATTTCTATTGCATTTCTCTCAGGTGCATCAGCCGCGATCCTAAGCTTATCAAATACCTTAGGGCTTTCAAATGAATAGCACATTCCCTGTGAAAATCCACAGAATTCAACTACCTCTCTTGCCTTGTCTTCAACACGAAGATCAAACGGAAGCTTACCTGTTGTAGCTTCACCCTTTGGCAATGTAACAGGTATATTGTCATATCCGAAGAATCTTGCAATCTCCTCTGCTATATCTGCAGTTCTGTGAATATCCTGTCTGAATGTAGGTGCAACTATTTCATTTGTATCTGCATCATATGTAAGCTCAACAGATGCAAGATATTTAAGCATTTCTTCTTTTGAAAGGTCTGTTCCAAGCAGATCATTTATCTTATCAGGCTCAAACTGAACTCTGGACTCAGATACTTTATCAGGATAAACATCTACAATACCGCCAACAACCTCACCGCAGCCCAGCTCTTCAATAAGCTGGCATGCTCTGTTAATAGCGTCAAGAGCATTATTAGGATCAAGTCCCTTTTCAAATTTTCCTGATGCCTCTGTTCTTAAGCCTATTCTTTTTGCTGATAATCTTATATTGGTTCCGTCAAAGCAGGCTGATTCAAATAAAACAGTTTTTACATCATCAGTTATCATTGAGTTTTCTCCACCCATGATTCCCGCAAGGCCAACTGCCTTATCTGCATCGCAGATCATAAGGACATCATTATCAAGGATATGCTCCTTACCATCAAGTGTTACAAATTTTTCCTTGTCTTCTGCTCTTCTTACGATTATTTCTTTTCCTGAAATAGTATCGTAATCATATGCGTGCATCGGCTGTCCGTATTCTTCCATTACAAAGTTTGTAATGTCTACAAGATTATTGATAGGACGTATGCCGCATGAAGCAAGAGCTCTCTGCATCCATACAGGTGACGGACCGATCTTAATATTTTTAACGATCCTTGCACAGTATCTTCTGCAAAGGTCATTATCTGATACACTTACTTTGATATAATCGGATGCATTTTCTGAGTTACCTGTCACTTTTACATCCGGAATATAAAATTTCTTTCTGAATGTTGCTGCTGCCTCTCTTGCTATACCTACAACACTGTAGCAGTCAACTCTGTTTGATGTTACTTCATATTCAAATACTGTATCATGAAGTCCCAATGCTTCAACAGCATCTGATCCAACCTTGGCATCATCGCCGAAAATATATATTCCGTATTCAGGCGCCTCAGGATAAAATTCCCTTGATGATCCAAGCTCCTCTATAGAGCAAAGCATTCCATTTGAAGGTATGCCTCTTAACTTTCCTGCTTTAATTTTTGTTCCGCCGGGAGTTTTCTTGCCGTCATGCCCTGTAGCTACCTTTCCGCCATCGAGAACAACAGGAACTTTAGCGCCTTCAAAAACGTTCGGTGCTCCGGTAACGATCTGTATTGTCTCGGCACCGATATTTACCTGACATATAACAAGCTTGTCTGCATCCGGATGCTTTTCTATTTTTGTGACCTGACCGATTACAATTTTATCGAGATTTTCATCAAGTCTTTCATATCCTTCAACCTTGGTTCCGGAAAGTGTCATAGCATCCATATATTCCTGTGCGGTGCATTCAAGATCCGGTACATATCTTTTCATCCATGAATAAGATGTATTCATTATATAAATCTCCTTTAAAATAGATAATTATGATATCAGTGTTACTTAGAACTGATTCAAAAATCTGATATCATTTTCATACAGCAAACGCATATCATCAATCTCGTATTTTAGAAGAGCGATTCTCTCAAGACCGACACCAAATGCAAAACCTGTATATTTTTCCGGATCAATACCGCACATTTCAAATACATGAGGGTGTACCATTCCGCATCCGAGTATTTCTATCCAGCCTTCTCCCTTACAGAAACGGCAGCCCTTGCCGCCGCACTTAAAGCAGCTTACATCCATTTCGGCACTAGGCTCTGTAAATGGGAAATGATGCGGACGGAATTTTGTTTTTGTATCCGGCCCAAACAATTGAACAGCAAACTCCTGCAGTGTTCCTTTAAGATCCGCAAATGTTATATGCTCATCTACAACAAGACCTTCTATCTGATGGAACGACGGTGAATGTGTTGCATCTACTTCATCTGATCTGAATACACGTCCGGGAGAAATCATTCTTATCGGAAGCTTTCCCTGCTCCATAACACGTGCCTGGCATGGAGAAGTCTGAGTTCTTAGAACTATCTCCGGATTTATATAAAATGTATCCTGTTCATCCTTTGCCGGATGATTTGCAGGAATATTTAATTTTTCGAAATTATAAAGGTCATATTCGATTTCAGGTCCCTGAACAACCTCATATCCCATTCCAATGAAGATTCTTTCAACTTCATTAAGAGCGATAGTATTTGGATGACTATGTCCTATAACAGATTTTTTTGCCGGAAGAGTAACATCTATCTTTTCGGCAGCAAGCTTTTTCTCAAGCTGGATCTTTTCCATGCGAGTCTTTACAGCCTCGATATGGTTTTCTATTTTTACTCTGGCATCATTAACAAGCTGGCCAACTGCCGGTCTGTCTTCCGGTGCAACATCCTTCATGCTTTTGAGCACCGATGTAAGCTCTCCTTTTTTTCCGAGCATACTGACACGGATATTATTAAGAATTTCCATATTGTCAGCTGATTCGATGCTTTTCTGAGCCTTTTCAACAAGGCCTTCAAGCTTGCCTTTTATATCATTAGTTAACACTTTGGGAACCTCCGAAATTTAATATCTATATAAAATGCATGGAGCATATTTTTTTCGAATTTAAGAATATTTTTTACAAAATTAAGTTTCCTATTACGCAAGAAAAGAGCCATCTCCTATTTTTCAAGGATTAAGCTCATCTCTACACACAAATATAATATAGTGCGCACACTTTTAAATGATCACCCAGTGTGCCGTTCCTGCATTTTGACTCCTAGCTGGGCTAGGTGGGTTAAAACCGCAAGTACAATCTCTGCCTTCCACTAAAAAGATGAGGCCTGACATTAAATGTACTGATATAGGTATCCCTATTTAAAGTAATTGTAGGTTCAAAATAACAGGGTTTTCGAACACACCAGGCAGATCAATTCAAAATGAAATAAAAGCTATTTCATCTTGACTGCATTATTCAGGCTTTTCCAGCTGATCCAAGAACGTTCTGGATCTTATGAGCAACCATATCCTTAACAGCCTGACGTGCCGGTTTAAGATACTGACGTGGGTCAAAATGATCCGGATGCTCTGCCATATATTGACGGATTGTAGCTGTCATAGCAAGACGGATATCTGAGTCGATATTGATCTTACATACTGCAAGCTCAGCTGCATGACGAAGCTCATCCTCAGGAATACCGATTGCATCCGGCATATTTCCGCCGTACTGGTTAACGATCTTAACGAATTCCTGCGGAACTGAAGATGATCCGTGAAGTACGATCGGGAATCCAGGAAGTCTCTTAATGCACTCTTCAAGTACATCGAAACGAAGTGGCGGTGGAACAAGGATTCCATCGGCATTTCTTGTACACTGAGAAGCTTTAAATTTGTATGCACCGTGAGATGTTCCGATTGCGATAGCAAGAGAATCACATCCTGTCTTTGATACGAACTCTTCTACTTCCTCAGGACGTGTATAGCTTTCTTTTCCGGCTTCAACTACAACTTCATCCTCAACACCTGCAAGTGTTCCAAGCTCAGCCTCAACAACAACGCCATGATCATGAGCATACTCAACAACCTGCTTTGTAATTGCAATATTTTCTGCAAAAGATTTTGAAGATGCATCGATCATAACAGATGTAAATCCACCATCGATACAAGATTTGCAGAGTTCAAAGCTGTCGCCGTGATCAAGATGAAGAGCGATCGGGATTTCCGGATTCTCTTTAACAGCTGCTTCAACCATTTTTACAAGGTATGTATGGTTAGCATATGCACGGGCACCTTTTGATACCTGAAGGATAACCGGGCTCTTAAGCTCTCCGGCTGCTTCTGTAATACCCTGTACGATTTCCATGTTGTTTACGTTAAATGCACCAACTGCATATCCGCCATCATAGGCTTTAGCAAACATCTCTTTTGTTGTTACGAGTGACATTTTACCCTCCTTTTTGCACCTTAAATGCAATTATGTTTCTTTTGCTCATTTAACTTTAACAGTTTATTTTACATAATACAATATTTTTAAGAATATTTCTGAAAAATTACGTATCATATATTTATATATAAATAATAAACCGCCTATTTAAATATACACGTTATTGTGATTTTTTCAATTAAAGATTTTTTATATTTACAGGATTATTTATAATTTTATTATATAAGGCTTATCCAGGCAGCCGGTCTGACACCGTATCCGACACTGTTGACATAAAATCCATACTCGAATACATATCCGTTATAATTTACGATAGCAGCATTATACATATTTCCGCCGTTTGATCTAAGCCACCAATAGCTGCCATTTGTATCACCATTTACATAAACTCCCTTTTGAACAGCATATTCTGTCGGCATGGCGATCCTGTCTGAGTCATAATCACTGAACCTTTTGATTTCTTTGATCGAAGGGATAAAAATATTGTCTCTTGTATTTTCACTTGCGGCAGTTTTATAGCTGTGATTCTCCGGATTAGGATTTTCTCTCTTTAGGATAACCTCTTTTTCCGCATCTGAAAAAGCTTTATTATAAAAATCCGAGTTGAGCCATTTGCGTATAATGCTGTCACGCCATGGTGTGTCCTCAAGCTCCTTTGCATATGACATATGCTCTATTATACGCGTGGTCACTATAAGAACCCTGTTATCACTGTATTTGATAACGTCCCATTCAATCGGCATAGGCTCTCCGCCCGGCTTTTGAGGATATTTTCCCAGATAAATATGCGGAATATCATCTGTTCCGAAGCATTCATGATTAAGCTCTATGATCTGATTCTTTATTTCTTTTATTGCCCGGCGTTTTTCTTCGATAGAATCCTCAAGCGTCTTTATATCATTGCTCTTTTTCTCTCTTGTAGAAGCAAGCATAAAGATGGATTTGATCATATCATCCTTTATCATTTTGATTTTATTTTTGGCATTCTTGATCTCGAGCTCAGTTTGTCTTATTGAGTCAGTCAATACTTTTTCTTTTTGCCAGAATATCGCAAGGCAGCCAAGATCTTCTATGAATTTTTCTTTTTTAAAGCTGTGATCCATATAAATTGCTCCCGTATATACCCTCGAAGAACTTAAACAGCATCAAAAGTATATTTTTCTTTTTTAAATCCGATCCTGATAGAATCTCCTTTTTTAATTTCTCCGGAGAGTATCTTTTCTGAAATCGGATCCTCTATAAGAGTTTGGATTGCTCTGTTAAGTGGTCTTGCACCATATTTTGCATCAAAGCTTGATTTTATCAATGCCTTTTCAGCTGCAGCTGTGGGTTTAAATGAAATACCAAGCTGCTCTGTGCATCTCTTGTTTAAGGCGGATAATCTTATTCCCAGGATTTTCTTCATATTTTCCTCATTCAATGTATGGAAAACTATGATCTCGTCGATCCTGTTTAAAAATTCCGGCTTAAAGATCCTCTTAATGTCCTCAAGTACCAGTGATTTCATATGCTCATGATCACGCTTTTCATCCTTAGCTTCCAAAAAGCCAAGCTGTTTAGGCTGCATGATAGACTGTGCACCGGCATTTGATGTCATTATTATACAGGTATTTTTAAAATCGATCCTTCGGCCTTGAGAATCTGTAATGCATCCCTCATCCATTACCTGAAGAAGAATATTGTATACATCCGGATGAGCCTTTTCTATTTCATCAAGAAGAACGACACTATAAGGATTTCTTCTTACTTTTTCCGAAAGCTGTCCTCCTTCTTCATAGCCTATATATCCCGGAGGAGAACCTATCAGCTTAGATACGCTATGTTTTTCCATGTACTCAGACATATCAAGCCTTATCATAGCTTCTTCCTGTCCAAATACAGCCTCTGCCACAGCCTTTGAAAGCTCTGTTTTTCCTACGCCTGTAGGTCCCAAAAAGAGAAATGTTCCTGTTGGTCTGTTCGGATCCTTGAGTCCCGCTCTGCCTCTCCTTACAGCTCTTGCAATGGCACTTATTGCCTCTTCCTGCCCTATAACTCTCTTATTAAGTATCTTTTCAAGGTTTACAAGCTTCTTAGTCTCTGATTCAGTCAGCTGAGAAATAGGTATTCCTGTCTGTTCAGATATGGTATTTGCAATTTCTGATGAATCTACTACAAGCCTTTTTTTATCATTTTTCCTCCTGAAAGCTTTTTTTCTGCTTTCAAGCTTATCTTTAAGTTCATTGATCTGTGCATTGATCTTGGATGCTTCCTGAAAATCATTTTTCATGACAGCATCCTCTCTCTGCCTGTTCTTGTCTTTTATAGATGCTTCTAATAAAGTTATTTCATCTGCTCCTTTAAAGCCTCTAAGATGTATTTTTGCAGATGTCTCATCCAAAATATCAATAGCCTTATCCGGAAGAAACCTGTCGGAAATATATCTTGTGCTCAGTATCACACATGCTTCAACAGCATCGTCTGTTATATTGACATTGTGATAGCTTTCATAATAAGGTCTCAGACCTTTTAATATTTCGATGCAGTGCTCCTTTGAGGGTTCTTCAACCTCTACAGGCTGAAAACGTCTTTCAAGTGCAGCGTCCTTTTCTATATGCTTTCTGTATTCGTCAAGTGTTGTTGCTCCGATTATCTGGATCTCACCTCTTGACAATGCAGGTTTAAGGATATTTGCTGCATCCATAGCACCCTCTGCACCGCCGGCACCTATAATAGTATGAAGCTCATCTATAAAAAGAATTATATCTCCGCTGTTTCTAAGCTCATCTATAACGCTCTTTATCCTTGCTTCAAAATCTCCCCTGTACTTTGAGCCGGCAACCATACCAGAAAGATCGAGCCTTACAACCTTTTTTCCAAGCATACTGTCGGGAACTGTCTCGTTGACTATCATCTGGGCAAGTCCCTCTACGATAGCCGTTTTGCCGACTCCCGGATCCCCAACCAGACACGGATTGTTTTTGGTTCTCCTGCAAAGCACCTGCATTAGTCTGTTTATCTCTTTTTCTCTGCCTATGACGGGATCCAGCTTGCCCATTTCGGCAAGTTCAGTCATATTTCTTCCAAACTGATCAAGTGCCGGTGTCAATGACTGGTTCATGCCTTCATTTTGCTTTGCAGAAAGAGTCTCTACCGCAGCAGCAGGATCAAGCCCTATTGCCTCATAAAGATTTGTATAAAGCTTTTGGATCTCTATCCCCATAGTATAGAGAAGCTTTGTTGCAACACAGCCTGTCTCCTGAAGCATTGCCATGAGTATATGCTCTGTTCCGCACATAGCATCATCTATCCTTATAGCTTCTTCTTTTGCCTGCTTTAGGATTTTTTGAGCCTTCGGAGTCCATTCAAGCTTTTCAGAAGATCTATCATTATCTTTTTCATTTCTTTCATTTATAAGATCATCTATAAGTCTGTAAAGCTCATCCTTGGTAACTCCGGCATTTTTTAAAAGTAAATAAGCGGTTCCGTCAGAAACCGCATATAATCCCGCTAGCAAATGCTCAGATCCAATATATGAATTGCCCCATTTCATGGCTGATTTTTCAGCTATATTAATTACATTTTTGCTTTGCTTTGTATATTGCACTGCCATTTAATTCTCCATAGATGCTTTATGATTTTTGCAGTATATGACTTTTAGTCCCTTAATCATAAGATCATTATCTATTAAAATTTCATGCTTACAGTATGGTATTACAGCGTGTGCCGGTCCTCCGGTTGCAATTATAGTACACTTAGACTTAAGCTGAAGCTCTATTTGTTCAATCAAGCCATCTATAAAACCGGCATAGCCATAAATGATCCCGCTTTTCATACAGTCAATTGTATTCCGTCCTATTATATTTTTAGGCGGTTCAAGCTCAATCTGCTGAAGCAAAGAGGTATTCGAAACAAGTGAATCAAGAGATGTACGTATTCCGGGAGCGATCATTCCTCCGATATATTGATTCTTAGAATTGATAACGCAAAAGGACATAGCTGTACCCATGTCTATAACTATAAGCGGTGCCTTGTGCTCTGACATAGCCGCAACAGAATCCACAAGAAGATCGCTTCCAAGCTGAGCAGGATCATCTATCATGATATTTAATCCGGTTTTCAACCCGGGACCTACTACCATAGCGTTTACTTTATAGAGCTTTTCTATTGCCAGCTTAACTACTGCTGTAAGCTGAGGAACTACCGATGAAATGATAGCTCCGTCAATATCGACAGCAGAGCTGTTATTTAAATCCAAAACACTTCTTATGCTTACAGCATATTCTAAAGCTGTTCTGGATTTTTCAGTAGATATATGCTCTATAAATTCTATCTTATCTGCAGACACTCCGCCTATTGTAATGGAGCTGTTTCCGATATCGACCGCAAGAATCATAAATCTCCTCTTCGTTATATCAAGTCCTGTCATATAGCCAGGCTAAGATCAAGCATTTTTACCACAGCATTTTTTGTATTTTTTGCCACTGCCGCAAGGACATGGATCATTTCTTCCAATCTTTGCGCCTTTGACAATAGTTCCTGATTTTTTCTCCTCCAAATACAGTGCCTTCTGCTCATCCTTTGTAAAAATGGCATCCCACTGCGGAAGATTGTACAGCCACTCTGCCTTTGCGCCTACCATGTTTTTGTAAAGCTTTGTTTTGTCAAACTTAAGGCTTACGGTTGTATTTTCATCCATCTCCTCGATATTATTAGGAGTAACAAGGCTTTCATCTATTCCATCGAGGAAACCTGTCATCTGCATTATATCCATATTATATTTTGCAGCAAGCTCAGTAACTGTTCCCTTAACTTCTTCATCAGGATTTGACAGAAGCTGAATATAAATCTCCTTTTCCTTAAGGAAATATTCCTGCCATAATTTATTTATCGCATTCTGATCTGCATTTTGATCATATGCTTTTTCTCTCCAATCTGTTAATAAACTCATTTGTATTCCTTCCTTTATTAAAATTATTTAAGATCACATTTGGCAAATGCTTTCGCATATGCCATGCTATTCTATCATTTTTTTGCTGATATGTAAAATACATAATAATGATACAAGAATTTGACACAAGAATCCCCATGATCCAAGGATTTAAAGATCTAACCTCTGATACTCATCCGACTAAACCTTCGTAAGCTTTGCAAAAGCCGCAAACATCCTTTTGGTTCCGAATTTTTCAAATTCAACAGTTACCTCAAAGTCCTTAGGAGTTTCTTTTATCTCAAGAACTTTTCCAATACCGAATTTTTTGTGATCTACATTGTCACCTTCAGCATATTCAAGGCTTTGCGGTTTAACAGGCTTAAATGCATTAAGGTCAAATACCTTTGCATACGGCTTTGTCTCCTGTATCTTTTTGAGCGGCGCCTTAAGCTCAATTGGTTCATCAGATGAGACTCTGTTCCTGTCTTCCCTCGCCTCCCAGTCACTTTTATCCGTTATATATTCGGGATCGATCTCATCAAGAAAAACAGACTCCTTATGAAACTCTGTCTCTCCTCTTACCATACGCATTTTTGCAGCTGTTACAGTCAGAGTATTTCTTGCTCTTGTCATTCCGACATAAAACAAACGCCGTTCTTCTTCAAGCTCTGAATCATCGCTGTCATAAAGAGACGTAAAGCTCGGAAAAAGTCCGTTTTCCATACCGACAAGATATACATTATCAAATTCAAGTCCTTTTGCGCTGTGACATGTCATGAGAAATACCCTGTCAGCATCATCATCCAATGAGTCAATATCAGCTACAAGAGCTACATCCTGCAAAAATCCGCTAAGTGACGGATTTTCATTTGAATCAGCATAGGTTTCTGCCTTAGTCAGAAATTCATCGATATTTGCAATTCTGTCAAGCGACTCATCAGTTCCGTCACATTTTAACATTTCAATATATTGCGTTTCATCTAAAAGTTTTTTTATAAAATCGACCAGGCTAAGCTGCGCTGAAAGACTTTTATGTTTTTTGATAAATTCCGCAAATCCTGTTATTTTAGCTGCCGTCTTTCCTATTCCGGGTACATTATCTGCCCTGCAGCATGCCTCAAAAAATGTGATATCATTAAGTGCCGCATAATCGCTTATCTTTTCCAGGCTTTTGCTTCCGATTCCTCTTTTCGGAATATTAATGATGCGCTTGATAGCAAGCTCATCGCATCCGTTATCTATGGTTTTAAGATAAGCCAGAATATCCTTTATCTCTTTTCTTGAATAGAAGTTCATGCCTCCTACGATCCTATACGGAATATTTTTGTAAACCAGCTGTTCCTCGAAAAGACGTGACTGTGCATTTGTCCGATATAATATCGCAAACTGATTATAGCTTTGCGATACTGCTTTTTTCGATATATTCCATACAATGCTTCTTGCTTCATCATAGGCCGTTTGATAAATCCTCTTTACAATAGGGCATCCATCCTGTGACGCTGTCCACAGCGTTTTTACCTTTCTCTGGGTATTGTTGGCAATAACAGAATTTGCCCCATTTAAGATATTGCCTGTTGATCTGTAATTTTGTTCAAGCTTTACTGTTTTTGCATTCGGAAAGCTCTTTTCAAAATCAAGAATATTGTGAATATCTGCACCCCTGAATTTATAAATCGACTGATCATCATCACCAACTACACAAAGGTTTTTGTTTTTCCCTGCAAGCAGATCTATAAATTCAAACTGGATCTTATTTGTGTCCTGGTACTCATCAACCATGATATATTGAAATCGGTTCTGATAATTATCAAGTACCTCCGGAGCCTTCTTGAAAAGCTCAACTGTTTTTATAAGCAGATCATCAAAATCCAGAGCATTATTTTTAAATAGTTTTTTTTCATATTGCTCATATATTTTTGCTATTATCTTCTCATCATAATTTGATGCATCCTGAAGCATCTCCTCTGAGGTATACATCTTATTTTTTGATGAAGAAATAATATACTGCATTCTTTTTGGCTGAAATCTCTTGATATCAATATTCATATCAGAGATCACATCCTTGATAACAGCCTTGGAATCATCTGTATCATATATAGAAAAGCTGTTTGCATATCCGATCCTGTCTATATATCTTCTTAAGATACGTGCACATGATGAATGAAATGTCGATACCCAAACCTCCTCGGCACCTGAACCGACAATAGAATTAACCCTGTCACGCATTTCATTTGCTGCTTTGTTGGTGAAGGTTATAGCCATTATATTCCACGGATTAACTTTTTTTTCATTAATAAGATAGGATATCCTGTAGGTGAGTACTCTGGTTTTTCCTGAGCCCGCACCCGCAATTATCAAAAGCGGTCCTTCTGTATGCATTACAGCTTCAAGCTGCTTATCATTTAATAATGAAGAAAAATCCATTGTTATTTTCCTTTAGTAACCAGTTTTTGTATAGTTTTAAATGAACTGTAGATGCACAAAAATCCCACAGCCAATGACAGAAGTCTTGTAAATTTATTTTTCTTTACTAAATTCAAAATCGAAGAAATAATAACCAATAAATCGATCAACATCCACTTTTTCATCTGGTACTCTCCTTTGAAAATTTGTTCTAATCAGCTATACTCTATCATATAATTGGATTTATTTCAAAAAAACGTATAAAAAAACCGCAAACCCTTACAAGTAAGGATTTACGGTCAGATTTACTGAAATAATTACTTAAGAGTAACTTTAGCGCCTTCAGCCTCAAGCTTAGTCTTGATCTCTTCAGCTTCTGCCTTCTCAGCTGCTTCCTTAACAAGCTTAGGAGCTCCATCAACAACGTCCTTAGCTTCTTTAAGTCCAAGTCCGGTTACCTCACGAACAACTTTGATAACCTTAACCTTGTTTGGTCCAACTTCTGTAAGCTCTACGTCGAACTCTGTCTTCTCTTCAGCTGCTGCAGCTTCTCCGCCTGCTGCTGCAACTACAACACCTGCTGCTGCAGATACACCAAATTCTTCTTCACAAGCCTTAACAAGATCGTTAAGCTCTAATACTGATAATTCTTTAATAGCTTCAATAAATTCAGCTGTTGTTAACTTTGCCATTATATTTTCCTCCGTATTTGATATTTTTTTGATTTGAGCTGTTGTATTTGTAGATTTATACAACAAATGCAATAAAATTATTCTGCTGCAGGTGCTTCTTCTGCAGGTGCGCCGTCTTTCTCAGCGATCTGTTTAAGAACGCGAGCGAAGTTTGTAATAGGCGACTGGATACTTCCAAGGAGTTTTCCAAGAAGTACTTCTCTTGAAGGAATCTCAGCAAGTGCTTTAACACCATCCTGATCACAATAATTTCCTTCAACTACTCCGGCAACAAGCTCTAACTTCGGATTATCCTTAGCAAACTTAGCTAAAACACGAATAGGTGCAGTAGCATCATCCTTAGAAACAGCAAGAGCGTTTGTGCTTTCAAGATGCTCACAAAGTGATTCGCAGGCTGTTCCCTGGAATGCAAGTTTCATCATAGTATTTTTATATACTTTGTATGATATTCCTGCTTCTCTTAATTCTCTACGAAGCTTTGTATCCTGAGCAACTGTAAGTCCGCTGTAGTTAACTAATACAACTGAATCAGCATCAGCTATAACTCCGGCGATCTCATCAACTATCGGCTTTTTTAATTCAACCTTTGCCATGAAACTGTGTCCTCCTTATATTATTTGCGGCACGCTTCATAAAAAAAGCCTGTTCGAAACCGAACAGGACATGAAATTCTATCAAAAGAACGTTCATCCTCGGCAGGCGCAATGCTTACGACTAAAAAGTCACCTACTGTCTTCGGCGTGACACAAATATATTTTTATCATAATTATATATGATTGTCAATAAATAATTTAACTAAATAACGGAAGTCCCTGCTTTAATTGAAAATATCCGTTTAACTGATACCCATATTTTAGGACTGCCGCAAATGCAGCAGTCCCAATTATCACTCTATACTTCCGTCTGTATCTATAACATCTGAAAAATCATCGTTTACTTCATTGTCAGCTGTCTTATTTACAGTATCATCTCTTTGCCCATCTGATGAAGCATTATAAGCTCCTTCATTATCATCAGATGTGCTTTCACTATCAGCATTGTTTTCTGTTATGCTGTTTTCTGCAGGACGATTTAATATCTCCATGAATTCATCACCTGTGATAGTTTCCTTTTCATATAGATATTTTGCAAGCTCATGCAGCTTTGAAATATTATCGCTGATAAGCTTCTTAGCCTTGTCATACTGCTTGGCAACAATTTTAACAACAAGCTCATCTATCTTGCCTGAAGTTAATTCAGAGCATGCAAGGGTAGTATCTCCGCCAAGATATTTATTCGAAAGTGTTTCCATAGCAACCATTCCGAATTCATCAGACATACCGAACCTTGTGATCATAGCTCTTACAAGCTTTGTAGCCTGCTCGATATCGTTTGATGCACCTGTAGTTACAGATTTAAATATAAGCTCCTCTGCAACACGGCCTCCTGTAAAGGTTGCAACTCTGTTTTCAAGTTCCTCTTTACTCATAAGGTTATGATCGTTTTCATCCACCTGCATAGTATAGCCGAGTGCTCCCGATGTACGGGGTATGATAGTGATCTTTGTTACAGGAGCTGAATTTGTCTGAAGTGCTGCAACAAGCGCATGTCCAACCTCATGATACGATACAATAAGCTTTTCTTTATCTGTAAGGATTTTATTTTTCTTTTGATATCCTGCTATAACAACCTCAACACTTTCTTCAAGG
>CAVLAA010000030.1:0-18502 GCA_963660835.1 bacterium
GGTGAGAGCTACCGGCTGACCCAGTCCATGCAACGCCAGCGCTCCCACTGAAAAAACGCTCCCAAAAGTGAGCGTTGGGTCCCGACCTGTTTGGCCCCGTGGGTCTCCAAAAAGTGAGCGTTGGGTCCCGACCCGTTTGGCCCCTAAAAAGGTCTCGATGTTAAATGCTCGAACAACAAATTAGGTGCTCCAAGGCGCTAACCTTTTTGGGGACCTTTTGCTAACATTTTTACTTGACGAACACACAAAATATCAGATCTTGAAGGTATTTGAAAATATAGATCAGAATGATTATCTTCTGATGTATAAAAGCAACAGCAAAGTAAATGGCAAATATGTATATATGTTTGTAGATCCGGGAACGAGAAGCAATGCATATTATTCTAAGTTAATTAACGGATGGGACAGACTTGCAAATCAAAGTGATGCCAAGGCATCAGACTGGAAGATACATATTTTTAATGCTCCGGCTCAAAACCTTAAGCTGAGCTTTAAGCAAAGCAATGGTACAGCATATGCAGATAATAAGAACACCAGCGGTAAGGCCACAGATAGTATGCTTATTTCAAATGCAATATATGGCGAAAACGGGATGACATTTGCGGCAGAAGCTTCTTATACCATAAACAGAGCAGCTGCATCTGCAATGAGCGGAACATGGATAACAGAAGATACGATATTCTGGGAAATGTCTGCTTATACAAAGAACATTTCAAGTTGGAGATCATCGAGGCTTTATATCAGAGTGCCGGAAGGACAGGAGCTTTGCATCGGAGGATCGATAGATGAAGATCCTGTTATTGATCTTGACGGAAAAGAGATCAACGCAGTAATACTTCAGTATTATGATGAGGCTTCGTCATCCTGGAAGTCATTAAATGGAAGCAAGTCTCTTTATACAGGTGAAGATGGCAGCTCTATAACAAATGACAGCAATGAACCATCTATTAAAAAGGTCAGCGGAACAGATAATATCTATTATGTGGACTTTGGTACAATACCATCTTATGATGGAGAGCATAGCAAAATCGGATTTGCGACAAGGCTTACAGACAGTAATTCGTCGGCATTAAGCTGTCAGGCAGAGCTGGTTACGATGAATGGAGAAACAACTGAATTCGGAAATACCGGAAGCAGCCGATATCCGTTCAAGGTATCTGCAGAGGCTTCTGCAGCGCTGTCGGATATCAATAAGAGCCATGAATATTCAGGACATATAGATGCAAGCGGAACAGAGCATATCTATGACAGCTGGACTATCACTGCAAATTTGGATGGAAATTCCAAGCAGCAGGAAAGCGATTTGAACAAAGGTACATATAAAACAGGCTATAATGGCATCTGGACAGCTCATGATGATATGGGAAATTCTTATGCAGAGGATGAGAAAGGCAATAAACTTTCGATTGAACTTGCAGAGTTTGCTGCATTAAATGAGATGACTGTATGGATGAACGGAGATGAAAAACTCTTTAATCTGACAGAGGACGATTTCATTGAGATTGCCAAAGCAAAGGATTGTACTAAAGAATTTAAAAATAATGATTATCCTGAAATTACTTTAACACTTACCTATAAGGGAAATATGAAGGATGGCTTTGACATAAAGATAAGCGGACTAAATAATGCCAGTGCATTGAGTGTTGATTATGCGACGGAATTTGAGCAAAAGGCATTATTTGATAAAGCAAGTGAACTGGGAGCAGAGAGCGATCAGTTTATAACAGCTGTTTTTATGAACGGAGCACATTGCGGAGGCAGTGACAGCACAAAATATCAGACAAAAAGTGAAAAAGTAGAGCACAGGCTTGTTGCAGCTATTGCAATAAATAAATCAGTAGAAGAAAGCCCTGTACCATCAGAATTAAGCGACGGATATTCTGCAAAATACAAGATTGATACACAGATAGGATATTCAGGTTCAGACTATGTTGAAATCAAGGATTATATTTTAGGTTATGCAGACCAAGAAAATGAATATTCCGAAACAGATACAGATGCCATAAATGCACTTACAAATGCTTTAGGGATTACAGAGCTTGTTGTTAGTGCGACAGATGTAAATGGCGATGAAGAAGTTATCTATGAAGGAGGAGAGGCAGCTGATGGCAGCTGGAAGGCAGACGAAAATAATAATTGGAATATAAGCTTTGATTATAAAACAGATGGAGAGCATATAGGAAGCCTGTTCAATGTAAAGATCAATACTTCTGATGGCAGCAGGATACAGGCTGATTATCATTTTACTGTAAGCTATAAAATGACAGTTCGCATGGATGATTCTAAGGATGAGTCATTCCGTGACAGTGATTTTTACAGCGGCGGAACACTTAGGATCAATAACAGCAGTTCAGCAACCAGAACAGTAAACGGATCAGGCACACTCACGGTTGACTGCAAAGCAGGTGTATCTGCGGATTATCTTGCAGATAAGATCGTAAATAAGTCCATATTGTCACAGAATGATGACACGACAAAGTGGATGATATATGACTGGACAGGAACGAAAGGTAAGAATAATATTACCGGAAAGCTTATCGATAAGCTTACTTACAATATAGATTCATTTTCTTATACCGATGAAAATACAGGCAGTAAAGTTAGTTTTGATCAGCTTTCAGCAGATGAGAAGAGTACAGTCAGCGAATATCTTAAGGAACTGCTTGTACGAAATACATCATTTAGAAATGTAAATCTTTATTATACAGATAATATGCCAACAGCAGATTTGTCAGAAGAGGATCTGATTTATAGATTTGAAGGATCATTTGGAGCATATGACCCGCCTAATACATATATAGATACAGCAGTAGATAAGGCTGGACTATCGCATGATATAGAGCTGACAACAGGTGACGGTGGATTTGAAGCAAGTGCCAACAAATTAAAATGTGATACTTATTTTGCAGCTGTTTATGAAACAGAAATTGACTGGGATAATGTTTATCAGAAACTGAAGGAAGACGGATATCAGCAGGCTTCGATTACTGCTTCTACAACAAATACAGTAAAAAATGATCAAGACTCTAAGAAGGAAAGTACAGGAAACTATATAGATCTGATGGATGAGAGTATTGAAAAGAGCCTTACATCATCAGATTCCGCAAACGGAACATCATCATGGAAAATAAAGGCCTACACAGGACCGAATAAGGAAAATGATCTTATCATAAATGATGAGATTACAGTAAGCTCGCAGGATGAACGAATCAGTGCAGCGGCTCAAAGTGCGCTTTCCATTGATCCTGACAGTGTAGTTGTTAAGTACAAAGACATTACTGTATATGAAAACGGAAAGACAAAGGGCGGCTGGTCTGATGAAAATATAGACGTTCAGATTGATGGAAATAAGCTTAATGTGGTTATAAAAAATACTGATGAAAGTACAGTTATTTTTACAAACAGTACATATACGGTTTTGTATGATACAGTTCTTGATAAGGATGCATATATACAAAACGGCGGAATGAAGGATGATCATATTGATCTTAATAACATTGTCATGGCAGAGCATGGTTCATTTAATGCTTCATCAGAGCAATCAGATGAGATCATACCGGATATTCCGATAAGTGCCGATAAGTCAAATCTGGGTTATGGCTCTGATGGAAACGATAAGACAACCAGCCTATGGCAAACAGTGGCATGTACCAATGATGCCGGAAGAAAGAAGTTTACATTAAGTGACAGTGTAAGTCTTTCAGAGCCGGATGAGAAGATTCAGAGTGCACTTAAGATCCAGGATCTTGAAATAAAGATTAAGACAGGGCAGGACGAGGAAAAGACATATACAAGTGATAATCTGCCGGATGGAGCGTCATTGATCGAAGAAGGAGCAGGATATAGCCTGACCTTTGCAGAGCTTCCAAAGGATACGACAGTAACTGTTACATATGCCATACATTTTGATAAGGACGCATACATAGCAGCAGGCGGAGAAAGTGACGTTGATGCCGAGCTAAAGAATGCATTCTCTGTAAGCTCTAACGATGGCTATACAGCAGGTAAAGAAGTATCAGGAAGGATCGAGCACAGCAATGGCTTTAGCAAGGAAGGTACGGTTTCATCTGACAAGACAGAAAACGGCAATCCTTTGATCGAATGGAAGATCAATGTAAATCTTTATGAATTTTATTCAGCCGATGAGCTTAGTAAATTAAAAGAAGTTTCCATTAGCGATGAGCTTAGTGCCATCCTGATGCTTAAAGATGAGAGTATCAGTCTTAGAACAGAGGATGACTTGGAGATCCCGAAAGATAAGTATATGGTAGAACAAACCGGAAATGTACTTAAGGTGACATTGACCGACCCGGTCAGCTATCCGGCTTTTGATATGTACTTTGAAACGGAATGTGGAGCAAGTGTCAGCGGACTTGTAAATAATGCAAGTCTTAGTATAGATGGCAAAAAGATAGAAGAGACATCATCAGATGACGTTGGCAGGCTGGATGCAGCAAATCAGTATGGATGGATTAAGTCAATGAAGGTGCCGGAATTTACACCGATCGCTTATAAATACCTAGATAATGAGCTTTGTACTGAAAAAGGAATCTTTGATTTTAGTATCGTTCAGGTAGACGAGGACGGAAATATAATAGACGGAGGATATCAGGATACCGCACAGAACGATGAGAATGGAAAGATCACATTCAGTAAGATCATTTATCGCGATAAACCGGCAGAAGGAACCTATTATTATCAGATAAGAGAGACAACTAAGCAGGAGGCATATACATATACTGTTGATGAGCGAGTATTTACAATCTGTGTAAATATAATAGCTTCAAATGACAGATATATTGTATCTTATACGGTCGTAGATCCCAAGAATTATGATGAAGTTAGATTTGATAACTCAACAATAAAGAGCAGGGATTTCACTGTAACGAAAAAGTGGGATGATCAGGATGATGAGGCAGGTTTAAGACCGAAAGCTATTACAGTATATTTGCTGAACAATGGTGAACGATATAATAATATGTCTGTTACACTTAGTGAAGAGAATAACTGGACATATACATGGAATGATCTTCCTATTGCAAATGGAAATTATTCTGTAGAAGAGGCTGAGGTTGAATATTATACTGCAGGTGTTGTTACAGAGGATTGGAACAGTGTAATAACAAATACATATACGGGAGAAGAGCCGGAGACGCCGGATAAACCGAATGAGGAAACGCCTAAAACACCGGACAATCCCAATAAAGAAACACCAAAGAATGAAGATAATACTTCAAAAGCCGTACAAAGCGTACCGAAAACAGGTGATTCGGGTATGGACTATATGATTCTGTGGATGATTGTTATGATAGCGGCAATTTTTACAGGAATTAAAATCATCAATAAAAAGAAATAATAAAAAAGCATAAATAAAAAAGCTCTTGAACGCTGCGCGAAAGTGCAGCTGTTCAAGAGCTTTTTATATTATGAATAGCGATTTTTGTGAATATTTATGAGACTAGCGGAAGAATGCAGTTTACCCAGAGGCTGCTAAGCGGCATAACGATAACCATCGCCGGTATCATGTCTGCGATCGGAAATTCCTTCAGCTTGAGCATACGAAAGCCTGTAGCCAAAAGAAGCACACCGCCGCATGCCTTAAAATCTCCTATCATATAGTCAGTACATAAAGGATAGATACTTGAGGCAAGGAAAAAGAGAATGATAAAAATAATAAACTGAGGAACGGCAATAAAAGCTGTTACGCTGCCAAGTACACAGGCAAAGATAAGAGCTGTTGGCAGATCGAGAAATGATTTTGCCAGAAGAACACTGTTGTCGCCTGTCATTCCCGAAACAATACTTCCGTATATTCCTGTACCGCTGGCGCAGAAAAGCACGATAGCTGTAACTAGAAGACTTTTATAATTATCATCTGTCTGCTTTCCGCCGGACATGAGCTTCGATATCCCTTTTTCCATAAGAAGACCGCCGGCCTGGATCTTATCTCCAAGGTGGACGATAAGTCCGATAACTGTTCCTAAAATAGCCGAAAGTATTACAACAGGCATATTTTGCATATTTGTAATAGATGAAATGCCCATTGTTAAGGCACATACACCGAAAATAGTATTTAGTGAAGTTTTGAAGCGTTCGCTTAGCTTTGGACCGATTGCGGTTCCGATGATGCCGCCGGCTATGACAGCCATGGCGTTGATAATGATTCCGATTGGCATTATTTGTTCCCCCTCTGATTGTGTTTCATTGTTGGGTCAAGGATCTTTCGAGCCCAACATTTTATATTCTAAGACACCGGAATAAAAAAGTCAAAAATGAGCATATCTAAATTAATTGATTAACCTTTCTTTGACTAAATAAATCTTACTAAAAATTAATTAATAAATTGATAAAAAGATAAAATTTCAAAACTTTCAATTGGGAAACGAAACAAATAAAGTGTTTGTAAAATGGTTAAAATTACCAAATTGGTCTAATGTTACTAATTGTACATTGACATTTTTGTCAAGGGGGGGGGGTAAAATCAAACTAAATTATTTAAGAAAAACGAAAAAATTTTAGAGAATGTAACAGCATAGAGCTGATACAGAATATTTTGGGAAGACGACAGACCCTTACGAAACAAAGGAGGAATGGTAAATGAAAAAGAAATTTGTCGCATCTTTCATGGTAGCAGCAATGGCTGCAGGAATGCTTGTTGGTTGTGGAAACAGCTCAAGCAGTTCATCAAGTGCAAGCAGCAGTTCGGCTGGATCAAGCAGCAGCACAGCAGCTTCAAGCAGCTCATCAAGTTCAAGCAGCAGCTCATCAAGTGCAAGTTCAAGCTCAGAATCAAAGGATGGAGTTCTTACAAATGTTGATCTTACAGGTCAGGATATTTATGTAGGTATTGCACCTGGTTCAGGCGGTTCTGCATGGAGAGATCAGATGGTAAATGATATTACCGGAGTACTTGATGAATATGTAGAGAGCGGAGACGTAGCAGGATACAAGGTAGTTAACAATACCACAAACGGTGATGCTAACGAGCAGGTTCAGATAATAAGAGATTTTATCGATGATCCTCAGGTTAACGTAATCCTTATCAACCCGAATGATACAACAGCGCTTAATGAAGCAGTTCTTGATGCTGAAGCAGCCGGAAAATTAGTTGTTGTATATGATGCTTCTATTACAGCTAAGGGCGTATTAAATGTATCAGTAGATCATTACAATTACGCATACGGCCCAACAAAAACTCTTCTTGATATTATAGGCGGAAAAGGAACTGTTGTTGAGGTTTCAGGACTTGACGGACATCCTGCAAATGTAATCCGTATCGAAGCAACTGATGATGCAATAGCTGAATATCCGGATGTGACACTCGCAGCAAACCAGCCGGGTGGATGGGATAATACAACATCCAAATCAGTAACAGCCGCAATCCTTGCTTCAGGAATTGAGCCGGATGGAATCATTTCTCAGGACAACGGATGCTATGGTGTTCTTCAGGCTTGTATAGATGCTAACTATATTCCAAAGGTTGTTTCAGGTGACGGATCAAAAGCATTCTTTACTCAGTGGAAGGAATTAGTTGAGGCAGGAGAAGACTTCAATGCAGTAGTTGTTCCGAATCCACCAGGAATCGGTGCTACAGCAGCAAGAATAGCAGTTAAGATGGCTCAGGGAAAACAGCTTGATGAAAGTACTCTTTCTGTAGAAGACGGTGTAGCTACATATGAATATGTTGTTACTACTGTTTATACAAATGATAACTTCGACGAAGGCTGGGAAGTTGTAAAGGATTTCACAGATGAGCAGTGTATAGACGAATATATGACAGATGAAGAGGCAGAAGCTCTTTTCAAATAAATAACTTGTCTGTTTATAAGGCGGACGGGCATGAATGTTCGTCCGCTGTTATCTTTAGTAGATGTATATTTGAGCTTTGATCAAATAGAAAGAAGAGTTTATAGCTTTTAAATGGTAAATGGAATGGAAAATAAAGTAATTCTTGAAGCAAAAAACATTGTAAAAGAGTTTAACGGAGTTCCGGCTTTAAGTGATGGAAATCTTGTTTGCCGCAGCGGAAAGATTACTGGTCTTCTGGGTGCAAACGGATCGGGGAAAAGTACTATTTCCAAGTGTATAACAGGTGTTTATCACAAGAACGGCGGAGTTGTTACATATTTGGGTCAGGAAGTTAATTTTAAAAACCCGATGGATGCAAAAAAAGCCGGAATAGCTATGGCATTTCAAAATCTGAGTCTGCTGCCTGATCTTACTGTTTGGCAGAATATTGTAATGGGGTTTGAAAAACAAAAAGGCTTTTTTCTTGATAATGCTGCAGCCAAGGAAACAGCAAAGAAGATATTGGAGGATTTTGTTCCCGGATTTGATTTTAACAGAAAGGTATTTGAACTTAGCCCTTCTGAAATGCAGATTGTAGAGGTTGCAAAGGCTATTTCTCAGGAACCGAAGATGCTCATACTTGATGAGCCTACGGCAGCACTTGAACAATCACAGGTTGAGACATTGTTTAAGTACATGAGGATGCTTGCAAAAAGGGGAGTAGGCATGGTTTTTACATCTCACAGGATGTGGGAGGTAATGGATATATGCGATGACATTATTGTTTTCAAAAACGGTGAGGTTGTCGGGAATTTGGATTTTGATAAGGATGAAAAAGACGCAGATGTGATCATTCAGATGATCACAGGCGAGAAAAAGGTTGTTTCAGAAAAGCGTATTTACAAGGACATCCCGGATGAAAGAACAATCGATATTAAAAATATGAATTATAAAGGAAAGCTTAAAAATATTTCCTTACATATTAAAAGGGGAGAGGTTCTTGGAATAGGCGGCTTGTCCGGACAGGGACAGGAAGAGCTTCTTTTGGCAATTGCAGGTGATTTTAAGGATATCAGATCAAAAATAACCGTAAATGGCGAGGAAGTTCTGCTGAATGCACCGCATAAGGCTATAGAAAGAGGAATCATGCTTATTCCCGGAGACCGTCAGAAGGAAGGACTCATGATGCAAAACAGCATTTATGAAAATCATATTCTTCCTAAAGCGGCATTAAAGGGTGAACCATTTGTATTGCCGAAAAAGAAATACAGAGAGGAATGTCTGGAGTCAAAGAAAATCTTGTCAACTAAATCTGATGGTATCGACTGTCCTGTATCAAGTTTATCCGGCGGAAATGCGCAGAAGGTAGTTATGGGAAAATGGCTGCAGGTTAATGCTTCTTTGATAATTCTTTCGGATCCTGCAAAGGGTGTTGATGTAGGCGCCAAAAAGGATATGTATGACATAGTTCAGGACATGGTAGATCAGAAAAATATATCAGCCTTGCTTTATGCCAGTGATAATGAGGAGCTTATTGATAACTGTGACAGAGTTCTTGTAATGCATGAGGGTGAAATAGTTGGAGAGCTTGTCGGTGATGAAATCACAGACGAGGCAATTATCGAGCTTTCGATGAAGGGCAATCATAAGGAGGGGGAAGAGTAAAATGAATACAAAAAAGAAAGCTGTTCCTGCTTTTATAAAAAAGCCTGAATTCATTACGATCGTAATTTTGATAATAATGGTAATTGTTGTTGCGGCTCTTCAGGGTAATTTCTTTACACCATCATCGCTGCAAAATACGATCATTTCCTGGACACCGTTGATCTTACTGACAATGGGTCAGGCAGTGGTAATCATTTCCGGCGGACTTGATATGTCAAGTGGAAATGCAATGGCTTTTATGCTTTGTCTTCTGGCGGCGATCATGAAGGACGGAACGGACGGCAACGGTGTAATCGCAATTGTAGTTTGCTTTGTTGTGATGCTGCTCATCGGACTGTTAAATGGTATATCGGTAGCATATTTTAAGCTTCCGCCTATCATTGCAACATTCGCAACATCATATATATATCTTGGTGCGGCTTTATTTATAATGCCTTCTCCGGGCGGCGGATGTGCAAACTGGGTCAGGGCATTTTATAAATTCAGTTCGGTTGAGGGAGCGCCGGGTGCATTGGCTGCTATCGGTGATGCAATCCCAACCGGTGTCTTTATGATAATAGGCATTGTATTTATGTGGTATGTGATAAGCCGAAAGAAGCTTGGACGTTATATTTATGCAGTTGGATCTAACCGCAACATTGCTTATGACAGCGGTGTTAAGACTGTAAAGGTTCAGATCATGGCATATGTTTTTGACGCATTTTGCTGTATGCTTGCAGCTTTATTCCTTGTCGGACAGAATCAGTCAGGAAGTGCCAGACTTGGTGATGCAATGACACTTAAGAGCATAGCATCTGCAATCGTAGGAGGCGTTTCACTTGCAGGCGGAAGCGGAAATGTCTATGTGACGATCGGCGGTGCCGCAATAATCAGTTTAGTTTCAAAGCTTATTTCTTTTTCGGGAATCAGCAGCGATTATCAGACACTTGCAAGCGGAATAATCCTTCTTGCAGCAGTTTCAATGTCGGCTGTGATCAGACTGGTTAAAACGCTTACATCAAAGGAGGGCAAGACGAATGTCTAAGATGAAATCAAATTCTTTTATCAAGAAAAATTCGAGCCTGATTCTTTGCGTAATACTTATAGTAGTTTTGTTTGTTATAGGAAATGCGGTTACAGGCGGTCAGTTTGCATCAGTAGGGTCAACAGTTAAATTTGCTGCTCTGATAGCAATATTCGGACTTGGACAGATGCTGATAATCTGTACAGGCGGTGATATAGATCTGTCAGTTGGCTATACAGCAACGCTTGTTTCATGTGTAACGGCAGGAATGATGGACGGATCTGACGGGAATTTATGGAAGGCAATCTTATTTGCTTTAGTAGTTGGAATTTGCGTCGGACTTGTCAATGGATTTATGACGATTTATGCAAAGGTGCCTTCATTGGTAGCAACATTGGCGATGCAGCAGATACTTCAGGGTATCGTAGATGTATATTCAGCCGGATCAAGTATAGGTGGACAGCCGAGCCCATGTCTCAAATGGCTTGCAGGCCAGCAAACAGGTCCATTTCCTAATATCGCATTCTTGCTGATTATAGCAGCTATTGTTACGATGTGGCTTTTGTATAAAACAAAGCTGTCAAGTTTATATGTAGCAACAGGAGCAAATCCAAGGACAGCACACTTATCAGGTGTAAAGGTCAATTTGATCAGAATGTCGTCATTTGTTGTATGCAGTATCATAGCTGCGATGATGGGACTTATTCTTCTCGGAAATCTTGGAATGGCATTTAAGGATATGGCTTCAAGCTATGTAATGCCAAGTATAGCAGCAGTTGTAATCGGCGGTGTATCCATTAAAGGAGGACAGAGAAATTATATCGGTGTAATTTTGGGGTCTATTGTATTGCAGACATTAACCAACCTGTTTGTTTCTCTTGGATATGGTGACAGCGGTAAATATTTAGGATCAGGAATAATACTTCTTCTCATGCTTATTGTTTATGTAAGAGAGAAGGTCAGCAGGTAACTTAAGTAAAATGCTCTGTATGCAAATGCAGGGGTTAAATAAAATTTCATAGAAAGAAGGAGATAACTATGGATAAGTTAAGAGTAGCAGTTGTTGGCTTGGGATTCGGCGGTGAATTCGTGCCGATTTATCAGGATTACAGTAAGGCAGAGTGCATAGCTGTATGCCGTAGAAATGAACAGAAGCTCAATGAATTTGCAGATGCACAGAATGTACCGAAGAGATATACAGATTTTGATGAAATGCTCAAGGATCCTGATATAGATGCAGTACATATCAATACAGACCTTTTCTCTCATGCACAGTTTGCAGTTAAAGCACTTAAGGCAGGAAAGCACGTAGCATCTACAACTCCTATGGGTATGACAGTAGAAGAGTGCAAGGCTATTTATGACGCTGCAAAAGAGAGTGGAAAGAACTATATGTTCATGGAAACCTCTGTTTATACTCGTGAATTTTTATATTTCAAAAAAATGTATGAGAATGGAGAAGTAGGAAGACTTCAGCTTCTTCGCGGATCTCATCAGCAGAATATGTCACTTCCGGGATGGCCTGAATATTGGTATGGACTTCCACCAATGTGGTATCCTACACATGCTATTGCTCCGCTTTCAGAAATCCTTCGCAAGCCGATTAAAAGAGTAAGATGCATCGGATCAGGAAGGATCAACGAAGATTATATCAAACGCTACAATTCACCGTTTGCAGCAGAATCTATCCATCTTGAGTTCAAGGATACAGATGTTGCAGGAGAGGTTACAAGAACACTTTTTGATACTATTCGTCAGTATCGTGAAAGCTTTGATTTCTATGGAACAAAGAAATCATTTGAGTGGGAACAGTGTGTTGGCGACAATCCGGTTGTATTCTCAGGATACGAGGATGCAGAACGTGTTCATATTCCTGATACAGATGATATGCTTCCGGAAGATATTGCTCATTTCTGCCTAAAGAACCAGATCATTGACAAGGATCATGTTTCATTTATCCAAGGTGACGGACACGGTGGATCACATCCGCACCTTATCAAGGAATTTGTTGAGTCATGTCTTGAAGAAAGAGATCCTCACATCACTGCACAGGTATCTGCAAACTGGAATATAGCAGGTATTTTAGCTCATGAATCTGCTATGCAGGGCGGAACAATTATAGATATGCCTGAATGGACTCTGTTTGAGGATTGACCAAAAAGAAAAGTAAATAGATGTTATAAAAGGAGAAAGTAGCTATGGCAGGAAAGAAATATACAGGAAAAGAATTTTTCGCAAATGTACACAATGTAGAGGTACAGAAATTCGGTTGGGGAACTCTTACATGGACAATTGAGCCACGTACAACCGGAACAGACAATATGACTGCTGGTATCGTAAAGCTTCTTCCGGGAGTAGGACACAGCACACACAATCATACATGTGATGAAGTTCTGTATATGATAGATGGAAAGGATGTTGAACAGTATATTATCCTTGAGGACGGAACAAGAGTTGCTGAGCTTATGCAGCCTGGTGATTTTGTTCGTATTCCGAAGGATCTTATGCATGGAACTGTAAACCGTGGAGATGTAGATGCGCATATGGTAGCTGTTTACCAGTATCCGGGATCAGAAGCTGAGCTTGGAAAGCAGGCTGATGAAATCATCCCTCCTGAAGAATAATTCTTAGTGATCTTGTTCATTTAACTTTATACTTTCTGGTTTTCAGAAATCCCAAACGCAGTTGGCACAGCAGTGGTTTTGATCATTGCTGTGCCAACTTATTTTATGCAATAAGCTTTCATACAGAAATTGTGCTTGCACAAGTTTCTATATGGTAATTTTTCAAACAAAGGATAGAGAAATAGAATGGTCAACGCGTATTGAATAAATTGAACAATACAGCACCGGATAAAAGATTTAATAATAAAAAAATAGACAAAAAGAAACAAAGTTAAATGATAAAAATAGACAATAAAAGCTGAAAAATATGTTAAAAAATATACAACTATAACAAATACGGACATCTATATCCAAAACAAGTCCCGTTATTTAATTGCACAAACTTGTATATTTGCGATAATAAATATATCAAAACATTATAGGAGGTGCGGTTATGGCGGATGCAAAAGAGGTACAGCGTTTAGAAGATCTTGCATTTGAAATGAGAAAAATGCTTTTGGATTTATGTGTTAAGTACGAGGGCTCTGTACACATAGGCGGAGATCTTTCTATGACAGATCTGCTGATCGGCTTGTTCCATCACGGATTGAATGTAAATCCGGAAGATATACGTATGCCGGAAAGGGATCGCTTTGTTTTAAGCAAAGGACATGGAGCAGTGTGTATGTATATCGCAATGTGCTTAAGAGGTTTCTTTGACTATGATGAGATCGTCAAAACCTACGGAAAATTAGACAGTGCATACGGTATGCATCCTTGCAGAGTTCAGCTGCCGGCCTTGGAATGTTCATCGGGGTCTTTAGGACATGGACTTCCAATGGCTGTTGGAATGGCTTTTGCCGCAAAATCAAAGAAGCAAGATCACAGGGTCTTTTGTATGGTTGGCGATGGTGAATCCTGTGAAGGAAGTATTTGGGAGGCAGCGATTGCAGGAAGATCAAAAGAACTCGGAAATCTTATTGTTGTAGTTGACAGAAATAAACAGATGATGTGCAGCCATACAGAAGAAGTAACGGTACTGGATCCATATCCGGATAAATGGAAAGCATTTGGATGGAATGTAGTAGAGATTGACGGACATGATATGGGACAGATCGTAGATGCATTTGACAATCTTCCGGCATCGGATTCAAATCGTCCGACTGCAATTATTGCAAATACAATAAAAGGCAAGGGCGTGGATTTTATGGAAAAGGTAATCGGATGGCATGCAGGAAGCTTGAATGAAGCAGACTACAAGAAAGCAATTGAGAGCATCTGCAGAGTATATGGAAGGGAGGCAAACTAATGGCAGGATCATTTAATTTTGGAGAATGGATTTCAGCACGTTCCGTAATCGGTTCTACACTTGCTGAGATTGGAGAAGAAAACGATAAACTATATGTATGCACTCCTGACGTTGCAATGAGCCTTATAGAATTTCAGACAAAATTTCCGGAACGCTTTATAGATGTAGGAATTGCTGAACAGAACTGCATTGGCGTTGCAGCAGGAATCGCTCTTGAGGGAAATATTCCGGTTGTAATGGGAATGCTGCCATTTCTTTCTATGCGTTCCTGTGAACAGATTCGTACAGATGTATGTTATCAGAATCTTCCGGTTCGCATAATCGGAACAGGCGGCGGCTTAACATCCGGCGGAGGATCCACACACAATGCGATGGAAGATATCGCAATATTGAGATCTATGGTTAATATGTGCGTAATATCTATCGGAGATCCCAATATGATAAGGGATATATTAAAGCTTTCCATGGATTATGCAGGACCTATGTATATAAGACTGGCACAAGGAAAGAAGGATCGTGTCCTTTATGAGCCTGGAAGCCATGAATTTAAGATCGGTGGAAGTGTAACAGCAAGAGAAGGAAAAGACCTGACTGTAATAGCTCACGGCGAAATGGTAGGCATGGCATTGGATGCAGCAGATGAACTGGCAAAGGATGGAATTGACCTTAGAGTAATCGATATGTATTCAATTAAGCCTTTTGACAAGGAAGCCGTAAACAAGGCAATAGAGGAAACAAAGGGAATCATTGTTTGGGAGGATCATCTGATGGAAGGCGGTCTTGCAAGTACATTGGCAGATTATTTCGTTGACAATCAGATTTATCCAAAGCAATTTAAGCGTTTCGGAATCCCACAGGTATATGCAGGCTTCGGAGCAGGCTTCGAACAGCAGAAAAAATATGGATATGCTGAAAAGAATATCGTTGCCTGTGCAAAAGAGATGATGAATCAATAGAAGAAGGGGGAAAATATATGGGCAGACAAAGCAATTCTGAACCTGTAGATGAGTTTACAAAATTGAACCTTCCCAAGAAGCTGGGATATGCTTGCGGTGACTTTGCCTGCAATATGAGCTGGACGCTCGTGGGCTCTTATCTGGTATTCTTTTTAACAGATATTGCATTGATCCCGGGAACAATCGTTGGTGTGGTTATATTCCTTTCCAAATTCTGGGATGCGATCAACGATCCGATAGTAGGATATTTGGCTGATCATACCAACAGCCGTTGGGGAAGATACAGGCCTTGGATCATATTTTCATTCATACCGATGCTGATATTCAATGTCCTGACTTTTACGACAAATCCGGACTGGAGCGTAACAATGCGTACGGTTTGGGGACTTGGAATGTACTTTGTATTAGTGCTTCTCTATACAATGGTAAATGTAACTTATTCTGCAATGCCGGCTCTGATGACAAGAGACACAGAAACAAGAAGCAGTCTTTCGGGATTCCGTATGACAGGTGCTTTTCTTGCAATGGTAGTTCTTTCTTTCCTGACACTTCGTGTTGTAAATTATTTTGGCGGCGGTGCAGCAGGATACAGAAACGCAGCGATCGTATTTTCTTTAATTGCAGTTCCGTTCTTTATCATTACTATTGTCTCTACTAAGGAAGTCGTTAAGGTAGACAACAGTAAAAATAAAAAGGTTAACTTTATTAAGCAGTTCGCAGTTCTGAAAGGCAACTGGCCGGTAATTCTGATAGCCATCAGTTATCTGGGATGGGGCATTATTCAGGGTGGTATGACATTCCGTCTGTATTACTGTACTTATAATGCAGGAAATGAACTTCTTTATGCAAATACCCAGACACTCTGGTCTGTAATGGGTATGGTAGGAGCATTCTCCGTTACATATCTTGTAAAGAAATTCAATAACAAAGGTACATTGGCCGGAATTGCTTTTCTTATCATTGCATTAGGCTCTATAGTATCGTTCTTCCTTCCTATCGAGGCAGGCTGGGCACAGGGTGTGTATTATGTAATGCAGGCTTTAGTAGGACTTGGAACAGGACTTATGTTAGGAAACGTATTTGGAATGATGCCGGATACTGCAGAATATACATATGATAAAACAGGAGTATATGCGGCAGGATTTATTTCTACATTTATCAATTTCATGCTGAAGGTAGGACAGGCAGTAGCTATATCAGGAGCAGCTCTTTTGCTTGATAAGATAGGATATGTAGCCGGAGAGCAGCAAAGCAGCAATGTATTGTTTACGATGAATTTTGGTTCGCATATGTTCATCGGAATAATCTGCATTATATGTGCAATTTGTATGTTTGCATATAAGCTGGATAAGAAAACCTATAATGAAATCATTGCCAGACTGAAAGAAAAAGGAATGACAAATTAATGGAGGTACAATATGGCAACAATGAAGCAGCTTTGGTGGACAAAGGGAAGAGAGATTGAACTGAAGGATGTAGAGATTCCGGAGGTTAAGAAAAATGAAGTAAAGGTAAAAATTGCATATGCAGCTATTTGTGCCAGTGATGTACATCAGGTGGAGCAAAATGTTATGGGAGCACAGCCTCCGGCTCCTCTGGGACACGAGGCCTCAGGCACGATCGTGGAGCTTGGAGAGGAAGCAGCTGCTGCAGGATATAAGGTAGGAGATAAGGTTACAATGTTCCCGGTGTCACACTGCGGTCAGTGCGAGAACTGTAAAAAGGGATTACAGCAGTATTGTATCAATGCAAAGGCAACAGGTGCATTTGCAGAGTATGTTGTAACAGATGTAAAGACTATATATAAGATACCGGATGATGCAGATTTAATGAAATATGCAATTGTGGAACCGACAAACTGCTGCCTTCGTGCAATGGATCTGGCACCTATCTCACATGGTGCAAATGTAGCAATTGCCGGTGTTGGCGGAATCGGATCTATAATGCTTAACTTGATTATTTTATCCGGTGCAGCAAACATTACAGTAATCGATCCGGTTCCTGAGAAGCGTCAGATGGCACTTGATATGGGAGCAAAATATGCAATTGATCCGTTTAATGAAGATGTAGTTGCAAGAGCAATGGAGATTACAAACGGAATAGGTTATGATCAGGTGTTTGAAATGTCGGGATCTACAAAATCGGCACTTACTCCACTAAATATACTGGCTCGATGCGGAACAGCAGTTTACTTTGCAGTATTCCCGCCGACATTTGAAATGCCTTTGAACCTACATTCTCTTTATATGAAAGAGGGCCGTATTCAGACTGTTTTCACATCGCCTGAAATTATGCACAGATCTATAAATATGATCGATCGTATGCAGACAGATAAAATTATCGGAAAGATCATGCCGCTTTCTCAGGCAGTAGAAAGCTTTGATGTATTCCATACCTCGAAATATTGTAAAATACTGCTGGATTGCAGCAAGCCTTGATGAAAGGAATATGATATGAAAACATTATGCGGTGTATTTGTAGGAGATATGAAGGATAAGAATCCTGAAAAAAGAGGTCGAGTAGCACTCAGGGATATTCCTATGGCAAAGCTTGGACCGCAGGATGTCAGGATAAAGGTAGCGTATTGTGCAATTTGTGGTTCTGATCCTCACTGTGTAGCAGGATGCTTCGGACAGCCTCAAGGTTCCACAGAACCGATTCCGCTTGGACATGAGATTTCGGGAATCATTACAGAACTTGGAGAGAATGCGACACACAATGGACTTAAGGTAGGAGACAGAGTTGCCGGAAACTTTCTGCATTTTTGCGGCGGATGCTATTATTGCAGAAATGGACAGCAGCAATATTGCCTAAATGCTTCGGAATATAATCGTCCGGGATTTGCTCCTGAAATAATCTGGCATGAAGATCAGGTATATAAGCTTCCGGACAGCCTCTCATTGAAAGAAGGATGCCTCCTTGAGCCGATGTCCATTATCATAAGGATGATGGATAAAGCAAATATGAAATGCGGACAGAGAGTTTTAGTCAGTGGAGGCGGACCAATCGGACAGCTTGCAGTACAGACCTTTAAGATGTTTGGTGCCACATCCCTTACGATCAGCGAACCGATTGCTGACAGAAGAGAATTAGCACTCTCAACGGGTGCGGATTTTGCGATCGATCCGATCAATGAAAACTTCCTGGAACGATGCAAAGAAATTACCGGAGGATTAGG
>CAVLAA010000030.1:18512-18920 GCA_963660835.1 bacterium
TTGACTGCTCAGGATCCATACATTGCACAAGAGATCTTTTGGATGCAGCGGCAAATGCGGGAATGGTAATTTATGGCGCACAGTACCCGAACGAGTACGAAATGCCATTTAACATTTCGACATACTGTTACTTTAAGGAACTGACCATAACAGGCGTATTTGTTGCTCCATATGCATATCCGAGAGCATTGCAGATGCTTCCGCGGTTGAATCTGGATGCACTTACAGCAAAGGTATTTGAACTGGATGATGCAGTTGAAGCCTTTGATGTACAGTTAACCGGAAAGTATCCGAAAATTCTTATCAGATGTAATAGTGATATAGATTAAAATCAATAGAAACTATAAAGTGTAGCTGGAATTCGTGAAGATGCATAAAAACGGACGGATTTCGGCTGCACTTATAGGC
>CAVLAA010000031.1:0-17883 GCA_963660835.1 bacterium
CATATATAGAGATCAGATACTACAGCTCAAAAGATTCAATAGAGGATTTTGATGCAAATGAAGTTTTTGATAATGCAGAGAAATTGGACAATATAACAACAGGAAGCATCACGTGGTCTGGATACAGCGCTTCAAGCATGGGAAGAAGCCTTGTATATCTAAAGACAGAAGAGGACAATGCTGCATTTACAGCTTGCCTTTATATGGGAGACGGAACAGACAATACAGCAGCACTTAGTGATGCTGATGTGCAGGGGATACTTGCAAGCGTAAAAAAAGGAAACGGAAAAATGGTATAAAAATGGGCGTGTGAGAAATTTCACACGCCCTATTGATTTTAGATCTCGCCTCGACCTTTTCTTAAAAGCTGGTCGAATTTGCTGTCCTTCTTTTTCTGAGCTTTTTTCTGTTTAGCTGTTAATTCGAGTGAACCACGTATGCCTTTGACATCTGTTATATAAAGTCCTGCAACAGTGGCTTTGATCTCCTTCTTAACAGGTATAACTTCAAAAACTTTAGGTTCAGCAATAAATGTCATGATCCTCGGACCAACCTTTGCTTTTACGATAGGGAACTTCCTTCCTCTTAAAAGCTTTGGCATCTGCTCATATACCATCTGCGGTAGTCCGGATTCTTTGATCTTCATCTTTCGTTTATCTATGACAAGCATCGTAACCTGCTGTTTAGAAGCGTCAATCTGTGATTGCGTTTCTTCGGCTTTTTTCTGTCTGTTCCTACCGATAAAATATAGGACAAGTACAACACCGACGACTATGGCTAAGACTAAAATAAGGATTTGCCACCAGTACATATAATTACCTCCGATATGATTTACCTGATTATTTTATCATTGAGAAAAAGAGATTGCAAGGAAGAATTATTTAAGGTTTGCACCTGATTTTGCACTATGCTATAATTCTCGAGTATCATGGCTGTAAGAGGAGATTAATATGGCTGATAATGATGAAAAATACAATACAAATATAGATGAAGGATATGACGAGGAAGACAGGATAGCATATCTTAGGCAAAGACGTCTAAAAAGAGAACAGGAACGCAAGAAGCGCCTTATAAAAAGAGTTATACTTATAGCGGCAGCTGCGATAGCACTTGTACTTATCATATGGGGAGCCGGAGCACTTGTATCATCAGGTAAAGACTCAAAAAACAATGTCAAGCTTACAACCATCAGCACAGATGACATAAAACATCTATCGTTTGCAAAGTTATCAATAAATGCAAGTGATGAAAGCATGTCGGTTGATGAGTTTAAGACAGCATTGCAGCAGCTTTATGATGAAGGCTATTGTCTGGTAGATATTTATGATATCGCAAAAACAGACGAGAGCGGAAATATGGTATTTAACGAAGAAATATCATTTCCGGAAGGGAAAAAACCGCTTCTTCTTTCGCAAAGAGATGTCAGCTATCCGTTTGATGCTAAGGAAAATGGCATTGCCGAAAAGATGCTCATAAATAATGGAAATATTGTATGTCAGTATACGGATTCATCAGGACAGGTACAGACAGGAGATTATGATGTTGTACCTATAGTTGAAAGCTTTATAGAGGAGCATCCGGATTTTTCATATAATAATGCAAGAGGTATCCTAAGTTTTAGCGGTTATTGCGGCATACTGGGATACAGGACAAGCAGCTATCTGTCATCTGCGGATAACAATGCATATGCCGCTTATGGCACATTTGACACAGCATCAGAGACAAGCAGTGCAAAGGAAGTGCTGTCTTTGCTTAAGTCAAAGGGATGGCGTTTTGCATCTGCAGGATTTTCGGAAGATATAAGCTATGGAAGCGAATATTCTATTGTAGAAGCAGATGCAGTTAAATGGCAGGATGAAGTTGCTTCTGTAATAGGAAGCACAGACATCATTATTTTTCCGAAGCAGACAGATATCGCAAGCTGGAAGCAGTATTCGGATGAAAACAGAAAATACGCACTCCTTAAGTCGGAGGGCTTTACATATTACTTTATAAACGATCAATCCGCTCCGTATATGACACAGAGCGAAGATGATTTTTTCAGGCAAACAATTTATGAAATAAATTCGAACAGCGATTTTGCAAGTGCAATAGGTTCGAATTAAAAGGAGAATGATTATGAAAAAAACTATGACACTTATAGTTGCAGCAGCAATGGGAATGTCTGTACTTGCAGGCTGTCAGGGAAGCTCAAACACAGCTTCAAGTTCAAGCTCTTCATCAAGTGCATCAGAGAGCACATCTGAAAGCTCCACATCATCTGCAAGCACATCATCAAGCAGCTCTGAAGAAGAACAGCTTGATTATATTGAAGGTGATTTTACATTTGATGAATGTTTGGAACTCCCGAAGTATAAGGGACTGAAGCTTGAAAAGGATGTTACAGAGGTTACAGACGGCATGATAAGAGCACAGTATACAACTCTCATGTCTGATGAGTTAGAAGAGGTAACCGATGCAAATGCCAAGATCCAGTATGGCGACAAGGTTACGATGGATTACGAATGTAAATTCGGAGACGGCGAATATGGTGATCCGCAGGGAACAGATTATTCTGTAATTATAGGCTCAAAGACAACAATAGACGGCTTCGAGGACGGCCTTATAGGACACAAGAATGGAGAAGAGGTTTATCTTGATCTTACATTCCCTGAAAATTACACCGAAGAGTATGCAGGCAAGGATGTAACCTTCCATATAACTATCACAAAAATAGAAAGAGCAGCTGATCCGACAGATGAATGGGTAAATACATATACAGAAGGCGAATATACAACTGTAAAGGATTATGACAAATATTTAAAGGAAAATTTTGAATCATCATATGAGGCAAGTGCCAAATCTACACTGAGACAGTCGGCATGGAGCGAAGTATATGATAATGTTAAGTTCAAAGCACTTCCAAAGGAATATGTAGACGAAGGAAAGGCTACAATGGAAGAGCAGGTTCAGACTATGATGGAAACCTACGGAATCGAGTCAATGGACGATTTCCTTGAACAGTCAGGCATGACACAGGAGGATTATGACGAGACTATCAAGACCCAAAGCGAGTCTTATGCAAAAAGCAAGCTTGTTATAAATGCTATCTGGGAGAAGGAAAAGCTTTCAGAGGATGATGAACTTTTTAAGGCTGTGCTCCAGGATCTCATTGACAGCAATGCAACTACAGAGGAAGATCTTTATTCAGATTATGGCGAGGATACTGTAAAGGATTACTGCAAGCAGTATGCTGTAATAGATTTTATAATCGAAAATGCAGATGTGAAAGAAGTATAAGCTTCTTAAGAGGTTAATATGTTATATAACGATATTTTTGAAAAAAAGGACATCGATGCGATACTGATAACCGATCCGTTAAATATGCAATATCTTTCGGGATTTACAGGAGGAGAAGGGATTCTCTATATTTCAAGAAACAAGAGGATCCTTATAACTGACTCAAGATATACAGAGGCGGCAGAGTCGCAGAGTGATTTTGAGATAATAGAAGAAAGCATAAGGCACAAAAGAGTTCAGATACTTGCTGAGCATATAAAGGATGATGATATCGAGAACATAGGCTTCGAGGATCTTTCGATGACCTTTGCGGATTTTCAAAAATACAGAAAAAATCTTCCGGGTGTAAAGAAATGGATTACACTCGGAAGAGTAATAAACGATCTTCGGATGATAAAGACTAAGGATGAGATCTCCTGTATGGCAAAGGCGGCAGATATAGCCTGTGAAGCCTTTGAGGCAGTCATTAAGCTTATAAAGCCCGGAATGACAGAGCTTGAAGGAGCAGCCGAGCTGGAATATCAAATGAAAAAGCGTGGTGCACAGGATGTAAGCTTTAAGGCGATCTTTGCTGCAGGCAAAAACTCATCAATGCCTCATGCAGTCCCTACAGCATATAAAGTTCAGGAAGGTGATTTCATTACCATGGATTTTGGCTGTAAAGTAGACGGATACTGCTCGGATATGACAAGAACTGTTGCTGTCAAATACGTTACAGATAAGCAAAGAGAAGTCTATGATACGGTTTTGAAGGCTCAGCTTGCAGGACTTGATGCTGCAAGAGCCGGACTTACAGGAGCAGCTGTAGATAAAGTATCAAGAGATATCATAGCAGAGGCAGGCTATGGAAAGTATTTCGGACATGCACTTGGACACAGTGTCGGATTGTTTATACATGAAGAGCCAAGGCTTTCGCCGAATGAAGAGACCGTCCTTAAGCCAAATATGATCGAAACAGTTGAACCCGGTATATATATTCCGGGTGAGTTTGGTGTAAGAATAGAGGATATGGTACTTATAACTGATAATGGGTGCCGGAATTTCTGCACCTCACCTAAGGAGCTGATAGTGCTGTAGTGTATACAGCATTACCAGCTTATTTTGTGCAATATGCCTT
Source organism: bacterium (assembly GCA_963660835.1). Classification (GTDB taxonomy): domain Bacteria; phylum Bacillota; class Clostridia; order Lachnospirales; family Lachnospiraceae; genus Alectryocaccobium. The sequence goes on from CAVLAA010000031.1 coordinate 4,397, forward strand.
CATGCAGAAATTGTGTTAGACTTTTAACATTAGGCGATTTTAATTTATTGACAAACTATATCATTGTTGATATAGTTATGTTACACAACAGGGATGACTTATTTTATAATCTTATGTTGAATATTAAGCAACAAAAAGCAGTATATTGAGTAGTAGAGTTATTGCTTTATTTTTTTGAAGAAGTACATTAGCATTTACTAAATTAAATAATAAAAAACTGCTGTTGTAATTAAGTAGAAAGAAGACTTCGGAATTTTTTCCGGGGGGGGGATACGATGGCAGGACGTTATACCAAAGAAGAACTAAAAAGAAAATTACACAGAGCGGTATTTCATATCGCAGCAACAGAAGGAATAGAAAAGCTGACAGTCAGAAAGATATCATCATGCAGCAATCTTTCAGATCCATATCTGTATCAATGCTATAGTGATATTCCGGATATGTTAAGATCAGCTTATATGGAAATAGATGAAGAGGTTGCTAATGGTGTTGCAAGAGTTATCAGCAGTAAGCATGTTGATGTAACAGATAAGAAGGAATTCGAAAGAGCATGCTGGGTATTGTGGAATGCATACTGGAGATATCTCATGCAGGATGCCGAAAAAACAGTCTTTTACTGGAGATATTATCAGTCCGGATATTATACGAAGGAAGTATATAAGAATAGATTGGAAAAATATTCTGTATTTATAAATTTCCTCAAGGAAATAGGAGACAATACCGGAATATCTGAAAAGATCGATGTCAATGTCATTGCAATAGCTATCATAGACGGAACAGTAGGAATGGCAATAAATGTCCATAGGGGCGGACAGAAGATGAACAGCATAAAGATCAAAACTATATATTATTCGGTTTTTGCATTTGCATTTAAACTCTTAGGTATAGATTATGATCTTGATTAATATTTGATACATAAGTCGATACAGGATGCGGGTTTTATATTAAGGTCTGTATTAAAAAGGAGGCTTGATCTAACAGCACATTTATATACGCAATTTATATTGCGTATATATTTTTAAACTCAAATTTAGCGATTACTAAAATGTGCAATAACACAAAATGATAGATAAACAATAAGAGATGGAAAAGTTGGAGAGAGAGCATATGAGAAAAAAGAAAAAAAGAAATTGGCTTACCCGGATCACGGGAATTGCCTGCGCGGCAGTTATGGCCGGCTCGGTATTGTTTGTAAATACTAACAGTGCTTCAAGGGCATATGCTTCTGATGTATCTACAGAGGATACAGATACAGCTGTAAGCTCTGAAGAAGTGGTCTATGAGAGTGCTGCAGCAGCTTTGGCGGAAACAGACGAAATATCTCTGGCAGGCGAACAGACAGAAGCTTCTGAACAGTCAGCAGATGATGCACAGATCGATCCTGTATCTGACGTGGAAGTTCAAGCAGAGGATGCGGCTTACAGCAGTGAACAGGAAGCAGATATCAGCTATGATGAGCCGGCAACAGAAAACGAAGCTCCAAGTACAGATGAGGTGTCAGGTGAAGCTGTAGATACTGTTACTGATGAGTCGACAGAGCCTGCTTCAGTTATATATTCTTATCAGATAGCAGATAAGGGAATAACTGTTAATGCAGAGGCAGCAAACGGAAGCCTTCCAGACGGTGCAATGCTTAATGTTACGCCTATAGAGGAAAATACAGAGCACTATACAGGCATAGAGGAGAAGCTTAAAGAAAAAGCAGACAGTGAATCATACAGTATAGCGGGCTTTCTTGCTTATGATGTTTCCTTTGTGGATGCCGAAGGCAATGAAGTTGAGCCTTCATCAGGAAATGTCAAAGTCAGCTTTACATATGAGCAAAGTGCTATACCGGATGCCGTAAAGGATAACTCAGAGGTACAGGACGCACAGATAAAGGTTTTGCATTTTGTTGAGGATGAAGCTGGAAATGTAACTGATGTTAAGGATCTTACAGATGATTCAACAACAAGTGTTACAGCAACAGATGGCAAAGAGGTTCAGGCAGTCAGCTTCGAGACAGAAAGCTTTTCTGATTTCGTACTTCAGTGGACAGCTGCAGCAGCAAATGAACAGCTTGGAACAGTAGATACCATAGATTCATCAAAGTATATCACTATGAAGATGGTCAACTATTCAGGTCAGCAGTTTCAGGGAGCGGAGTGGGATCCAAATGATAAAGGTGTTAAGCAGGGACTTTTGAGCAGCACTCTTGGCACTGATGGTTATCCTACATTTATTACAGATAAAAACACAGTAAACAATACAAGCCTTAAAGGAACAAGCCTTAGTCAGTTCTTTGATAATTATTCAGGCGGAACGACTACAGCAAATCATCTTTTCCTGAAATCGGCATATGATGGAACTGACGGCATAATAAATGATAAGGGAACCTATTATTATGATTCCGGTTACAACGGTGCAAGCTTTAATTCATCAACAGGAACTTTTAGTGTATATAATTTTTTGACAACACCTAAAGACGGCAGTGACTTTTGGGCGCAGAGAGGAAATTTCCTTCCTTATAATACATTTGATAATCATTCAAAATCATCTAAAACAAATAAATATGATTCGCAGGGAAATAGTCTTAGCAAATCAGATTCCATGTATGAAAAGAGCTTGTATCTTCCAGATCAAAATGCACAATATTACTTTGGCATGGAGCTTTATTCGGCATTTTCTCAGCCTACAGGTGGTAAAGATGAAGATGGTCATGATATGACATTTGAGTTTACCGGCGATGATGATATGTGGGTATATATCGATGGTGTGCTTGTACTTGATATCGGAGGATGTCATGATGCAAGAAGCGGATCTATTAATTTTGCAACCGGCGCGGTTAAAGTACAGGGCGTTGAAGATACTACCTTGAATGCAATGTTTCAATCAGCAGGAAGGACAAGCGCAGTCGAGTGGAATAGCTCAAATCCAACATTTGCAGATAATACGAACCATACAATAAAAGTATATTATATGGAACGTGGCGCAGGAGCATCGAACCTTAAGCTGAAATTCAACCTTAATCTTGTAGAAAGCTATAATGCTGACTTTACTGTTGAAAAGACATTTACCGGAATTACACAGGATCAGATCAATTCGATGGCAGACAGTATAAGCTATACATTAAAAGCTTATGACTACAGTAATGACGGAAACGGTGATGATGACAACGGTGAAGCAGCGGATGCTCCGTATAACAATACGGTCTTAAAGCTTACCGATTCAAATGCAACAAAGACAACAGTATCAGACGGCAGCATCAAATATACCTGGACATTGCCGAGGTGCAGTTATAAAACTGATGAATCATATGTTTACAAGGTAGAAGAAAACGGCGGCAACCTATCGGGATATACATGTGTGCTTACAAAGAATACAACTGCCACAGGGGCAACAGTTCAGACTGATGGCTCGGTGATCATACAAAATCCCGGTAATGACACAGACATAAGTGCTACTTTCTCATTGACAAATACTTATACTTTAAATGATCCGCCGAGCGGCGGCGATGAGGAAGAGATACCTGAGATCGAGCATACAAAGACGATAAAAGCAGATACAGAAAATCCGGAGCAGTACGAGATTTCACTTGATTCAAAGGGTTATGTGAAGGAAACTCCTGAAAATGCGGATATTGTTCTTGTTGTTGATAAATCAGGAAGCATGGAAGGCAGCAAAACAACTAATCTAAACAATGCAATAAGCATAATGAAGCAGCAGCTTCAAAGCTATGTTGACAAGTGGACAGGTGATGAGAAGCCAGATATCAATCTTGCTGTTGTAGAGTTCAGCAGTGGTACAACACAAGGCAAGAGCAGCGAGACAGCTTCGCAATCGGAAAGCAAAGCAAGCTCAAGCATAGCACAGAACTGGACCAACTTATCAAGCTTTGATTATAAGCTTAAAAACCCTACAGGAGGAACTAACTGGCAAGCAGGTATACTTACAGCAGAAACACTCATGAGCCAGAAGTTAAGTGATGGTCATAGCAAATATGTGATCATCTTAACTGACGGCAACCCGACTTTCAGGTATAGCTCTGATGGAAGTGCTGTTGCATCTACTTATGCAGACAAGACACATTATATATACGGAACAGGCAGTTCGGATAATAACGGCTACAATTACAATGCAGCTTTGAACCAGTGGATTGCTTCATCAAACCTTACAAAATCAAGGGTTTATGTTATACAGGCAGATTCTTCTGCTTCTAAATGTGATGATTTTGTAAGTGCTATATCAGGTGGCAAATACAGCAGTTATGCTAAGTGGATGGATGGTACAGATAAAACAAGTCTTGAAAATGACTTTAAGACTATCGTAAATGAAATAACACATGTCGCACAGTATACTGATGTAACGATACATGACACTTTAAGCAGCAATGTGAAATTTGCAGAGACAAATCCTACTGTTAAGGTATATAAGACTGATGCAAATGGCAATGAAACAGAGCTTGATTCTTCAAAATATACATTGACAGTTACAGCTGATTCTGTAGATGTGAAATTTAAAGAGGCACTCGATGATTGCTGTACATACAGTGTCAGGTTCAAAGTAGTGGCAAAAACAAGCACCGGCATTGATGCTCTTATAAAAGGAAACGGAACATACGGAAATACAGGTGATGAGGGTACGGATGCCACAGGCAATGATACAAGCTCAAATAAGGACGGACTTTGGTCAAACGATTCTGAAAATACTTATGTTACCTATATTGTAAATAATAACGAAAAAAGATCAGAATACAAAAAGCCTGTAGTCCAGATAAATACAGTATCTGCAAGCGTAACAAAGGTTTGGAAGTGTAAGGATGACAGTAAGGAGCATGACGCTATTACAGCAGTTATCAAGGCTTATGTAAACGTTGATACAAATGGCAATACACTTGATACTCAAAGAGATATCACAAGTGAAGTATTTATAGGTGAGCTTTTAAATGCACAGACGCAAAGCTTAAGCAATACAAACAACTGGACATATAAGTGGTCATATCTTCCGAAGTATTATCATTATACAAAGGATGGAAAGGATGCGGCAGCACTCATAACCTATACTGTTGAAGAAAGTGCTGTTCCGTATGGATATGACTGTGAAGTGACTCATAGTGCAGATTCTGATGATGAAAACCTTACTATCTGGACCATTACAAATACAGAAAAGCTTGCACAGCTGGATCTGAAGAAGGCTGACTATAAGGACAGCACAAAATACTTAAATGGCTCGTCATTTACACTTGAGAAAAAGGACGAGACGACAGGTACATGGTCAAAAGCTGCAGATTATGAGATAAAGAACGGTGACAGCGATATAGAGCTTAAGGAAATACAAAGTGGTTATTACAGGCTTTATGAAAAGACTGCACCTAATGGATATTCTGTTTTAGCAGATAAAATATATTTCAAGGCTGATGCAGGGATCATCACACTTACAGATGAAAGCGGAACTGTAATTTCTGATGACCAGAAAATGTGGACGCTTCAGGGTGCTGATACCGCAAAGGTTCTTACGATCAAGAACTGCGAGATATATTCACTGCCTGCAGCAGGAAGCTTTGGAATCTATCCGTTTACAATCGGCGGTGTAGCAGTTATAGCTACTGCACTTCTGTTGTTTATAAAAAATAAGCAAAAGGAGGACGCATAAAGAACGATTGATAAAAAGCAGCAAAGATTTATTTAAGAAACCTATAAGATCAAATTAAAAAGTAAGAGAGGATAAAGCATGAAAAAGTATTTAAAGAAAATAAGCGCTGTTTTAATGGCAGCAATCATGATGCTTGCGATGTGCGCAGTCAGCGCATTTGCTGATGGCGATTCTTATCCAAAGCCAACAGATACCAATATTATAACAGTAAACAACGTAGAAGCAGGCGCGACCGTTAAAGCTTATCATATAGTAAAAGCTCAATATATAGACGGTATTGGATTTGAAAAATATGTTGCGATCAGCGGAACAAATATCTCTGATCCTGTAGCACCTACAGCAGCAGAGATCCAGGATATTGCAGCAAGGATTTCAGACGGAAGATTTATCTCAGATGAATTTGATACTACGACACTTACATATAATGCAGAGACCGGAAGCTATACAGCAGATGTAACGGCTGGCTACTGGCTGATCCTTGTAACAGGCGGAAATGCATCAAAGGTATACAATCCGATGATAGCAGGTGTTTACTATTCCGTAAGCGGATCTGACAATACAATGTCAAGTGATCCGATAGATGCAAGCCAGAAATGGTCATTATTACCGGGTACAGCATATGATAAGTCTGTAGATGTAAGTGTAGAAAAAACAATTATCGGCGGAACAGGAAAGACAACAACAGGCACCATTTCGGATAAGGGTGATGATGTTGCTATAGGCGATCATATCAATTACAGTATTGAAGGAACAATCCCTGCATATACAAGTGCTTATACAAAAGCAGTATACAAGATCACAGATACAACAAGTGACGGATTAAAACTTCTGCCTTCATCAGATGATTATCCGATAACAGTAAAGGTTGAAAATGAAGTAGTAGCTGCAACAAACTACAATTTAACTGTTGAAGATCATAAGATGGTCATTGATTTTGATTCTGATTTTGTACTTGCTCATGCAGGTCAGGCTGTAGTTGTTACATATTATGCACAGCTTACAGAGGATGCCGGTACAAACTTTGATGCAAATATAAATACAGTAAAGGTAACCTATTCAAACGGTCCTACAGTAGATGAGGAAGGAAATACACCTACTACAGATACTCCGGAGGACAAGACATATCATTATACATTTGAGATCGCCGGAAGTCTCTATGGTAAAGATACTGTCGAAGGCGACAAGATCACAAATGAAATTACAAAGACAGGTACAAAGTCAACAGCTACAAAATATACAGATACAGAATACGGCCCGCTTTCAGAAGCAGAATTTAGCCTGACTATGCTTGATGCAGATGGCAATAAGACAGACAAGGTTTATACGAGCACATCAGATGCAAAAGGTCAGCTTAATTTCAAGGGGCTTGATGCAGGAAGCTACGTATTAGAAGAGACAAAGGCACCTTCACCATACAGCTTAAATGCTGCAGATATCCCTGTTAAGATTACAGCTGCTTATAATGAAGACGGAACACTTAATAATTATAATATTACTATCGGTGAAGACGGAAATTCTAAGTCATTTACTTATACAGCAACATATACAGAAGAAGGTATAACAAAGATTGAATCAAGCCAGGCTGATAAGTCTACATTTGAGTTCAAAAACACACCTATATCAGAGCTTCCTTCGACAGGTGGAATAGGAACTTATATCTTCACAATAGCAGGTATCGCGATCATGGCTATAGCTGCAGGACTTATCATAGTCAGCAGAAAACGCCGTAACAGCTAAGCCTAAAGGTGAGAAGCTATTTACAGATAGTAAAAGTAAAAATACAATAAAGTAAAAGATAAGCCTTGATCGGCATATATTGATCAGGAAGTGCCGCATTAGATGCTAATGCGGTACTTCCATAAAAGAAGAGCAGCAGATAACAGTACAACGACATGGAGAGTCCTATGAAGCGCAAAAGTAAAAAGAAATATATTGCATTAGGCTTGCTTTTTTTGATAGGGTTGTCCATATTGCTGTACCCTCTCATAAGCGACAAATGGAATCGCTACAGAGACAGCGAGCTGATAAATCAATATGATACAGCAGTCGCAGATGATACAGTAAGCAAAAGCATAGATGCTATGCTGTCAGCTGCAAGAGCATATAATGAGCAGATCAAAGAGGAAAGCATCCCGGATGCGTTTTCTGTAAGAGACGGTGTGACAGATGAGACATATGAAGCTCTTTTAAATGTAGGTTCTGACGGAATGATGGGATATGTAGAAATACCTGTAATAGGAGAAAATATCCCAATATATCACTATACAACAGAAGAATCCCTGAAAAAGGGAGCAGGTCATCTTTTCGGAAGCAGCCTTCCTATAGGCGGTGAAAATACACATGCCATCATATCGGCACACAGAGGACTGCCGAGCGCAAAGCTTTTTACAGATCTCAACCTTGTTAAAACAGGAGACGTATTTTACATTCATGTATTAAATGAAACACTTGCTTATCAGGTTGATCAGATCCTGACAGTAGAGCCGGAGGAAACAGAATCACTCGCAATACAGGAAGGAGAAGATCTCGTAACTCTTGTAACCTGTACACCGTATGCAGTCAATACACACAGGCTTTTAGTAAGAGGACATAGGATAGACTACAACGAGGCAAAGGCGATAGAAGATACCGAAACTGTAGTTTCGGGGATCAACAATCCGAGCATCGTGATGCTTGGGCTCTGTGTTATTATAGGTGTTGTTATAGCAATTATTGTTGTTGCAGTTACATCAAGAATTAGAAATAAGCAGCACAGGAAATGATTTATGAGTAAAACAAAAGCTAAAAAAAAGCAGAACTCTATTTTCTTGAGGATTATAATTATCTTGTTATTTTTGACAGGCCTCGGGATATATCTGTATCCGACAATAAGCGATGCATGGAATAAATACAGAAATCAGTATCTTGTAAACAGATACGATGAATCGGTCGGAAGCCTTACAGATGAAAAAAAAGAAGCAATTTGGGCTGAGGCAGAGCAGTACAATTTACAACATACAACAAATACTATAGTTGATGCATTTAACGATGATGATGAATATGTTTTGTCTCATCCGTATGATACGATGCTCGATCCGAACGGAGACGGCCTCATGGGAAATATCGAGATACCGAAGCTTGATCTCAGTCTTGCGATATATCACGGACTTGGAAGTGATGTCCTTGAAAAAGGGATAGGTCATGTAGAAGGAACAAGCCTTCCGATCGGAGGAGAGAGCACACATGCAGTTCTTGCAGGCCACAGAGGCTTGCCGAGTGCCAAGCTTTTTACAGACCTTGACCAAATGGAAATAGGCGATATTTTCCTCATTAGGGTAATGGACAAGACAATGGCTTATAAAGTGGACCAGATAAAAACAGTTCTGCCGACCGAGAGCGAGGATCTAAATATCATTCCCGGAGAAGATCATGTAACACTTGTTACCTGTACGCCTTATGGAGTCAATACACACAGGCTTCTTGTAAGAGGAATACGTACTGATTATACAGAGGATATAGAAAAACAGGCAGAAGAGATAACAAAAACTGAAGTCAATCCGCTTTTGTTACTTGCAATAGGAGCTGCAGCATTTATAGTTATCCTGATAATCATAATAGCTATTGCAAATAAAAAAGATAAGAAGCAAAAGGAAAAGAAAGCCGATAACGATAATTGCAATGAATGATAAGGAGGCCGAATAAATTGAACAGTTTAAATAAGAAAGCTAAGGGAGTAAAAAAAATAATTTCCTGTATATGCGCATTGCTGTTTGTGATTGCATTGTTCGGTACTGCAGTATTTGCCGACGATTATGAGATAGACAAGAACGGAAATATCAGCATTACGCTTCAGCAAACGGATAAGGATGGAAATGCTGCATATTTCAAGGACATTACAATGACACTATATAAAATAGGAAGTGTCAGGTATGATACAGGAGCTGTATTTTTTGATTTTGACAGCAGCTTTTCAAGCACCGGAATCGATATCTCTGATACAAAGACGGCAAGCGAATGGATAGATGCGGCTAAAACGCTTTCGGATATGGTAAGCAGTCAGAAAATATCAGGTGATACAAAGGTGTCAGATGAGAGCGGAAAGATAAGCTATACAGATCTTGCACAGGGTATTTATCTTCTTGTGCAGACAAAAGCAGATGAAACAGTAACTATCTCACCTATATTGCTCACTGTACCGTTTATGGAGGACGGAACATGGGCTTATGACATTGCTTCATATCCGAAGCTTTCGACAAAGCCAAAGACAACAGTTACTCCGACTCCTACAGTTACGGTAACTCCCGGAAAACCTGTAAATACAGGAGACAATTCCATGATAGTTCTTTGGAGTGAGATATTCATAGGTGCTGTCGCAGCAATATTAATTACGGTATATGTATTCAGACGAAAACTGAATAATTGAAAGGAAAAAGGGTGTCAAGAAAAAATACTTGACAGCCCTTTTTTGTTATAGTAGTATACTTGACGGTGACAACAATGGAAAAGTTTGTAGAACGTACTTTATTATATGATTTTTACGGTGAGCTTCTTACGGAGCATCAGAGAAGTGTTTATGAGGATGCAGTATTCGATGATCTGTCTTTAAGTGAGATAGCAAGAGACAAAGGCATTTCAAGACAGGGCATACATGATCTTATCAAAAGGTGTGACAAGCTGCTTTCGGATTATGAAGAAAGACTTCATCTGGTAGAGCGCTTCCTAAAGATAAAGGAAGACATACAAAAGATAAAGGAGCTTACAAAAAGCGAAACAGACGGAACCATAGAAACAAAAATGGAAAAGATAAATTCCATCGCATCTGATATTCTGAATGAATTGTAGTGTGACGGAGGTATATAGATGGCATTTGAAAGCTTAACTGAAAAACTTCAAAATGTATTCAAGAAGCTTAAGAGCAAGGGCCGTCTTACAGAGGATGACGTAAAGCTTGCTTTGAAAGAAGTAAAGCTTGCTCTTCTTGAGGCGGATGTCAGCTTTAAAGTTGTAAAGCAGTTTACAAATTCCATAAAGGAAAAGGCTATAGGCACCGATGTACTCAACGGACTCAATCCCGGACAGACAGTTATCAAGCTTGTTAATGATCAGCTTGTTGAGCTTATGGGATCGGAGACGACTGAGATATCTCTTAAGCCGTCAAACGAGATAACAGTCATAATGATGCTTGGTCTTCAGGGTGCAGGTAAAACTACTACGGCAGCAAAGCTTGCCGGAAAGTTTAAAGAGAAAGGCAAAAAGCCGCTTCTTGTTGCCTGTGATGTTTACAGACCGGCAGCGATAAAGCAGCTTGAGATAAATGGTGAAAAGCAGGGTGTTCCCGTATTTTCGATGGGAGATAAAAATGACCCTGTAGATATAGCAAAAGCAGCCTATGAGCATGCTAAAAATAACGGTCTCAATATTGTAATATTGGATACTGCAGGACGTCTTCATATCGATGAAGAGATGATGGACGAGCTTGTAAGGATAAGACAAAGCGTTGAGGTTGACAGCTGTGTTCTTGTTGTTGATGCAATGACAGGTCAGGATGCGGTAAATGTAGCAGAAACCTTCCAAAACAAGGTTGGTATAGACGGAGTTATCCTCACTAAGCTTGATGGCGATACAAGAGGCGGTGCCGCACTTTCGATAAAAGCAATAAGCGGCAAGCCGATACTCTATGTCGGTATGGGCGAAAAGCTCAGCGATCTCGAACAGTTCTATCCTGACAGGATGGCATCGAGGATCCTCGGTATGGGTGATGTCATGAGCCTTATAGAAAAGGCACAGGCAGCCGTAAATGAAGAAGAGGCTTTAAAGCTTCAGGAAAAGATGAAGAAAGCCTCATTTGATTTCAATGATTATCTGAGCAGCTTAAGTCAGATGAGAAAGATGGGCGGCTTTTCAAGTATCATCAATATGATACCGGGTCTTGGAGGCAAGGTTAAGGATGTCGAAAGCCTTGTTGACGAAAAGAGCATTGCAAGGACAGAAGCCATAGTCATGTCAATGACACCGAAGGAAAGAGAAAATCCTGATCTCATGAACCCGTCAAGGAAAAACAGGATAGCTAAAGGAGCAGGAGTTCCTATAGCAGATGTAAACAGATTCATCAAGCAGTTTGAGCAGTCAAGGAAAATGATGAAAAAGATGCCCGGAATGATGAAAGGCAAAAAAGGAAAAGGAATGTTCGGCGGCTTCGGCATGCCGTTCTGATAAATGACCTATATGGTTGAATAATCTTATATATATAAAATGGAGGAATTAAAATAATGGCAGTTAAAATTCGTTTAAAGAGAATGGGACAGAAGAGAAATCCAATTTACCGTATCGTTGTAGCAGATGCAAGAGCACCTAGAGACGGAAGATTTATCGATGAGATCGGAACATACGATCCAAATCATCAGCCAAGCCAGTTCTCAGTAAATGAGGAGGCAGCAAAAAAATGGCTTGCTAACGGTGCTCAGCCTACAGAAACAGTAGGAAAGATCTTCAAGCTCGCCGGAATTGAGAAGTAATATCATCCCTGTTGAGATGAAGGAATGGAGACTAAATGAAAAAATTAGTAGAAGTAATTGCAAAATCTCTGGTAGACAATCCGGATGAAGTGGTAGTTACTGAAACTGAGAACGGAGAAGAAATCCTGATTGAACTTAAAGTTGCTTCTTCTGATATGGGAAAAATAATCGGAAGACAGGGTCGTATTGCTAAAGCGATCCGTTCTGTAGTTAAGGCTGCTTCTTCAAAGAGCGAGAAAAAAGTCGTTGTAGATATAGTCCAGTGAAAAAAAGCTGTGAGCTCATGACGTAATGCCATGGCCTTGCAGCTTTTTCTTTCGTATAAATAAATAGTGATACAGATCACAAGAAAGGAACTTTAATGGAACAGTTTTTAAGAGTCGGCGTAATTACAACAACGCATGGACTTAGGGGAGAGGTCAAGGTCTATCCCACAACAGACAGCAAGGAACGATTTCTTGAGCTTGATGAGGTTATGCTTCGAACAAATAGAAATGAGCTTATACTTCATATAGAAAAAGTTAGATTCTTTAAGGAGCTTGTAATTGTCAAATTTGAAGAATTTAACAAAATAGAAGAGGTAGAAGGCTTTAAACAGGCTGAGCTTTATGTTTCAAGAGAAAATGCCGCACCACTTGAAGAAGGCGAATATTATATAGGCGATCTTATTGGAATGAGAGTTATCACAGATGAAGGTGAAGAACTCGGAATGCTCAAGGACGTCATGGAAACGGGTGCAAACGACGTATATGTTGTTGACACACAAAAATATGGCGAGGTATTGATTCCGGCAATAAAACAGTGTATCTTAGAAGTGGATGTTCAGATGGATCAGATGAAGGTTCATCTGCTTCCGGGGCTTATTTAACAGGAGGATTAAACATGATGATATGTAAAAACTGCGGTGCCTCAATAAACGAAAACGAAAAATTCTGCTCATCTTGCGGACAGAAGATTGAAAATGGAGAATTTAGCACACAGGAGCCAAATAACGAGCAGCCAAATATGGAAGCTGAGAGCACAAATTACAATCAAAATATCTATCAGCCTCAGATCCAGCCGACAAGCGGATTGGCAGTAGCATCACTTGTGCTTGGCATTGTCGGAATATTTTTGAGCTGGATAACGCTTATGATCCCATCAATTTTGGGAATCGTCTTTGGTGCAGTAGCTATAAAACAGTGCAATGATAAGGGCTTAAACGGACGAGGAATGGCAATAGGCGGACTTGTATGTTCGATCATTATAGTTGCTATATTTGTCATAATGCTTATAGCAGCAGTGGCACTTGGTTCATATGTATTAAGCTTTGGACCTTTCTGAAGGATATCAATGTAGGGAGGATGAATTATGAGATTTTGT
>CAVLAA010000032.1:0-17876 GCA_963660835.1 bacterium
CTCTATATATGCATTTGTAAGAAAATCTTCTTCACTGCTTCCGTTCTTTATAAATCTTACTGAATCCTCTCTTATTGTTTCTGCATCACCTGCTTCAAGATCGTATACATCTGCATTAAGCCAGCCGTCCGGGCAAAGCGCAGATATAGTTCCGGTATCTATCGTCTCACCCTGTATCTGTACTGCCTGTGATGATGTACTGCTTTCACCTGATGAACCGCCGCAGGCTGATGCAAATACCGTAAATACAGCCAACGCACATATTATTATTTTTCTTCCTGTTTTTCGATGTGTTTTTCTCATCTTATCCTCTTATCCTCTAAGCTCCAAAAAAGCCTTAACGTCTTTATCTTTTTTCATCTGCTCATAAGCATTTGAGGCTTTTTTGCTGTTTTCAAATAATGCAAATAAAGCCGATCCGCTTCCTGTCATAACGCAGGAACCTGCTCCAAGCTCGAGCAGTCTTTCCTTTATTTTCGGAATCTGCTTATATGCTTCAAATACAGGTCCTTCGAATGAATTTCCGACAAATTTGAATATCCCATATATATCATTTGCCTCAAGTGCTCTTACAAGGCTCTCTATATCCGGATGAAATTTGCTGCCATATGAATCAAATGCCTTATATGCAAATGCTGTAGGTACACTGACATCCGGCTTTACAACTATCATAGACGGAAGCTTTATATCTTCTAATGGTTCTATGATATCACCTATCCCCTTTGCTCTTACGGTGCCGCCTGAAATAAAAAACGGAACATCTGCTCCAAGCAAAACTGCTCTTTTTCTAAGCTCTTCATCAGATAAGCCAAGAGCCAGCATTTCATTTAGTGCTTTGAGTACAGCAGCTGCATCCGAGCTTCCTCCTCCGAGTCCTGCTCCCATAGGTATATTTTTTTCTATATATATGCTCAATCCGCACTCTGCCTGAAATTCATCCATCAAAAGCCCGGCAGCCTTATATACAAGATTGTCCTCTCCGCATGAAAGCGTCTTATCTGAGCATTCTACCTCTATATTTTTTGAAGCTGTTTTTTCTATTGTAATATAATCACAAAGCTCGATCTCAGAAAAAATCGTATCAAGCTCATGATATCCGTCAGCTCTTTTATCTACTATATCAAGACTCAAATTGATCTTGGCTCTTGCCTTAACCTTCATGTTATTTCCTTTTCTGATTTTGACCTTTAATACCTTTTATGGTAAGATGTTTTGAAATATGTTTATTCGGAGGCTTTTATGCGTTCACTTTTAATAATTATATTAATACTGATATATCTTATCGTAACTCTTCCGGTTCTTTTGGTTCTGCATTTTGTATATAAAAAGAACCCCAAAAAAGCCGAACGCATTGCCCATTCCTGTCTGTGCTTTGTTTTAAAGGGAATTGCCTTTCTTGCAGGTGTCAAGCTTGATGTAACCGGTCTTGAAAATGTTCCTGATGTTCCGGTGCTTTATATAAGCAATCACCGCAGCTTTTTTGATGTTGTCCTTACATATCCTCTCTGCAAGCTTCCAACATCTTATGTTGCAAAGGCAGATATCAAAAACATCCCATTGTTTGGAGTATGGGCCAAAATGATAAATGCGCTTTTGTTTGACAGAGACAATATGAAGGATTCCCTCAAAATGATATTAAACGGAATCTCACTTCTTAAGGCCGATACCTCGGTATATATATTCCCTGAAGGAACACGCAACAAAAACGAATCCCAGACACCGCTTCTCGAATTCCATGACGGAAGCTTCAAAATGGCTTCCAAAAGCGGATGCCCTATAGTCCCGGTTGCCATAAGCCATACAGCAGATGTATGGGAGGCTCATAAGCCATGGGTACATGCCACTAAAGTTTCTCTTATATACGGAAAGCCTATATATTTCAAGGATCTTTCACCTGAGGATCAAAAGCATCCGGGCGCATATATGAAAAATGTCATTGAAGAAATGCTGAGTTGATACTCAGCATTTTCTTTTCACAAATTTCTTACCGTGAATACATATCTTAAGCCTGTCAGCTCAAAATATTCAAATTGTCCTTTTTTGATCTTGCAAGCACTGATACCGCACAGTCGGCAATAAATCCGCTGTTGATATCCATAGAGTATTTTGCGGTAAGCTCTATTGAATTTTTATCTTCTTTGTATGAAACTGCGGTTGTTGTTATACCGATGTTCATTGTCCCAAATGGCGTCTGATACTGCGAAAGTGTCTTCTTGTCTTTTTCAAAAACAAGCTTTGCAGTATATGTCCCTCTTTTAGTAACCTCTAGGTATGCATCCCTGAATTTGATGATATTCTTGCAGCCCTTGGTCTCATCCTCATCTGCATCCTCATACATCAGGTAATGATTCCCGTTTTTGAAATAATACTCACCCGGAGTTATTACCTCTATCGGTCCGGAGCCTTCATCTGTCTGAGCATATTGAAGTCCGTTTATATATATGATTACATCCTTATCCATTAATAATTAATACTCCTCTATTGCTATCTGCTTCGCATACTCAACAGTACACGGAAGTATAGAATCTGCAAATTTTTTGAATCTGTCTGTAGAATCACTTGCATAAAAGCTGTGCATTCCTGTTTGTCCTGATCTGTTTTCAAGCTTGAGCTCAGACAGCATATGCTTAAGCGACCTGGCTGTTTCGTATGCAGGATTTACAAGTGTAATGCTGTCTCCTAAGTATTCTGCTATCAGTCCTCTAAGAAGAGGATAATGTGTACAGCCCAAAATAAGTGTATCAATATCCTTGTACTGGAGTTCCTCAAGATATCTTGCAGCTACATCATAAGTAATTCTGTCCTTAAGCCAGCCTTCCTCAACAAGAGGAACAAAAAGCGGACAAGCTTTTCCGAAAACCTCTGTTTCCGGATTGAGCTTTTTTATAAATTCAGGATAAAGCCCGCTATGTATCGTGCTTTCGGTTGCGATAACTCCTATCCTGTTGTTCTTAGTAGCTTTTACTGCTGCCTCCGCACCGGGTCTTACTACTCCAAGTATCGGAAGGTCGATCTCTTCCTCAAGCACATCAAGTGCAAGAGCGCTTGCTGTATTGCAGGCTACAACTATAGCCTTAACATTCTGAGTCTTTAAAAATCTGATTATCTGCCTGGAATATCTTATTACAGTTTCCTTTGATTTGCTTCCGTACGGAACTCTTGCCGTGTCACCGAAATATACTATATTTTCATTCGGGAGATTACGCAGGATCTCTCTTGCAACCGTAAGTCCACCGACTCCCGAATCAAAGACACCTATTGGAGAATTGCTGTCTGTGTTCATTTTTTTCCTCCGCTTCTCCTGCTGCTTTTTCCGGAATTTCTTCTGTATCTCTTCTTTGGAGGATTTTCTTCCTTTTTTTCTTCCTCCTGCTTTATCCTAAAATAAATCTGCTTTTGATGATTTGAAAGTGAAACCTTGTTTATTTCATATATTCCTAATGACTTCATAAACAAAGTAAGCTTCGAATATCCATAGTTTCTGACATCAAAATCAGGAAGTCTCTTTGAAAGCTGATCTCCAAGTCTTCCCGAAAAAATCCATCCGTCATCATCCGAAAAATTATCAATGATAGACTTTATCGTATTGTTTATCTTTTCTAATTCATTATTTGCATCAGGCTCTGTTACCTGCTTGTCCTCAAAAAGCTTATCCAGATATTTGAACTGATTGCAGGCTGATATAAATGCTGTAGGAGTTTTTGTTTCTCCCATTCCTATTACCTGCATTCCGGATTCTCTGAGCCTTGCTGCAAGCCTTGTAAAATCGCTGTCTGACGAAACCAGACAAAAGCCGTCAACATTTTTTGAATAAAGTATATCCATAGCATCTATTATCATTGCTGAATCGGTTGAGCTTTTGCCTGTTGTATATTCATACTGCTGCATCGGAGTTATCGAATTTTCCAAAAGAACCTTTTTCCAGGATGAAAGCTTTGGATTTGTCCAATCGCCATATATCCTCCTGTATGTAATGATCCCGTTGGCTGCAGCCTCCTCAAGTATGATCTTGATATACTTATCAGAGATATTGTCTGCGTCTATCAAGACCGCATATCTTAATTCATTTTCCATTATGTTCTCATAAATTATCCGTTAAGTTTTTTCTCAAGGAAATCAAACAGTCTGTCCATCTCAGCATCTGTTCCTATTGTTACTCTCAGATAATTGTCTATTCTTTCTTTATTAAAATATCGGACGAATATATTGTTGGCTTTCAATTCTTCAAAAAGCTCCTTTGCCGGAACACTCTTGTGCTTAACGAAAATGAAATTAGCCTTTGAATCTCCGAATTCGAATCCGAGCTCCTTAAATCTTTTCTTCGCCCTTTCACGTGTTGCTATTATATTGTTTATATTTTTTTCGAAGTATTCCTTGTCTCTGAGTGCCGCAGCACCTGCAGCATTAGAAAGTGCATTTAATGTATAAGAATTAAATGAATTTCTGACAGCCCAGAGATAAGATATCATTTCCTTTGAGCCTATTGCAAAGCCGATACGAAGTCCTGCAAGAGATCTGGATTTTGAAAAGGTCTGGACTACAAGCAGGTTTTCATATTTATCGAGTATTTCAAGTGCTGATCTTGTTCCGAAATCGACATATGCTTCATCAACGATCACTACACTCTCTTTATTTGCCTCAAGAAGTTCTTCTATATCTGAAAGTTCAAGAGCGATTCCAGTCGGCGCATTTGGATTAGGAAAGATTATTCCGCCATTTGCTTTTTTGTAATCTGATATATTTATTTTAAACTCCTTGTCAAGAGCAACTCTTTCGTATGGTATGTCAAAAAGTTCAGCCCAGACATCATAAAATGAATATGTGATATCAGGAAAGAGTACCGGCTTCTTTGAACAGAAAAATGTCATAAAGCATGCGGCAAGTACATCGTCTGAACCGACTCCTACAAAGATCTGCTCAGGAGCTACATTGTATGTCCTTGCAAGCTCCTCTACAAGCTCCGTGCAGCACGGATCCGGGTATTTTCTGAGTGATAAGCAATCTGCACTTTTGATCACCTTTTCAACCATAGGTGACGGCGGATAAGGATTTTCATTTGTATTCAGCTTAACGATATCCTTTATCTTTGGCTGCTCACCCGGTACATATGGTACAACTTTTCTTATGTTATCTTTCCATGAACTCATTTATTTTTTTCTCCAAACCGACGGATTAAACAATATAAGGATCGGGAATATTTCAAGTCGCCCTGCAAGCATATCAAATATCATAACGATTTTTGATAATGGACTGTATGCTGCGAAGTTGCTCATCGGTCCTACCGCATCGAGTCCCGGTCCTATGTTATTGAATGTAGCTGCAATAGCCGTAAAGTTACTTTCAAACGAAAATCCGTCTATACTTATTATTAAAAGTGAGACTGCAAATATAAGGATGAAAACTGCAAAATATACAGCTACTCCATGTCTCTGACTGTCATTTAAATTTTTGCCATCCATCTGAACGGTTTTTATCCTCTTTGGATTAACCGTTCTGTAGATATCTCTTTTTATACATTTTACAAGAATAAGAAATCTCGAAACCTTAAGTCCTCCACCGGTACTTCCTGCGCATGCTCCCAAAAACATCAAAAGTACAAGAACACATTTTGAAAGAGACGGCCAAAGGTTAAAATCAACCGTTGAATATCCTGTGGTTGTGATTATAGCTCCTACCTGAAACGATGCATGCCTTATTGTATCTGATATATTTCCGTAAATCGAAAATGTATTAACGGCAATAATAGCTATCGCTCCGAGGATAATGAAGATATAGGCTCTTACCTCCTCCATCTTTAAGGCTGCACCAATCTTTTTATATAATATAAGGTAATAAAATGTAAAATTGACACCGAACAGTATCATAAATATTGTTATTATCCATTGCTGGATTGGTGTATAGCTGGCACATCCGGATGAAAGAATCGAAAATCCTCCTGTTCCTGCCGTACCAAGTGAAATACATATAGTATCAAACCATTTCATTCCGGAAAGAAGCAAAAGAGCAATCTGCACAAGTGTCATCGCTATATAGATCTTGTACAGGATGACTGCTGTATCCTTTACTCGAGGAACAAACTTTGATACATCGGGTCCCGGGCTTTCTGCCCTCATAAGATTCATATTGGAACCGTTCTTTGCAGGTATTATCATAAGTGCAAATACCAGCACTCCCATGCCGCCCAACCAATGCGAAAAGCTTCTCCAAAACAAGGTTGCATGCGTAAATGCTTCAACATTTGGTGCTATCGAAGCTCCTGTTGTTGTAAAGCCTGATACTATTTCAAATACGGCATCCACATATGACGGGATATCTCCTGTAAGGACAAATGGCACTGCACCGAAAAGACTCATTATTATCCAGCAGAGAGCAACTGTTACAAAGCCTTCTTTCTGGTAAATAAGTGTATCTTTCGGTCTTCTTATGCTGCCGATAAATCCTATTAAAAAGCATACCGCTGCACAAATAAGATATATTATCGCCGCATTTATCTCGCCGTATATAAAGCCTATAAGTACAGGCAGAAGCATAAACAAGCCTTCAAGCCTTAATATAAAGAACAGAACATAGCTTATCATACGATAGTTCATATTCTCATGCCTACCTTTCCACTATATCCTCTAATTTCATAAACCCTTTGTTCGTTGTGGCTATGATAACCGAATCCTCGGGCATAAAAGAATCTGCACCGCCCGGTATTATCAGCTTTCCTTCTCGCATGATTCCTGCGATCAGGACATTTTTCTTAAGCTTCATAACTCTGAATTCGATACCTATAAGCTTTGATTCGCTGTGGACGATAAATTCGAGCGCTTCTACTCTGTCATCCTTAAGCTTGTAAAGCGTCTGCACATTGCTGCTTCCTGCTGAATTGGACATTGCACGCACATACATAAGTATGGTCTCTGCTGTTGTTTCCTTAGGATTTACAACGCTGTCAAGGTTCAGGCTCTGGATTACGTTGTTGAATTCAAGGTGGCTCATCTTTGTTACGACTTTTTTATGCACCTTTTCTCTTGCATAAAGTGAAAGGATTATATTTTCTTCGTCTATATCGGTAGATGCTACACAGGCATCCATATCCTGGATATGTTCCTCCAATAAAAGCTGTTCATCACATCCGTCGCCATAGATAACATCCGCCTTCGGAAGGAGCATTGCAACTTCCTCGCATCTTTTTCGGTTTCTTTCAACTATTTTTACCTGAATTCCTGCATTAATGAGCATATCAGCAAGATAATAGCCTGTCTGTCCGATTCCTATGATCATTGCATTTTTTACGGTATCGGAATAAATACCGACTTCCTTAAAAATGTTTGCCGCCTGTCCCGGAAGAGCAATAACCGAAAGCACATCCCCGTCCTTTATAGTAAAGTCACCGTTCGGGATTATGATCTCGCCGTCTCTCTCGGCAATACAGATAAGGATCGGATATTTCTGAAATTCAGTAATGTTTTTCAGCTGGCGTCCTACAATGCTTGAGGTCTTTTTGACACGGAATGTGATCATATCTATGCCGCCCTTGGCAAAGCTGCTTATATCGACCGCAGACGGAAACTGCAGGAGCCTAAGCATTTCTGCAGCTCCTGCCTTTTCCGGATTAATTATCATAGAAATTCCAAGTTCATGTCTGAATTTTTCGCTTTCAGCCGAATAAATAGGATTTCTTACTCTTGCAATTGTTTTACACTTAGCCTTTCTTACCATAAAGCAGCACAGAAGATTGACTTCATCGCTTTCTGTAACTGCTATTACGATATCGGCATCCTGTATTCCTGCTTCTTCAAGGGTTGTATAGCTCGTTCCGTTGCCGACAACACCCATAATATCATATTGAGCTGCTGTATTCCTGACTGTTTCATCATTGATATCTACGATAGTTACATCATGATTTTCCTCAGCCAATTCATGGACAAGATATCTTCCGACCTTTCCACAGCCTATTATGATTATCTGCATTTTATCCTCCAAATCGATCTGGGATCGATTGCTTTGATTTTGATTATGGTTCTATATCCTCAAAAACTACGATCGCATCATCCATGCGTACCTTTTCATAGCCCTTCATGGTACATACTGTCCAATTCATGACAGGCACATGATAAAGCATACGGCAAAGTGTAAGGCTTATACTCTTTCTGTCAACAAGATGGCTTGAAATAAAATCAGGCTTTGACATGAAGTTTGTAAGCAGCCAGTTCTTTCCAAACTGCTTAACAAATGTAAATAATGAATCGCCAAAATCGACTCTCTTTTCAAACATCTGACCTCTGATAACAGCCGGACGGTATCTCATAAACCATCTGATACATCTGTAATCAAGCGCCTCAACAGCAATAACCCCGTCATATTGATCTATAACTACTGCACAGTTCTCGCAGAGATTCAAATAATCTCCGTTTAATGATTTGAGGTTTAAAAGTACCGGAACCTGTCCGTCTACAAGATTTAAGGCCTCTTCAAGTGTAGGTATAGTCATATCTGTATCGATAAGCTTATATTCTTTTAATTCATCTATAGACTTATCTTCTATATTTCCTTCTACCGAACACATCCTCCAAAGTCCGCGATCTGAAAATACTACCGGAACTCCATCCTTTGTTATGCGTACATCCATAACTATTCCATAGCCATGCTTCATCGCTCTGTCAAACGCTTTAAGAGAATTGTCCGGGATATTTTTGCAGTAATCATGCAGACCTCCGTTTGCATAATCATATGCAGAAAATACTGTCATATCCGGCTTTCCCTTTGTACGAGGCTTAATGGCCACTGCCCAAGCTGCTAAAGTTCCTGTTGCTATCCAAAATATTTTTTTAGATGTTTTTCCCATATAGCGCCTCCTTTATTTAAGCTCAGCCTGTATCTGCAGACTTAAAAAGCAAAGCGGACAAGTCCGCTTTAAATATGCGCAGCCTTAGTTTATAAGCAACTGCTGCATTTTAACATTAATTTAACCAAAAGCAAATAACTGCTATACTATTCTTAGAATATACACTATTTACCACTTTCTTTCAATCCTGAAAACACGTGAGCATCTCCTCTCATTAATATAGGAAGGAGATACTCACCTTGCTGCAGTCAAAAAGGCCCGGTGACAAATGCCGCCGAGCCCTTCTTTTTAATCTTTTAAAGCTATATTTTTGAATTAATGACTGTCAGCCGCCAATCAGTACTCCATTAGCATCAAACAGATAGTAATCCCCATCAATTAACACTCTTCCAACTGCTGCCACATAAGTTTCAGGGTCAAAATACATCTTCCATTCTCCAAGAGTACACCATCCGCTCATAAGTGAGCCATCAGGCTGGAACCAGTATTTCTTTCCATTTATAACCTCTGTTCTTGATTTGAGTATTTCTACTCCGTTTGCGTCAAATAAATATGCTTTTCCATCTATTATGCTGATTCCTGTTGCAGCTGCATATGTTTCAGGATCAAAATACATCTGCCAATCGGCAAGCCTCAGCCATCCTGACATAAGCTTACTGTCTTGAACAAAATATTTCTTTCCATCAACTACAGGTGTTCCGTTTCCTTTATAAAGTACTCCGTTTGCATCAAACAAATATGCATCTTCGCCTATTTTCTTTACTCCTATAGCTGCTTCATAGGTTTCAGGATCAAAATACATAGTCCAGTCTCCAAGAGTACACCATCCGCTCATAAGTGATCCGTCTGGCTGGAACCAGTATTTCTTTCCATTTATAACCTCTGTTCTTGATTTGAGTATTTCTACTCCGTTTGCGTCAAATAAATATGCTTTTCCATCTATTATGCTGATTCCTGTTGCAGCTGCATATGTTTCCGGATCAAAGTACATCTGCCAATCAGCAAGCTTCAGCCATCCTGATTTTGCAACATAATTCTGAACATAATATTTTACTCCGTTGATCACAGGAGTTCCCATTGAGTAAGGAATATTATTTTCATCGCAAACATATGGTGTACCTTCAATTATATTTATTCCCGGTGTTGTTTCTATTTTTATACTTTCAGTGTTAGAGCATACAGTACATTTTCTTGTTTTGAAGATACCATCAGAGCTGCACAAAATACTCCACTCAGTATATGTATGGTCTGTTGCAGGTATCTCTTCCGATTCTGCTTCATAATCACAAACTGTACATATCTTATGCTGGCTTCCTGCCTCCGTACAGGTTGCTTCTTTATCGATTACTGTTGTAAAACTATGCTCTGTAACATCCTTCTTATCATGACATACTGTACATTCATACCAATGACTTGTTTCATCTGCCGAATATCTTCCAGAATAACTATGTCCACCGGCCGGTATCACTTCTCCTTCTTTAACTTTTGCTCCGCACTCTGTACAATAGGTATCCCCTGTATATCCATCCTCTGTGCAGCTTGCTTCCTTATCATTTCTTACCTCTGTTGAAGGATGATTGCATACACCATAGCTTCCGTCTTCATTCTGCTTTGGCACATAACCGTCTGCTGTGTATATCGAAGGTATGCTGCTGCTGAAGTTTCCGCCTGAAATATTTATCTCATAGCCTGCTGTTTCATTGACTATGTCTGTTGAATCTGTAGTTCCTTTGAAGCTTCCGCCCGAAATATCAAGCGTTCCGTCTTTTGCTGCTCCTCCGTTTAATCCGAAGAGCCTTCCGTTTTCCGCATTTTCAAAGCTTCCGTTTGTTATATTAAGCTTTCCTTTATCTGCTTCTGTTGACAAACTTCCGTTTGCTATTACACATCCGTTAGCTGCATTTTGGATAAAGCTTCCGCCGTTTATCTCTGCATCATTCCAGTTCATAAGAACTGTTGATCCAGCGACATCATTTGTAAAGCCTCCGCCGTTTATTGTAAGTTTTGCAAGATCATCGTTCTTTATGGTATTCATTCCGCCGTAGATATATCCGTCCTCTATCACAAGAGTGACTGATCCGTCTAGATAATCACTTTCTGAATAACCGATATCATTTCCTTTATTTCCATAGAAGCCGTTGTCTATGGCACTTGATCCGCTGTCATTCTGTATGATCTTTGCTCCGTTTATTTCCATGGTTCCGAGATTCTTTACTACATACCATGTATTTCCGCTGAACATACATCCGTTAAGCCTTGCATATGCTCCAGGTGCATTTGCTATTGCCGCAGACCCCTTAATCTCATTTACTACTTGACCGTTTCCTTCTACTACAAGCTCTCCTTTATTGAGGATCGTATGTGTACTCTTTCCTGTAAGAGTTGCATCATCTGATATTGTGATAGTTATCTTTGCTCCTGCAGGAATTGTTACATCCTCTGTTGAGTCTGCATTTAATACTACTGTTCCTTCTCCATCTGCTGCTGCCGCATCTATTGCTGCCTGGAGGGTTTCGTATTTGTTTCCGTTATACTCAGCTACCTTTGCTGTTTCTACATCAACACCATAGCTTCCGTCTTCATTCTGCTTTGGCATGTAACCGTCTGCTGTGTATATCGAAGGTATGCTGCTGCTGAAGTTTCCGCCTGAAATATTTATCTCATAGCCTGCTGTTTCATTGACTATGTCTGTTGAATCTGTAGTTCCTTTGAAGCTTCCGCCCGAAATATCAAGCGTTCCGTCTTTTGCTGCTCCTCCGTTTAATCCGAAGAGCCTTCCGTTTTCCGCATTTTCAAAGCTTCCGTTTGTTATATTAAGCTTTCCTTTATCTGCTTCTGTTGACAAACTTCCGTTTGCTATTACACATCCGTTAGCTGCATTTTGGATAAAGCTTCCGCCGTTTATCTCTGCATCATTCCAGTTCATAAGAACTGTTGATCCAGCGACATCATTTGTAAAGCCTCCGCCGTTTATTGTAAGTTTTGCAAGATCATCGTTCTTTATGGTATTCATTCCGCCGTAGATATATCCGTCCTCTATCACAAGAGTGACTGATCCGTCTAGATAATCACTTTCTGAATAACCGATATCATTTCCTTTATTTCCATAGAAGCCGTTGTCTATGGCACTTGATCCGCTGTCATTCTGTATGATCTTTGCTCCGTTTATTTCCATGGTTCCGAGATTCTTTACTACATACCATGTATTTCCGCTGAACATACATCCGTTAAGCCTTGCATATGCTCCAGGTGCATTTGCTATTGCCGCAGACCCCTTAATCTCATTTACTACTTGACCGTTTCCTTCTACTACAAGCTCTCCTTTATTGAGGATCGTATGTGTACTCTTTCCTGTAAGAGTTGCATCATCTGATATTGTGATAGTTATCTTTGCTCCTGCAGGAATTGTTACATCCTCTGTTGAGTCTGCATTTAATACTACTGTTCCTCCTCCGTCTGCTGCTGCCGCATCTATTGCTGCCTGGAGGGTTTCGTATGTACTGTCGTCCTCTGTCCATGTAGCAACTGCTGACATTTGATCACCTTCTGCTTCTATGGAACTATCATAATCACTTATAATCTGACTTTCCACATCAGCATCATCTGACAAAGCAGATGTCTCGACGGCTTCTGTTTCTTCCGATGCTTCATCAACTGCAGATACATCATACGTTTCACCGATATCTGCAAGTACGCTTGTCGGCATCATTGCAATCAACATAGCAATAATTGCAATAGCACTAAAAATTTTCCTCTTCATTTTCTGTACCTTCTTTCTTTCCGACAAAATATTCAGGTGTTGCTATGATTTTTTTAGAATACTCTGTCTTTTTTTGTTGTAGCATTAAAGATATCTTTTATTTTATCACACTCATTTTTCGATAACAATAATAGTTACTTCATATAACAAATTTTGTTATTGCAAAGTGTGATGATTTGCAAGCAAAAGACGATAGCGAGGCTTACGCAGCAAGCTGCACTAATCTATTAAATTTACAAATTATCGCTTGACTTTTTGTCGCCAATGGATTATTATTATTTTTGCTCGTAAAGAGTATGTGCGTTTAGCTCAGCTGGATAGAGCGTTTGGCTACGGACCAAAAGGTCGGGGGTTCGAATCCTCTAACGCACGGTTATCTCAAAAAGCACTTCCAATCGGAAGTGCTTTTTATTTTTACTTTAAGACAAGCTGCCTATATTCTATAGACAGCCATTTTTTTAATCCTTCAGTCTTTTGAAAACAGCCTTTTGAATAATCTTCCTATTCCTGTAGTCCTTCGCTTTTCGGCTTTGAATTCTGGCACCTCTGTATGTGATGTCTGATCCATAAAATATTGCTGAGAATCAAAAGGAATTGTGCTCTGCTTTCTGCTGTATACTCCGTCTGACAGCATGAAGCTTTCCTTTGCAGTGTCCTTAAGCTGCGAATCCAAGATCCACTTAAGCTGCTCTTTGACCTGCTTATCATATATCGGACATGCGATCTCAACTCGTCTGTTGAGGTTTCTGGTCATCAGATCGGCAGAAGCAATATAAAATTCTGCCATCTCTCCCTTGCCAAACATATATATTCTTGCATGCTCAAGATATCGACCTACTATACTTACTATATGAACATTTTCTGTATATTCCGGAATCTCCGGCAAGATACAGCATATACCTCTTATAATAAGCCAGATCTCTACTCCTGCCTTCGAAGCCTCACACAGCTTATCGATCACATCTCTTTCCGTGATTGAATTTGCCTTTATGCATACATATCCATCCCGTCCAAGTTTGATCTGCTCATCTATCTTGCTGCATATACCGTTTTTAATGCCAAACGGCGATACCCAAAGATTGTGATATTCACCATGAAGCTCATTAACAAGCATATTTCTGAAAAATACAGTCGCATCCTCACCTATCTCCGTAGATGCAGTCATGAGACTGAGATCTGTATACATGGTGTTTGTTTTTTCGTTATAATTTCCGGTTCCTATCTGCGTAATATAGTTTGTCTTACCATGATCCTTTCTTGTGATAAGACAGATTTTACTGTGGCATTTATATCCCTCTATACCGTAAATAACCTGGCAGCCTGACTCCTCAAGCATTTTCGACCACTCAAGGTTATGTGCCTCGTCAAACCTTGCCCTAAGCTCCATAAGCGCCAGAACCTCTTTGCCATTTTCTGCCGCACGACAAAGTATCTGCGCAACCCTTGACAACGATGCAAGTCTGTAGATCGTTATCTTGATTGATAAAACATTTGGGTCATCTGCAGCCTCCAGCAGCATATTTAAGAAAGGCTCAACTGAATCATAAGGATAAAAAAGCAGCTTATCTTTCTGTTTTATCTGCTCAATTATACTTGTGCCTTTCCTTATATCCTCCGGCCATCTTCCGGTATATGGCTTATAAAGAAGTCTGACTGCAGTTTCCTGCATCAGCTTTCCGGTAAGCCCGAATACATATCCCATATTCAAAGGGCATGAATCTATATAAACCTGATTCATTTTTATTTTTACAAGATTTGCAAGCTTATTTTGAAATTCATCACTTACATTTTCACTGAGTTCGAGCCTTACGACCGAAAGGTTATCTCTCTTTTTAAGGAGTTTGGTCACTTGTTTTCTAAAGCCTTCTTCAGTATCCTCAAACTTCTCATCATCAAAGCTTATATCGGCATTTCTGGTAACACAAAGTACGCAGGCTTCCTTAACTACATATGCAGTAAAAAGAGTCGGTGCACAATGCATCAAAATATTTTCAGTCCTTATATAACTCAGTCCATCATCAAAAATGATATATGGCGGTATCGAATCCGGAATAGGGATTATACTTATATATGTTCTTTTTTTCTTATCCTCAAGCAAAACAGCTACATGAAGCTCCTTGCTGTCAAGGTGCGGAACCGGATGATGCGGTCCTATGATGATCGGTGACAGGACAGGAAGTATTTCATGCTTGAAAAACTGACTGATCTTTTTCATTTGCGCTTGATTGAGCTCAGCAACAGAAAGATCCTGTATTCCACTTTCCCTAAGCTCATCCATTACAGCCTTATATATGTCCCTTTTCATAGTGATAAGACCCGGGATAGTGTTGTATATCTTCTCGAGCTGTTCATGCGGTGTCCATCCCGACTTTGAATCCTCCGCATCCGGAGAAACATGTGCTGCATCGAACAGACTTCCGACACGTATCATAAAAAATTCATCCAGATTGCTTGAAAATATAGAAATGAATTTCAATCTTTCAAGGGCAGGCACACTTGTGTCTGCTGCCTCTTCAAGTACTCTTCTGTTGAACCTTAGCCAGCTTATCTCTCTGTTTTGGGTATAAGCATATTTTTTTCCATTATTCTTCGACATAAATATCCTTCTGCTCTCTTCATATTTTTATAACTAACGCGGCTAAATATCCGGATTGTTCAAGTCCGCTTTAAAGCCACCCACCAAATACTAAAGTGATTATGTAAATATCACATACTGTTGCATGTAAAATTCATGTAAATAGATATTTTATATATAGCATAGAATTAATGATTTTTCACAATTTTTTTCTCATTTATAATAAAATTATATAATATTTCAACATAATTTTCAATTCATATAATAAACCTTAACCAAAAAATATTTATGTATTTTTACACATCCAAAGCCTCAGACATTTTTCCCAATAACTCTTTTTAACAGATTTATCCCTGCTTATTAATAAAATCATCCGCTGATATCAGTACATCTTTTATTATATCTATATCTTTTAATACATCTCCTGTTTCCAGCGAATGGTTTGCATCTTCAATTGTATATAGATTCATACCGATTTTTTCGCAGCATTTCTTTATTGTATCTGTATTTTCTGCCCATGGATCCTTTGTTCCGTGAAATACAATTCCTTTTCCGCTTGAAAACAAAAACGTATCTTCAAGAGGAGTATAAACAATGTTTCTTCCTATTATATTGTATTTCTTCATATATGCTGCAGAAACTATTGTGCCTACACTTTTTCCGACAAAAAGTATTTCATCATATTCATTCCAGCTCACATCCGCCAAAATTTTCTCAGCCTGTGATAGAGCACTGTAGAACGCCTTTTCCATTTTTTCTCTGTTGCCCTTAATGCCGGATTCAAATCCGCCGTATTCTACTTTTTTTATCTCGTATCCACATGATAATGCCAGCTTTCCCGTATAATAAAGAAGCGGCCTGTCGCATGTATAACCTATTCCCGGAAACAAAACTGCTATTTTCTTCATAGATACCTCATTTCTTTTAATCAATCAGCCTGTAATTTTTTAATTCATCTCGTCTTTCCTTATAATCAGGACAATATACTTCAACCTCTGCCCAAAATTCCTTCGAATGATCCATATGTCTGATATGCGCAAGCTCATGGATCACAACATAGTCCATCAGCCTATCCGGCAAATAATAAAGCTGATAGTTAAAATTCAGATTTTTCTTAGCGCTGCAGCTGCCCCATCTGGTTTTTTGATTTCGAATAGATACCTTGTTTGCAGATACACCCATTTTGCTGCTAAAATATTTTATTTTTTCACAGAATTTTTCTTTGATCTTTTCTATTTCTTCAGCCGTAAGCATATTCGGATCTGTTGCTCCGGTAGATATCCTCTCTGATACTTTGGCGTTTTCACATTTATCGATTATCCATTTTTGCTTGTCATTTATTATCTTCTTTAATTCATCATCATCGAGCCAATATGGTATTCTCAATATTGCCTTATCGCAATCTTGAATCACCATACCTACGCTTTTTCTTTGTGATCTTGCTATCTCGATCACAATCTCTCTTTCTCCATACACTATTCTATATTCCGTAATCATTTATATATCCTCAAAATGCATATTAAAGCTATCTGCAGTGCTAATATTGCAGGCATTCCGATAACGAAATACCAATGCTTAGTCTTGTGTCTGAACATATACATGCCTGCCCATGTTCCGATACTTCCACCAATTATTGCAACAAAAAACAAAACGCGCTCAGGTATCCTGAATGCATGATGCTTTGCCTTTGACTTATCTGAAGCCATTATTATAATCCCTATAATGTTTATCACTATAAGATATAATACAATTATTTTTTCCATTTTCAGCCTATATCCTCCGGATTTCTTCCTATTATAATAGACCTTCTCTATACATTTTGCTTATTGCGGCATTAGCCTGCTCTGCCTCATGCTTTTCTATAAACCTCTTGCGGTCACTTAGGATTGATATCATCTCATCTATCATGTCCTCTTCTCTTGGATCACTGACTCTGTACAGATATCCCAGCATCCTTGTGACTGTGTAATCCGTTGTAAGCTGTCTGTATGCGATTTCCTTACACAGTTCATCTCTATATCCCTTAGATTTCAATGCTTTATACAGCTCATCACTTTTATCTGTCGGCATACTTTCTCCTTTGCATTACCACTGTTCATTTGGATATTTCATATTCCAATTTTTTCTTAAATCCGTCATTATCTCCATGACATCCCTTGTATATTCAAGCTTCATATGCGCATTATTTCCTGTTCTTACAGCCTCTTCCATATCATACATTTCATAATAAAGAGCGTTTTCGGTATTTCCCTCCTCGATGATCTCTGTATTTCCTGTTTGCGCATCTACAATCGTTGCTCTTTGGCCTCTCGGATATTCATATATTTCAACATACCCTTTTTCAAATGATATAGTTATCCTCTTTGGCTGTTTGGAGTGCATTGAAAGCGCTGCCGATGCCATCTGGCCTTGATCATTTTTCAGCAATATTGTCGCCTGCTCATCACTTCCGGTTTCGGCAAACCTTACCTGACTTATGATATCATTTGGTTTTTCGCTCATAAAGCTTCTTACCGCAGATAATGCATAAACTCCTATATCAAGAAGTGCTCCTCCTGCAAGATCCATATTAAAGAATCTGTTGCTCATATTATATTCCTTGAAGCTTCCGAAATTCGCTGTCATTATCTGCATTTTTCCAAGCTTACCATCTGATACCATCTTCCACAATTTCTTATAGATAGGCATGTGCCAAATAGTCATGGCCT
>CAVLAA010000033.1:0-17711 GCA_963660835.1 bacterium
GTTCGGACCTCATCCGAATCATCATACAGTTAAAGGCATTGAGGTATCAACCGGATCGTTGGGACACGGAATAAACTGGGCAGTCGGTTTTTCAATGGCACGTCAGGATATGGGTGTTAAAGCTCGGACATATGTCCTCCTTGGTGATGGAGAAATGGAGGAAGGATCCAACTGGGAAGGAATATTATATGCTGCATCGAAGCATATGGACGATATAGTTGCACTTGTGGATTTTAATCATGCATCGGCATCATTTTATACAAATGAAAACATGAGATGGGGAGACAAAGGCGGACCTGAGGGCATGGCTGAGTGCTACAGAGCCTTTGGCTGGAATGCGATGGTTATAGACGGAACAGATATGACAGCCATCGATAAAGCACTTTCTTCTCTTCCTGAAGTAACATATAAAGGAAAGCCTACGGCAATAATCTGTTCAACAACCAAGGGTCAGGGAGTCAGGTTCATGATGGATAGACCTACTGCATGGCATATGGGAGGCTTTGATGATGTAACACTTAAAAAAGCACAGGAAGAAATTGCAGAATATACAGCAAAGAAATTGGCGGAGGTAGAGTGATATGGCAGGATTCTTATTTTGTGTCGGTGACATGGGCGATATGATGAACGCCAAAGGAACGGTCACCAGAGAAATTCTTGATATGTGTGACGAAAATCCGAAGATCGCATATATAAATGCAGATGGAACTGGAAAAGGAAATGCGCTTGCTGATTATTCTGAAAAATATCCGCATAGAGTTTTTGATGTAGGTATTCAGGAAATGAATATGATCACCTGCGCCGCAGGTATGGCAAAAATGGGTTATATACCATATGTTCAGACATTTGGACCGTTTTTGCTATTCCATGCATATGATCAGGTTCACAATGATATTTGCTACAATGATTTTCCGGTAAAGCTTATAGGAACACATGCAGGCACATCATCGGGCCTTGGACCAACACATAATGATATTGTTGATTTTGCGATATGCAATGCGCTTCCGAATATGACAGTGCTTGCTCCGTGTGATGCAGGAGGACTTGTTAAGGCTACAAGAAAGGCTGCAGAATATCCGCATCCTGTATATATACGTGTACCTAGAGGCGAGGAGCCTATGGTATATCCGGCAGATTTTGATTATGAGTTTGAAATAGGAAAAGCAATAGAGATAAAGGAAGGCAAGGATGTAGTTATTATTGCAGCAGGCTCGCTTGTGTATCATGCTGTAAAAGCGGCAGAAGAGCTTCAGGAAAAGGGAATAGATGCCGGAGTTATTGATATGCATACGATCAAGCCTATAGACAAGAATGCAATTTTAAAGGCGGCTAAATGCGGAAATATAATCACCGCTGAGGATCACAATATAGTAGGCGGCTTAGGAAGCATAACTGCCGATGTATTGATAGAAGCAGGAGTGTCCTGCAGACTGAAAAAAATAGGCATACCGGATAGGTTTATTCCTTTTGGATATCCGGAACAGATATATCATGAACTGGGAATGGATAAGGATGGACTTGTTAAGGCGGCAATGGAAATGATTGCAGGATAAAAGACAGGGGGGATTTTATGAAGCAGTTATTTGTGACCTCTGTACGTGACTGGAAAAATAACAAAATAGGAACTGTGGATGCAAAGGAAGTTCCGATTCCCGAGCCCGGTGATGAGGATATAAGAGTCAGGATTGCTTATTGTGCATTTTGCGGATCGGATGCTCATACCTTGGCAGGCGATCTGGGTGCATTTGAGGAAGGGACAAAAGCTATGCTGCCTATGCCTTTTGGGCATGAATGTTCCGGGATCATAGATAAAGCAGGTGAAAAGGCGAAAAAATACGGATATAAAGAGGGAGATAAGGTTGTAATAAACTACGCAAAATATTGCCATGCGTGCGATATGTGCAGAAGCGGCCATGAGAATCTCTGCGAAAATGTAGAGTTTTGCATGAATGGCTTTGCAGAATATGCAGTTTATCACGTAAGTCAGGTGCATAAGCTTCCTTGTGATTATAGTTTAAGAGAATCGGCTCTTACCGAGCCGCTTACTATAGCGATGTCAGCGGTAGAGCAGGCGAAAGTTGGTTTTGGAAAAAGCGTGGCAATAATGGGTGCAGGCGGACTTGGATTAATGATGGTTCAGCTTTGCAAAATGGCCGGTGCAGCTGAAATATCCGTATTTGACATAGTAGATGATAAGCTGAAAACGGCTCTTGATACAGGTGCGGACCATGCATTTAATACAAAGGATGCAGATGTATTCGAAAAAGCAATGCAGGCAATTGGCGGAGCTTTTGATTGTGTTCTGGAAGGAACCGGAAACAATGATGCTGCAAAGCTTGCACTTAAAATGCTTGCAAGAAACGGAGACGGAGTTTATTTTGCAATGTACGGAAAAGATCCGATTCTTCCAATTGATATGCATATGGATCTTTATTGGAATCAAAAGCATATACACGGGCTTATCATGGGATCTTCGATGTTTCCTAAGGCAATGAA
The DNA here is from genome assembly GCA_963660835.1 of bacterium. Lineage (GTDB taxonomy): Bacteria > Bacillota > Clostridia > Lachnospirales > Lachnospiraceae > Alectryocaccobium. The sequence continues at coordinate 2,497 of CAVLAA010000033.1, forward strand.
AACCGTAAGAAGAATGGATTTTGATTCGATAATCCAAAAGGAATATCCACTGGCACAATATAAAGAGGCTGTTGAAGCTCTCCTTAGTAATAAATATGCAAAAGTAATAATAAAAATGAACGAAGGGCTGCAGGAGAGGGGGAATGCTTAAATGGCATCAAATTCAACAGCAAATAATTATGATGATCAGGCTTTATTTCATGGAGCAACAGCAGTAAAAAAGAAATTATGCTTTGCTTCAGGAGAACTTGTATATAACTTGCCATGGCAGCTTGTCAGCGTATATCTTGCTTTTTTTATGACAGATATAGCTATGATACCGGCTGCAGCAACATCGATATTGTTTCTTGTTGCAAGGTGTTGGGATGCTGTAAACGATCCTCTTATAGGATCTCTGGCAGACAGGACCAGAAGTAAAATGGGCCGTTATCGTCCATGGATGCTTGTCGGTTCAATCGGCTTGCTGCCCCTTTGTGTACTCTTGTTCTGGGCACACCCGGGTTGGCCGGAAGCAGGACGGACGGCGTATGGATGCATTTTATATATAGCAATTGTTGTATTTTCCACCTGTTGGAACATACCGTTTTGTGCATTAAACGGATGCATTAGTCCATACCCAAATGAGAGGGCTTCATTTTCGAGCTATCGCATAATGTTTTCATCTGCTGCATGTGGGCTTTCAGTGCTTATATTCCAGTCGCTGATACCGATATTCAGCGGTGAAGAAGGCAACGTGATAAATGGATATGCTTTGTCTGCGCTTGTTGTTTGCTTGATGGCTGTACCTTTTATATTTACATCTATAAGAGGAACAAGAGAAGCATTTCAGCCGCCGGCACAGCAGAAATATACAGCAAAGGAAATGCTTAAAAACTTTACACAGAACCCACCGCTTCTCATTGTATGTATATCATTTTTTGTATACGGATTTCTTAATTACGGAAGATCAGCAGTTGGAATGTATTACTTTACATATGTGTGGGGAGATGCAAATCTTTTTATGATCTACGGAACATTTGTAGCATTTATCTGTGCAGGTGCGGCATTCTTTAGTGCTTTCTTTGTTAAATTGTTTAAGGGAAAGAAAAATGCACTCCTTATGACGTATGCTGCAGGTGCAGTTATAAATATGATCTGCTTTTTTATTACACCTTCAAATTCATCGGGAGCTGTAGAGCTTGGATTCCTGCTTCTGACCGGTGTAACGAATGGTATGACGACAGCTCTTCTGTATGCCATAATCGGTGATGCTACCGACTATGGTCAATGGAAGACGGGAACCAGAGCAGATGGACTTTGTTCATCAGGAACAAGCTTTATGATGAAGCTGGGAGGAGCTATTGCTCCTACAATCCTTCTTGCATTGCTTGCAGCAACAGGATATGCGGCAAATGCAGAAACGCAGACAGCAGAAGCTCTTGGCAGTATGAATGTTATGATGAACCTGGTTCCGGCTATACTGTGTGCGGTATCATTTGTTCTCTATCTGTTTTATAAGCTGGATGATAAGCTACATGCGAAGATAATGGAAGATCTAAAGGAACGTGGACAGCTTATTATGAATGATGACAATATCGGAAATTCTTGATTTTCTGTTCTCTTGATGAAGTGGCGGTGCGGTATATGCTGTACCGCTGCTTCTGTATAGTTATAAAAGGACATATTTAAAAAATTTAAAGCAAAAAATGCTATAGAAAAATTATTGATGAGTGATAAACTTGATTACGGGTAGAATTATGACTGAAGATGATTGCAGTATCAATTTGATCTATAAGCTTTCTGAGGATATCAAAATAGACGGCAGAACAGTATTTGATATCAGATATAAGCTTGGAGAGGAGCTTGCAAAAAAGTATTTGCATAGCGTAGGTAAAGCGGATTTCGACATGATATGTCCTGTGCCAAATACAGGAAGGACTTATGCAAGAGGATTTGCAGATGCAGCAGGTATACCTTATGTGGAAGCGATCGCAAAGCTTGAAAGAGTAAGGACCTTGCATATTGATGATAACGAAAAGAGAAGAGATACAATAAATCGCATTATCGATATATCAGGAAGTGAGCTTTTTGGAAAAAAAATATGCCTTATTGATGAAGCGATATTTACAGGGATGACACTTAAAATCCTATGCAGAGCTTTAAGGGATAATGCTGTGGAGGACATAACGATATTGATACCTACACCGCCGTGTATAGGATGCTGCGGTGCTATTTTGAAAAAAGATATGCTTTTGAAAAAAATGAATGAAAATGAGGCATGCATTTTTTTAGGTGCAGACAGATTAATGTTCCAAAGCTACAAAGCTTTTAAAGACATTATTTCCGAGACAAGACCAGGCTGTACCAACTGCTTTAAAATTAATTAACATATGTTTAATGAAAGGAGACTTTTTAATATTATGAAATCAGACAACAAAACAATTGAGCTTAATGCGGCAAAAGCAAGGCTTTTAGCGGTAAAAATGGTTCATGATGCAGCATCCGGACATCCGGGCGGATCGTTATCCTGCATCGATATCCTTGCAGCATTATATTTTGATGAATTAAATATAGATCCAAAGGATCCTAATAAGCCTGACAGAGACAGATTTGTAATGTCAAAGGGACATTGCTCTCCGGCTGTATATTCTATACTGGCGCTAAGAGGATATTTTCCTGTTGAAAGGCTTGCTGAATTCAGAAGAATAGATTCGCATATGTCAGGACATGTAGAAATGAGCATACCGGGTGTAGATATGTCTACAGGCTCACTTGGACAGGGAATATCCGTAGCCGCAGGTATGGCACTTGCTGCAAAGCATAGCGGTAAGAACTTTAGGGTTTATTCTATTCTGGGTGATGGTGAGATAGAAGAAGGCCAGGTATGGGAAGTTATGATGGCTGCGCATAAATATAAATTAAACAATTTATGCGCTTTTGTAGATGTAAACGGACTTCAGATCGACGGGCCGACAAGTGAGGTAATGCCGAGCGAGCCGCTTGATAAGAAATTTGAAGCATTTGGTGCAAATGTCATAACGATTGACGGCCATGATATTGCACAGATCAAGGATGCACTTAATAAAGCGAGAGAATGTACAGATAAATATACTGTAATCCTTGCTAAAACAGTTAAGGGTAAGGGTGTTTCATTCATGGAGAATCAGGTTGGATGGCATGGAAAAGCACCTAATGACGAAGAATATGCGAAAGCAAAAGCAGAGCTAGAAGCAAAGCTTAAGGAACTGGAGGGCTGATACGATGGGAGATAAAATAGCAACAAGAGAGGCATATGGAAAAGCTATTGCCGAACTTGCAAATAAATATCAGGATGTTGTAGTTTTTGATGCGGATCTGGCAGCTGCTACTATGACGAAGTATTTTCGCGCAGAGCATCCGGACAGATTTTTTGATATGGGTATTGCTGAGGCAAATATGCAGGATATGGCAGCAGGAATGGCAGCCTGCGGATATAAGCCGTTTACACATACATTTGCAATGTTTGCATCTGGAAGAAGTTGGGAGCAGGTAAGAAATTCGATATGTTATCCAAGACTTAATGTAAAGGTAATAGGCTCGCATGGCGGATTGTCTGTAGGAGAGGATGGAGCAACTCATCAGTGTATAGAGGATTTTGCTCTTATGAGGGCAATTCCGGGAATGACTGTTTTATGCCCGTGCGATGCATATGAGATGAAGCAGGCTGTAGAGGCCTTGATAAACTTTGATGGTCCGGCATATATGAGACTGGGAAGACTGCCTGTTGAAACAGTTACCGACTCTGTTTCTGATTACAAATTTGAGATCGGAAAGGGAGTGCAGATAAAAGACGGCAGTGATGTAACTATTGTTGCAAATGGAATGCTCGTTCAGGAGGCGATAAAGGCTGCGGATATCCTTAAAGATAAGGGAATTGATGCAAGAGTTATTGATATGCATACAATAAAACCTATTGATGAAGAGATAATTTCCAAGGCTGCAAAAGAAACCGGAGCAATAGTTGTTTCGGAGGAGCACAATATCATCGGAGGCTTAGGTGAGGCTATTGCTGCATTCTGTTCCGAGAACTGTCCTGTGCCTGTTTTGAGACATGGAGTTAATGATGAATTCGGAAGAAGCGGAAAGGCATTGCAGCTCCTTGAGGAATACAAAATAAGTGCAGAGGGCATTGTAGAAAAGGTTGAAAAGATAATGAAGCTTAAATGATAAGCTGACCGCAAATGATGCCGGCAATATATGCGATTGTATAAAATGTTGGTAAACATGGTGCGATTTGAAATAAATATGGACATCTTACACATAAAATGCTATAATATCGATGGTTTTAGTTGGCTCAAATTTATTGCTATGTCGATAAATTTTGTAAAGAATAAAGGAGTAATGAACAATGAAAAAAATCAAAGTAGGTATTATAGGTGTAGGAACACTTGGCTATGAGCATGCATGCAATATAGCAAATCGTGTTCCTGGTACAGAGCTTGTTGCTATCTGCGATGGCAATCTTGCACGTGCAAAAGAGGTAGCGGAGGAGCTTGGCGTTGCAGATGTTTATGATGATCCAAAGGCAATGTGTGCAGATCCTAATATCGAAGCAGTTGCTATAGTTACCGGAACAGCTTCACATGTGGATATGATACGTATCGCTATGGAAGCTGGAAAGCATGTATTTTGTGAGAAGCCGCTTGCTGAGACAGTAGAAAAATGCAAGCAGGCTGAGGAAATAATTGCAGCACATCCGAATCAGGTATTTATGCTTGGATTTATGAGAAGATTCGATAAATCTTATCGCATTGCAAAGCAGAAGATTGAAAATGGCGATATAGGTGATATTGTTCTTATCCGCTGTTACTCACAGGATCCGATATCTATTATAGAAAGAAACCTTGAATATGCTCCTCGTTCAGGTGGTCAGTTTATAGATATGTCTATCCATGATATTGACCTTATCAGATGGCTTAGCGGTTCAGAACCAAAGAATATCTGGGCAATCGGCGGCTGCTATGAATTTAAACAGTATAAAGACTGGGATGACGGAGATAATGTATCCTGCCTGATGCAGCTTGAAAATGAAGTTATGGCATTTATGTTTGCCGGAAGAGCAGCAGCTCATGGATCAGCCGTTGAGACAGAAATTGTAGGTACAAGAGGAACTTTAAGGATTGCAGCTGTTCCGACTGATTCTATGCTTGAGGTTATGAGCGAGCATGGAGTATGCCGTGAGTGCTATCAGACATTTATCGCTCGCTGGCATGATGCATATGTTACAGAAATGGAAGTATTTTGTGACTATGTTGCTAAGAAAGTTGGCACAAATGCTACACCGAATGTATTTGATGGCACAAAGTCTACAAACATCGCATTTAAGTGCAAGGAATCCTTCCTTAAGAATGAAAGACTTACACTTGAATAATTAAAATAAATGCAAAAATCAGCATCACAGTAAGGGTACGGATCCAAGCTGTGATGCTTTTTTGTGCATTATTCTTATAGGAAGGCTAATGTTCACCGAGCCGTAAGGCGAGAGGATATAAAAATACCGATGCACTTGAGAAGCGCACCGGTATATGAAATTGCCTATATGATATTAGTTCTTTTTAGCGTTCTTTCTCATATCGAGTACAACGGCGATGATGATGATCGCACCTTTAACAACCTGCTGCCAATAAGCATTTACACCTAAGAGAAGCATGATGTTCTTAACAACACCGAGGATGAAGATACCTGCGATAACACCTGTGATCTTTGCAACACCACCGGTCTGAGAAGTACCGCCGATAGTACATGCTGCAATGGCATCAAGCTCGTAGTTAAGACCTGAAGAAGAGTTGCCGGCACCTGAACGAGATGCAAGGAGAACTCCGCCCATACCTGCACAAAATGCAGCCCATACATAAACGATAACCTGATTCTTTTCAACCTTGATTCCGGCTGCTCTTGCTGCCTGCTCATTTCCACCGATAGCAAATATATTTTTACCAAATCTGGTATAGTTAAGCATAAATCCGCTCACGATGATGAAAATAGCAAATATGATGATGATCATCGGTATTGGTCCGACATAGCCCTGTCCGAGGAATTTGAAGTCATCCTTAAGCTCCGGAACAGGATAAGCATTTGTATAGATCTGTGCAGCTGCTCTTACGATAAGCTGTGTACCAAGAGTAGCGATAAACGGAGGAATCTTTGTATATGCTACAAGAAGTCCGTTGAGAAGACCAAATGCCACACATGCGATGATAGCAACAACGATACCGACGATTACAGGAAGGTCAAGTCCCGGATACATTGCTCCGCTGTATGTTGATTTTTGCACGAATGATGCGCATATACAGGAAGCAAAGGCAACCATTGAACCTGCTGAAAGGTCAATACCTTTTGAAAGAATACACCACATAGCACCGGCGCAGAGAACACCTATGATCGATTCGGTTGTTGCAATAGATATAAGGTTGCTTGGTGTAAAAAAGTTACGTGAAACAATTGCTGCAATAATTATGATTACGATTAAAACGACCCAAATCGTATTGTCTTTAAAGATTTTCTTTCCTTTACTCAAAGTGATCCCTCCCTTAAATTCCTGTAGCGTATCTCATAATGGCTTCCTGAGAGAATTCGTCTCTGTTGAGAACGCCTGTTACATCGCCTTCATGCATAACAACTATTCGATCTGACATACCCATAACCTCGGGCATTTCCGATGAAATCATGATTACGGCCTTGCCCTGACCTACCATTTTTGACAGCAGGGAATGGATTTCGGCCTTTGCACCTACGTCGATACCTCTTGTAGGCTCGTCAACTATCATGATGTCGGGATCGTTGAGAAGACATCTTGCAATAAGAACTTTCTGCTGGTTACCACCTGAAAGGTTCATGATAAGCTCATCATTGCTTGGTGTTTTTACGTTAAGCTTTTCAACATATTCGTTGACATCTGCATTTATCATCGAATAATTTAAAGGAGTTCCGTATTTCTTAAGGCAGGATACGATGACATTTTCTTTTATAGGACGTACGCCGATGATACCATTGGAACGTCTGTCTTCAGATAACATACAAATTCCGTTTTCGATGGCCTCTGATGGATTTTTGATGGTAATTTCCTTGCCGTTCTTTTCTATCTTTCCGCTTGTAACTTTTCTGAGTCCGAAGATAGCTTCCATGGTTTCTGTTCTTCCTGCACCTACGAGTCCGGCAAATCCAAGTATTTCACCTTTGTGAAGCTCGAAGGAAACATTTTTAACAAGCTTTCCTGCGTTGAGATTGGTTACCTTGAGGATTACATCACCGATAGGACATTCTTCCTTGGGGAACATATTTCCGACCTGACGGCCGACCATTTTTGATACCAGGTCGTCCATGCTTGTATCGGAAACATTCATTGAATCAACATATTTTCCATCACGGAAAACAGTTACTTCATCGCATATTGTAAATATTTCGTCCATTTTATGTGAAATATATATTATTGCGACGTTTTTTGATTTTAGATCCTTTATAATATCGAAAAGATGCTCTGTCTCTCCTGCTGTAAGAGAGGATGTAGGCTCATCCATGATAACGATTTTGGAATCATAGGAAACTGCCTTTGCAATCTCTACCATCTGCATCTGCGAAACGGTGAGGTCGCGCATCATAGTGTCCGGGTTAATATCAACTTTTAACTTTTTGAAAAGTTCCAGTGTATCAGAACGCATTTTTGCGTGATCTACAACAATTTTATTTTTCATTGGCTGTCTGCCCAGCCATACATTTTCAGAAACGCTTCTGTCAAGGACAGGACTTAATTCCTGATGGATCATTGAGATTCCGTTGTTTAAGGCTTCAAGAGTAGTGTTAAAGTTTATTTCTTTACCATCATAGACTATTTTTCCGGAATTACGGTGATATATACCGATAAGGCATTTCATAAGGGTGGATTTTCCGGCACCGTTTTCGCCCATAAGTGCGTGTACGGTTCCCGGTCGAACCTTGAGTTGAACTCCGTTAAGAGCCTTAACACCGGGGAATTCTTTGACGATATCGGTCATTTCCAAGATATAATTGCTCAAATTATTCACTCCTATCTGTCAATGTTCGGTCTCTTTCGAAAATTAATCACCGTCCCGTTTTATAGGACGGTGACTAATATGTCAGTTTATTTAATCATAACTATTTGGTGAAACCGGGTTTGATTATTCGTACATAGCCTGAGCTTCTTTTACGTTTTCTTCTGTAATAGCCTGAGCTTCTGTTGAATATACAAATGTTTCATCGCATCCTTCAGGTGTTGTTCCTGCAAGGAGATCCTGTACACAATCAACTACGATCTGACCCTGAACTGTTGGGTTCTGGTTAACTGTCATCTTAAGAGTTCCGTCAACGATAGCTTTTAAGCCTGTTTCTGTTGCGTCGATACCAACGATCGGGAAGTCGATATCGATACCTGAAGCTGTACAGCCTTCAATAACACCGAGTGCCATTTCATCATTGTTTGAGCATACAAAGTCAAATTCTGCACCTGTTCCTGCAAACTGAGTGAATTTGTCCATAGCTTTTGTTCTGTCCCATTCAGCTGTATCTTCAAATACCCAGTTTACTGTATATCCGGCTTCTTCGAGAGCATCCTTAGCACCCTGTGTACGGTCTGTAACTGACTGCTGACCAAGAATACCCATGAACATCATTCCGTTGAGTTCTGTTTTTCCTGAATCCTTGAAATACTCTGCAAGCCATTCGCCTTGTGCATGTCCTGCATCATATTCTGCCATTCCTACATAAATTGTCTGCTTTCCGTCAAGACAAGCAGTGTCTGTAACCATACGGTTGAAGAATATAACCTTCATATCGCCTGCAGCATCGATAGCTTCCTGATAAGAATCGTTGCTTGCGAGTCCGACAACAACAGCATCAAATCCGTTGTTCTTGAATGTTTCGATCTGTGATAACTGAGTCTGGATATCCTCTTTAGCTTCAACAACCTGAGTTTCGATTCCGGCTGTAGATGCTGCGTTTGTTGCACCAAGCTCAAATGTTGTCCAATACTGGTCACGTGTTGGAAGACATAAGCCAAGTTTTATATCTCCGCTTGCAGTACTTGCTGCTGAAGAAGCTGAGCTTGCTGAAGAAGCTGAACTTGCTGAAGAAGCTGAGCTTGCTGATGATGCTGAGGAGTTGCCTCCGCCACCACATCCTACGAGACCTGCAACTAAACCGAGTGATAATACAGCTGCTGCGATTTTTTTCATTCCAATTCCTCCTTTTATGACAAGATTGTGCGATATTCACAAAAGAATACGCCGTCGCTTATTGTTTATTATTATAAGTGCTGAATGGTTTCGTTTCAACCCAATTTATAAAATTAATATAAAATCGTATAAATGTCATAGAAGCAAATGGTTTGACTTGTAAAAAATTGCTAAGAAAATTTTGCCGATTTCGACTTAAAAAGCAAAAAACAACAAATAGCATAATCTAAAAAACAATTTTAGAAAAAATGTGCAATATTACTAAATGAAGTGGATAGAAGACATAGAAGAGGTATTTTTTGGCAAATGATCTGGTTCCGGGATGTCCGTTATACAGCAAAATTGGTATTAAAGACAGAAATGTGCCGGGCGTTTCGTATGCAATTGTGAGAAGAAAACATGACAAAAAGGCACTGATATATAGAGCATGCCAGTGAAATTTATAGAAAATTGCTATGAGTGCGACTGCACAAAAGTCATAATCAAGGTGAAATATCCAGGCTGCGAGCATGAAAATAATGGTTATTGCCGCCTGATAATAGATTTGAGTGACAATAGGTTCTGTATTTAAGATGCATATGAGCAAAACACCGGTAAATATAGAAAACAATACATTCTGATCATCCGGATAAAATAAAGTATTGTATTTTGCAAGGTCATATAAGGGCTCTGATATAATGGCAAATATAAGCAGATTTCGAAGATAGAGCTTCCTGTTTCTTGTATGAAAAAAAGCCTCACAGGCAAGAAAGGCAAAAATTGGCATAGCCATTCTGCCTATTGTCATTCTTAGTATATAGGCTGCTGCATTATCAGGAAATAGTATCAGGCATGTATGATCTATGCTCATAGCAATAAGGGCGATGAGCTTAAGCTGAAAGCTGTTTAATATATGGGGTATCTTATTCATCGGTATTCTCACAATCTGCAAAATATTTGTAAGTTATAAAGATTTTAATGGTTTAAAAGGATATTTTGTCATTGATGATACCAGAACGAAGAACTGCCTTGCAACTCTTTGAATTTATGAGAGCAGATTTTAGTGGATTTAGAAAAAAAATAGCTTTACAAAATAAAAAATTATGATATAATTCAAAACAAATCTAAAAGCACTTCAAAAGTATAACATATCTGATCTGTCAGGCTTGTTTCAAAGCGATGTTCAAATTAAAAGAAATATGGAAATTAATATATGTATTTTTTTAATTGCTGCCGGAGCGGCAATTATGGATTTTTTGTATGGCAGGATATTTAATATCTGGCTTTACGGATGGTTTATTGCAGGATTTTTAATAGAGAGCTTAAATGGCGGATCATATGGATTTGCTAAAGCAGCTATAGGTATGGCTGTTCCTTTTATTATTCTTTTTATATTTTTTACATTAGGAATGATAGGAGCAGGTGATATAAAGCTATTCATGGTGCTTGGTGCATGGATGAAGGCTGAGCGGATATTAAATGTTATGTTGATGACATTTTTAATTGCAGGTATATATGCGTTAATAGTTTTGTTGATAAAAAGAGAGTTTTTAAATAGGTTTCTGATTTTTTTTCATTATATAAAGGATGTTTTAGCAGCGGGAATAAAGTCAGACTATTTGCGGCATAGCAGTAACAGCTTTAAAATACGGCTCGGCATATTTGCATTCAGCGCCGTGATACTTAATTTGATCGGAGTATATATATGAACAATATATTGGCAGTATGTGACAGTGAAGCAGAATATGCACAAAGACTTACGGAATATATATCAAAAAAAAGCACGCATTTGTTTAGGACAATGGCATTTTCGGATGAGAAATGTCTTTGTGAATATGCCGGAGATAAAAAAATAGACCTGCTTCTTATTTCAGAGAAGATGAAAATAGAAAGGCTTTCTGAATTGAAGATAGGCAGGAAGATAATAATAAAGGAAGAGGCATCTGTTTCAAAATATATGGAGGTTTATAAGTATCAATCGGCTGATAAGCTTGTAAGAGAAGCAATGAGTTTTTACGATGCCGAGAATAATTACCTGAATGATATCATTAATAAAAGAAGGGATAAATATGTAATAGGGATCTTCAGTCCGGTTGGAGGAACAAGAAAAACATCATTTGCATTGACACTTGGACAGCTTTTGGCAAAAAACAATGCAGTGCTCTATATTAATTTAGAAGGATTTTCAGGTCTTTCGGATATGTTGGGCATAAGGTTTGAAAGCGGACTTAGCGATCTTTTGTATTATTTAAAGCAGAAGAGTATCAACATAGGTGCAAGGCTTTCGGAAATTACTGTATCAATGCAAAATCTGGATATTTTGCCGCCTGCTGAATTTCCGGAGGATATAAAAGAAATAAAGCCTGTTTTCTGGTCAGAGCTTTTTACAAGGATATTAAATGAAACAAAATATGACAATTTGATAATAGATATGGGAGTTGAAGTATCGGACATATACTCTGTAATTTCATTTTGCGACAGAGTTTTTGTCCCTCTTAGAAATGATAAGCTTGCTAAAGCAAAAAACAGGGATTTCACGGAATATATAAAAAATGCCAAAATACCATTAGAAAAGCTGAAGGAGCTCATACTTCCGTTTAATACTGCATCTGATCTTGGCAGAGGATATTACGAAAACCTCATATGGAGTGAGCTTGGTGATTATACAAGAAATCTGATAAAAGAGGAAATGAAATGTGGCTTACAAAACAGAGATTTTTGAGGAAATAAGAGCCCTTATTATAGAAGAGCTTGACAGTATGTCAAATGACGATGAGACAGGGATAATTGAAAGTATAGACAGACTGGTGATTCAAAAGGGAAAAGAATACGGCCTTAGATTAAATACAAAAGAAGAGCTTAGAAAAGACTTATTTTATTCGATAAAAAGACTGGATATTATCCAGGAGCTTATAGATGATCCGGATATCAATGAAATAATGATAAATGGATATGAGGATATTTTTTATGAAAAGCATGGGAAATTTTACAAATTTGATAAGAAATTTACTGCAAAGGAGAGACTTGATGATATTGTTCAGCAGATTGCCGGAGAATGTAACAGGGCTGTAAGCGAGCAGTCGCCGATAGTTGATGCAAGGCTGGCAAACGGAGACAGGGTAAATATAGTTATTCCGCCTGTTGCAGTTGACGGACCTGCAGTTACGATAAGACGATTTCCGAATGATCCTATCACTATGGATGATCTGATAAAAAGTGAAAGTATTACATCTGAGGCAGCTAATGATCTGGAGCTGCTTACAGCTTCTGCATATACGATTATTGTAAGCGGAGGCACTTCTACAGGAAAAACAACATTTCTAAATGCATTATCGCAATATATACCAAAGGAAGAACGAATAGTAACAATAGAAGATAACGTAGAGCTAAGGCTTATGGAGCACGAAAATCTGGTTAGATTGGAGGCAAAAAATGCAAATGTCGAGGAAGCAAGAGAGATATCTATAAGAGACCTCATAAAAACTGCTCTTAGAATGAGACCATCACGAATAATCATAGGCGAGGTCAGAGGAGCAGAAACCTCGGATTTTCTAACCTGTCTTAATACAGGACATGAAGGAAGTCTTGGAAGCGTACATGCAAACAGTCCAAAGGATGTTGTCTTAAGGCTTGAGTCAATGGTACGGATGGGAAATGAGCTTCCTATACCGGTCATAAGGAGCCAGATAGCATCGGGAATAGAGATAATTGTCCATTTATACAGAGATATGAAGGGCAAAAGGAGAGTGGAAAAAATTGCTGAATTGACAGGCTTTGACGGAAAAGAGGTGGAAATGCATATGTTATATGAAAGAAATAAAGAAGGAAAGCTTGTAAAAAGGGATGAACTTCAGAATAAAGAAAAAAGGGATAAATACAAAAGCTATATCGGCGAAAAAAAAGCAGATACAGAGACTATATTATGATAAATATAAGCTCTCCGCAGCAGAAATATTAAGATATGACACAGCGGGTTTTATGATAGGAATCCTTGTATGCTGGCTCTGCTACCATTCGATATATTCATTGCCTCTTGCAGTAGTTATTGCTTTATTTTATATGAAGCTAAAAAAGAAGGAGCTTATAAAAAACAGAAAAATACTTTTAAGAGATCACTTTGCAAATCTGTTGGAGTCATTATATACAGCGCTTTCTGCAGGATATTCTGTTGAAAACGGAATAAAGGCGGCACTTTTTGATATGGAGCAGATGTATGGAGAGGATGATGTAATAGTAAATGAGCTAAGAATTATGAATTCGGGACTCGGATATAAAAAGACAATAGAGGAGCTTTTTGAGGATCTGGCAATGAGATCGGATACTGATGATATAAAGCTTTTTGCACAGATGCTCGCAATCTCGAAGCGAAAGGGAGGAACAATAGGAAAGCTTCTTGATGATACGAAGAGCATTATATGCGAAAAGATCGACATGCAAAGAGAGCGTGACAAGATACTGGCATCAAAAATATATGAGCTGAAGATAATGAGCATTATGCCGGCAGCAGTGATCGTATATTTGAGGCTTACATTTTCGGGATTTATCGAACAGCTTTATCAAAATGAAGTAGGAGTATTTGTTATGACATGCTGTTTATGCTTTTATGCAGGAGCATTTATACTCGGAAGGAAGATAATAAAAATTGATATATGAGGAAGATACATGAAGATATGCGGAGCAGTGCTGATAATAATAATTGCCCTTGGCATAGCAGGCTTCTGGAAAAAAAGGATTACGATCATACTTGCAGCGCTATCAGCTGCGTCACTTGCGGCAGCATTTATTTATGAAGCAAATCTGAGTAATAACAAGGTCACTTTTATAAAAAAGAATGATGCAGGGGAAGGAAATGTAAATAAAAAAGTCGTCGCAAAAACTGATGATGAAAATATTGAACTCGAGATAGATGTACCGGAGATGGATTATACAGAGGATGAAGCGATTGGCATTTTAGAAAATGAGATAAAAAACATTAAAAACAGCATATTGGGTGAAAATAAGAGCTTTACTCAAATACAGTATGACATGACTCTTCCAAATTACGGTCAAAATGAAAATGTTTCAATAGAGTGGTACAGCAGTGATCCTGATCTTATAAGCAGCAGCGGCGAAATAAAAGATGATGCAGATGAAAATGGCAGAGATACAACGCTTACAGCGATACTTAGACTCGGAGAGTATGAAAGAAGATATGAGCAGAGGATAGTGGTTTATCAAAGAGCAGCTACAGGAAATTTGAAAAATGATATAGAGGAGGCTGTTAAGCGTGCCAATAAGGAAAATGACAGTGATAAATATTTTCTGCCCCAAAAAGCAGGAGATGAAGAGCTGTCATGGTATGAGAGCGGTGAAAACAATGCACCATATGTTTCGATATTTGTTCTTGTATTTGGAGTATTTGTTGTATGGGCTGACAGGAAAAAAAGCGAGGATAAGGAAAGGAGTAGGATTGAGAGCCTTAGAAAAGAGTATTCGGAGCTTATAAGCAGGCTTGTGCTTTTGCTTTATGCAGGGCAGACGATGAGGATGGCTTTCTTTTCGATAGCTGATTCATACAGCAAAGCAATAAAGCAGGGCGGTATGCAAAGAAATGAGGCTTTTGAGGAAATCCTCATAACCTGCAGGCAAATGAAGTCCGGAACAACAGAGGTAAAGGCTTATGAAAATCTGGCAGACAGATGTGCTCTGCCGTGTTATAGAACACTGAGTACTTTGCTTATACAAAATCAAAAAAGAGGCAGCAAGGGAATGATAAGAAATCTGGAACTTGAGGTTATGAACGAATTTGCAGAGAAAAAAAGAATGGTGAAAAGTGCAGGAGAGCTGGCATCAATGAAGCTGATGATACCGCTTGGAATGATGCTTATGATCGTATTGGCATTGATGATGATACCGGCATTTTTCTCAATTTAGAAGGAGGATATATATGAGTGAACTAAAAAGATTTTTTTGTGAAGAGGATGCGGTTAGTACGGTGGAAATAGTATTGATAGTAATTGTGCTTATTGCACTTGTTGTACTGTTTAAGAG
>CAVLAA010000034.1:0-17691 GCA_963660835.1 bacterium
GCATAATACTCTTAAAGTTATTAAAAACTTCTTTGTTTACGCATTTAAAATTCACACTATAACCCTGTTCCATGAATAGATTTCTGATAGATTCATCATCACAGCTATAAAGCACCATATTATTTCTGTAATAATAATTACAGCCTGTGGCAGCCGTATCCTGCATTTTAAAAATATCATACGGCGTATGCGATGCCATCATTTCCTCACTTGTAACAGCAAACCAGTCAAAATGCACAAAGCCATCGTCCTGGTCTGCCCACGTAACATCAAAGTAATAGAACTCCCCTTCAAGATAAGCTCCATTCCAGGCATGCCCTTCGGTATTTCCTGCTGTATTGGTTGCATCACCTGCATAATAGCTGCAGCTTATACCGACTCTGTCTAGCAGATATTTAAAAGCCTTGGCATATCCGTCACAAACCGCACTTTTATTGACAAGCGCTCCGTAAATATCATAATCAGATTCATTTGCTGCATCATGATCATATGTAATATCATTTATCAGCTTAGAATAGATGATCTCTGCCTTTTCATAATCTCCTGCTCCATCCGGTATTTCCGCAATGATCTGATCTGCTTCCGAATCGATCTGCTGCTGCATTTCTTCTATATTATTAGAATACTTTAGTTCAAGATTAAGTGTAATATTTCCGTCAGCTGTGCTCGAATAGCTGTAGTGATTATCAAGCCAAAAAAACCTTGGCTCAGCCTGGATCAAAAGCACTGTATTTTGTATATCTTCTTCTGATATTTTCCCGATCTCAAAGCTAAGATTGTCAATGGTTAGGCTGTTTTCTATATATGAAGCCAGCTGCTCTATATCCGTATTTATTTCAGATGTCTGAGTCTGTACGGCATTTGAGCCTTCGTTTGCTGTCTGCGTCCTCGATATCGGCTGGATATATGCCTCGTCTTTATTATCCCCTTCGCCATTTATCCTCTGCTGTATCTCATCTGCCAGTTCAAATGCATATCCTCTAAATTCTGTCAGCTTTTCGATCGCCACATCCGGCAATATATTTCCAAGGATTTCCAATGGCACAAATAAAGTGACCGCTGCCACAGCGATCAGGATAATTATTACGGCCAGCGCCTTTGCTCCATTATGAGATGATCTTTTCTTCATATATCACAAAGTCGGGAAATTTACTTTCCCGACCCTAAACCTTTCTAAATTATGATACCGTATTGCTCTTATCAATAATCAAAGCCACGGAAATTGTAATAAGTAACACCCGGCTGCATATCTACACCTTTAGCAGCTGCCAGTTCACTTACAGTTACAAGCTGATAGCCCTGGGCGATAAGCTCCGGAAACAGCTGTCTGCATGCCTCAACCGATTCTTCATAGCGGTCATGCATAAGAATTATATTTCCTTCTGAAATATTTTCAAGAACAACCTGCTTTATAGCCTCTGTATCTCTTGATTCCCAGTCAAATGAATCTACATCCCAGAATATGCTTGGCGCTCCAGTGGCTGCACCCTGAGCTGCAACATTTGCATCATTTATATTTCCATATGGGAAACGACATACTGTAGGGTACAATCCACCACTGTATGAAGCAACGAGCTGGCTGCATGCTGCAAAATCATTACCGCAATCCTCTGCTGACAAATTGTCCATATTTGAATGGGAATAAGAATGATTTCCAAGCTCACATCTGTATTTTAAGATATACGGAATGACTGCTCCGCCGTTTTCAACCTGCTTGCCTATCATGAAAAACGTAACTCTTGCACCTGTCTGGTTACAAAGATCGATGATCTCATCCATTCCCTGGCTCGGACCATCATCAAATGTAAATGCAAGGAGCTTGCTGTTATCCTGTCCAGGCTGATAAACACCGTTATCATCAAAATAATATGTCTGTCCGCATATACGCTTCCATCCGAGATCCATCCAACCATTAGCATTAAAATGATAGCTGTTTCCGTCTATTTCCTGCCAGCCGTTGTAATAGCAAAGGCCGCTGCTTACACTATACCAACGAGCTCGGTCATTATAATGAAAGCCTGTTTCAGTTGATGCCTGAAGCATTTCATCTGTCATCTGCATTATACCGGCTGCTCCCGAGCCATCCTCGCTTTGAGGTGCTGTAACCGCATATGTCTGCACTGTTGTATCGGTTTGTGGTGTTTCTGTGCTTTGTGAGCTTTGCACTGTCGTTTCTGTGCTCTGCGATACTGACTGTATTTCAGATGTTGTGCTTGAACTTTGGCTTACAGCTGTTGAGGCTTCACTGCCTGAAGAAGCCGATACTGAAGCTGTGCTTGTATCTTTATTTTTGTTAAAAGATATAATGCACACTATTATCAAAACTACAAGTACTGCTAAAAGAACAAAAAAGCGGATAAACGGATTGGCAAGTCCCTTTCTCTCATCATCGAACATTTTAATTCTCCTTAAATTTATTTTAAAGCCATGACCATAGTATCATAAATACCGCAAATAGACTATTTATATTTAACAAATAAATTTCATAGCTACAACACACTTTATTCACAGGATTTGCTTATCTTTAGCTTGATATTTTCGTTATTTTCATCATACTATTTCGAGGTAAAGCTAATGAACAAAATCAAAAAGAAAAAAGCAATCGTCATAGCCTGCGTAGCGGCGGCTGCCATCGGCGGCTCAGCCATAGCTGCAAACGGACTTCTCTCATCTAAAATCCCTGTTGAAGCGTCTGTTGGTACTGCTTCTGAAACCAAGGTTACCAAGGGCGATATTTCAAATACTGTTTCCGGAACAGGCACTCTTACTCTTGATGGCGATACATCTATTAAAATACCATCCGGTATCACGATCGAAGATACTAAAGTGACAAGCGGCCAAGAGGTCAAAGCCGGAGATACCTTAGCCACCGTAAATATGCGTTCTGTTTACAGTGCGATTGAAACGATCGAAAGCCGTATATCCGCATTAGATTCACAGATAGCCTCAGCACAAAGCAATACCGATGCCACAAGTGTATCTGCAGGCGTAAAAGGAACGGTTACAAAAATTTATGCATCTGTAGGTGATGATGCATATTCGTGCATATCAAAAAACGGAGCACTCATGGAGATCACAACCTCTGACGGAAATATAATAAAGGTAATTTCTTCAGGCGGCACTATAAAATCAATCCCGGTAAGCGAAGGCAGCTCGGTAACGGCAGATACTACAGTTCTTACGATCCTTGCAGGAAGCTCCGATGCTTCATATAAGGGATATATAGCTGAAAGAGAGGATCTCATTGAACAGCTGGATGAACTTTTGAAGATTGAAAGCAACGGTGCTATTACAGCTGCACAGGACGGAATCATCGCAGATGTAAATGTAAGCTCCTCATCGTCAAGCTCATCATCAAGCTCGTCCTCTTCCACAGGTACAGGAACAACTACCTCCCTATCAGGCAGCACAGCAAATGCATATTCTGCTTCATACAGCAACAGTTCAGGCAGTACAGCTGTTCTTACATCATGCACAAATGCAGTTCTTCTGTCAAATACTGGTACATCTGAAGCTGCAGCATCGGATACGACAACAGATACTCAATCAGATGACTCAACAGATGACACTAAGCTAAGCCTTTCAATAGTATCATCAGAGAGCTCAACTAATGAAAAACTTGGGATTTTATCTCCTTCAAAAGAAAATAAAGTAATAACAGAAATCTCATCTGCTGATAACAGTTATACCGGTACTGTTTCCTGGACTCCTCAGGCAGACAGCTTTGCGGCAAACACTGTATATCAGGCAAATGTTAAGCTTACTGCCGGTGACGGATATCTCTTTGCAAGTGACAGCATTTTAAGCCTTGAAAGCGGGATCATATCAGGACTTCAGATATCAGATAACGGAAAAAACATAAGCTTTACAATAACCTATCCTTCATTTGCTGATGACTCAGATAACAATGATAAAGATAATGATAAAAACACTGACAATGATAACTCGAATAATGGCAATAACGATAATGATAAAAGCCAAAGCAATCCATCTGACAGCAATAACAATACAGATAAAACAAACAGCTCTGACGGCTTTGCCTCAGATGGTACCGCAGACACTTCAGCCTACAGCTTAAGCGGCTCATCATCAGGCAGCGTTGATCTTGGCAGTACAGCATCCGGCACTGCGGCATCTTCAGATACTTCCGGGTCTTCATCATCAGCCGACAGCAGCTCAGCTTCATCGACGAGCTCCATGGTAACCGCATTTACATTGTCAACACAGGGTAACTTAAGCGTTTCGGTAAGCGTTGACGAGCTTGACATCAACTCTATGTCAGTCGGACAGGAAGCAACAATTACTCTTGATGCCATCGAAAATCAAAGCTTTACCGGAACAGTAAGTTCTATCGCAAATACTTCCTCAAACTCAAGCAACGGAGTTTCAAAATATACTGTAAAGCTGACAGTTCCTAAGGATGACAATATGAAGATCGGCATGAATGCCTCTGTAAATATAGTTGCCTCTGAAAGCAAGGATGTTCTTACTATCCCTGTTTCAGCTCTTCAGGAACGCGGTGACGAAAGCTATGTATATACCAAAATAGATGAGGATGGAAATCTCTCAGGTGAAGTTACAGTTACAACGGGACTTTCCGACGGAACAAATGTTGAAATAACAGACGGCCTTGAAGAAGGAACTACTATATACTATCAAAAGAGTGACAGCTCAAGCAGCAGTGACGGTATTTACAGTGATATGGGCAATTTTGATATGGGTGATGTCCAGTTTGATGACGGAAACGGCGGCGGTGGAGGCGGTCCGCAGGGTGGTGCTCCTTCAGGTGATGCTCCGGGAGGTGGTCAGCAATGATTCGTTTGCATGACGTTTCAAAAATATATTCTATAGGCGATGAAACTCTATATGCTTTAAAAAAAGCTAATCTTGAGATTCAAAAAGGAGAATTTGTCAGTATAATCGGTCCATCAGGAAGCGGCAAATCCACTCTTATGAATATAATCGGCTGCCTTGATACAGCAGATGAAGGTGAATACTTTTTGGACGGAATAAAAATCGGTGACTACTCCGAATCACAGCTCACAAAAATAAGAAACAGAAAAATCGGGTTTATATTTCAAAGCTTTTATCTGCTTCCAAGACTTACTGCTCAGGAAAATGTAGAGCTTCCGCTGATCTATCAGGGTGTCTCAAGCTCTGAAAGAAAGCGCCGTGTAACCGATGCCCTGGAAATGGTAGATCTTCTTGAGCGGCGTAAGCATAAGCCCTCAGAACTTTCAGGAGGTCAGCGTCAGCGTGTTGCGATAGCCAGAGCACTTGTTACAAATCCTTCTATTTTCCTTGCTGATGAGCCTACAGGAAATCTGGATTCTGCCACAGGACGTGAGGTAATGCGAATTTTCCATCGTCTCCATGAAGAAGGAAATACGATCGTTCTCATAACTCACGACAGGGAAATCGCAAAGGAAGCACAAAGGCTTATCCATATAAAAGATGGCCTCGTGCGGGAAGGAGATGAAAATGCTCTTGCAGACGTTTAAAATGGCATGGAATTCCATCTGTGCCAACAAGCTGAGAACTTTTCTGACTATGCTCGGAATCATCATAGGTGTTGCAGCCTTAGTTCTTCTTGTTTCCATTGCCAATGGCGCAACCTCATCTATCAATGATGAGGTTGCGTCCATAGGCACAGATTATATGACAGTATCTATAAACGATGATAAGGAAAAGCCGATAAAAGTATCTGAATTTAATTCTCTGTTTTCGGATTCCTCGATAAAAGCCGCATCACCTTATTCGCAAAGCAGTGTTACAGGCAAAAGCGGATATACAAGCGAAAGCATGACAATATACGGAACAGGCAGCAGCTACATGGATATAATGGGTCTTGAGCTTGAATATGGCAGATTTATTAAAAATGTAGATCTCAACAATAATTCAAATGTTATAGTCCTATCTCATGACACGGCTGTCGAATATTTCGGACATGCCAATGCTGTAGGAGAGACATTATCCCTAAATGGCGAGAAATATGAGGTGATCGGAGTTCTTTCTGCTGATACAACAAGCTCATTTTCATTTGGAGATTCCACAACCACAATGGAAGGATATCTTCCTTATACAAGCTTTGTAAGGCTGACTGAAGGCAGCCTTGAGGTTACACAATTTTATGTAAGCTCAGCAGATGACAACTCTATAGATGAAGCAAAGACCTATGTTACAAATCTGCTCCTTGATAGATTCAAAAATGATGAGGATGCCTTTTATATCTTCAGCAGCTCCGAAATAGCCGAAGCTATGGAAAGCATAAATACTACGCTTTCTCTTTTGATCGGCGGAATTGCTGCTATTTCTCTTTTAGTAGGAGGAATAGGCATCATGAATATCATGCTTGTTTCCGTAACAGAAAGGACACGAGAGATCGGGATCCGAAAGGCCATAGGCGCAGGCAAAGGACTTATCCTGCTGCAGTTTCTTCTTGAATCTCTTGTTGTAAGCCTTTTGGGCTGTGCCTTCGGAATTCTTGTTTCATGGATAGGCATACAGATAGTCAATGTGATAATGTCCGGAAGCATATCAGCATCCATGGATATGACCGTAGTTATGGTCGCTGTTATCTTCTCAGCTGCAATCGGAATTATCTTCGGACTTTATCCTGCAAGAAAGGCTGCAAACAAAAAACCTATAGATGCATTAAGATATGAAGGATAACTCTAAAGCATATATTTAAAAAAAGTGCTCACTTTCTGCCAATCCGGCATGAAGCGAGCACTTTTTTAAGCATTAATTTCTGATTTTGATTTTCTTTTTATACTTCTTATAAAATAACAGATTGACCATGCAATACTCATTCCTGCTGCAATTCCAAAGGCAATGAGAAATGTGTCTCTTCCATATTCGAGTGCCTTTATCGAATTTCCTTCTACAATACTGCTCATGCAATAATAAAGTGTACTTCCCGGAATCAGCGGGATAACTGAAGTCACAAAAAAGGATGTTGACGTTGCTTTACAGATCCTTGCAAGGATTTCCGCATATATATCTGTAATAAGCCCGGCAAATAACGTCGGAATAAAAACTGTCCCCCAGATCTGCTTCCCTATAAGGAATGCCAGACAGCTTATAAGTCCGCCTATAAAAGTCAGCGGAAGATATTTAATCTTCATTCGAAAGATGATCCCAAAGCCGACAGATCCAAAAGCTCCGGTGATCAGCTGCATTAAAATTGATGTATTCAAAGCCCCAGCCTCCTAAATAAAATGATTGCTCCTGCAAATCCCATCGCAAGTGCTGCTGCAAGAAGCAATGCTACTATCAAACGGATAATTCCGGAAAGCGTATCTCCGATCAGCACATCCCTCATGGCATTTGTTGCCATAAGTCCCGGAATCAGAAGCATGATATCTCCTATCATTATCCTGTCTAAATGAAGCTCTGACCAAATAAAAGCAAGTAAGCAAATTGCACAGCCCGTAAGAAAGGATGCCGCAAACTGAAATGTTATCTCGTTCATACAGACCGGACGAAAATATTGCTGCAATGCCCAGATCAATGCTGCTCCAAGTCCTGCTGCTATAACATCCGGTATGCTTCCGCTGTAAAACAAAGTAAAGCTGCAGGCAGCCATCAAATATCCGATAAGCTTCAAAGTCGCCTTTTGTCTGCCTGAATTAATCTTATTAAATTCTTTTCTTAGCTCTGCGGCAGAAACAGGCTGCCTGCAAAAGCGGCGGCTTAAAGCATTTAACTGTTCAAGCTTAGTAAAATCGTTTCCACTGCCGTCATGGGTCCTTCGCGTCTGTGTTCTTGCTCCGTCTCCCGGAAATTCCATCGTAACAACTATGCTGGATGTAATAACAAATACATTCATCTGTGTAGCTCCGCAAGCATATCCCATTCGATTCAAGGTATCTTCTACACGAAAAATTTCAGCGCCGCTGTTTAACAATGCAGCACCTATATCAAGAAATATATGCAAATAATTTTTTGCTGTCTGCATAAAAATGCTCCTTTAGTTTCTAAAATAAATCCGCGTTTTGACATTAGCAATCCGCATCTATCATATCACATTTCTGCCTCTTCTTTTCATTTTCTTAATTAGAGTAATTTTTGTATAGAATATGGTTGTCTAATGTAATGATTATCTCCTGCAAAATCATTATATTAGTAAACAACAAAGGACGGACGGCAAACAAAAATCTGGTCATCCACATTTTATTTTTTATATGTATATCAGGAGGAAAAAGGTCATGAAAGAAATTAGAATCGGTTTAGTAGGCTCAGGCTGGATGGGAAAGGCACATTCTTCTGCACTTGCAGATGCACAGATGCTTTTCGGACCCGATTACGGTGTTGCAAAATTCATAATTGTTGCTGATACAAACGAAGCTTCAGCAAAATCTGCACAGGAGAAGATTGGCTTTGAGAGAATCACAACAGACTGGCATGATGTAGTAACTGCAGACGATGTAGATCTTGTAGATATCGCTACTCCAAATGCATTCCATTATCAGGTTGCAAAAGCAGCTCTTGAAAACGGAAAAAATGTATATTGTGAGAAGCCACTTTCAATCTCAGCTGAAGAATCAAAAGAGCTTGCTGAGCTTGCAGCTAAAAAAGGTGTTGTAAACTATGTAGGCTTTAACAACACAATGAACCCTGCAAATGCATATGTTCGTGAGCTTGTTCAGTCAGGTGCTCTTGGAAAAATAATGCGCTTTACAGGAACTTATGATCAGGATCAGCTTTTGGATGAAAGCCTTCCTATCACATGGCGTCATATAAACAAATTTGCAGGATGCGGAGCTTTAGGTGATCTTGGTTCTCATCTCCTTTCAATCTCACAGTTCATCATGGGAGATATTGCTAAGGTAAATGCAATGAGCACAGTAATATTCCCTAAGCGTCCAAAAGCAGCAGGATCTACAGAAATGGCTGATGTTGAAAACGAAGATATCATGACATTCATGGCTCAGTATGCTAACGGAGCTGTAGGTACTATCGCTTGCTCACGTGTAGCTACAGGACGTAAGAATTACCTTTGCTATGAAATCCAGGGAACTCTTGGTTCAGTTCGTTACGACCTTGAGCGCATGGGTGAAGTACAGGTTTACTTCCAGAATGACAACTCACGCGACCGTGGATTCCGTACAGTACTTCTCAATCCTGAAATGAAAGGCTATTCAGCATTCCAGCCTGCAGGCGGAATCTCAATCGCATACAACGATATGAAGATACTTGAGGTTCATGAGTTATTCTCAGCTCTTACAAAGGGCACACCTTATGCTTGCAACTTTGAATTCGGATACAAGATTGACCGCACAGTAGCTGCTGTATTGGAATCTGCAGACAGCCACGAGTGGGTAGATGTTAAATAATATAAAACAAGAAAGGAGATTTTTATCATGGCAATCAGACTCGGTATTGCTCCAGACTCATGGGGTGTATGGTTCCCGGCAAGTGATCCAAACAATGCAAAGCAGCCACAGTGGTGGCGTTGCCTTGACGAGATGAAGGTAGCAGGCTACGAAGGCTGTGAAATCGGTCCTTGGGGCTACATGCCAAACGATGATCCGCAGGTTCTTAAAAATTCAATTGATGCACGTTCTCTTGAGCTTGTCGGAGCAACTGAAGGCGGTAACTTTTTAGATGAGGCATCAGTTCAGCAGATGCTTAATGATATTGACGATATATCAAAGCTTCTTAAAGAAATTCCAACTGCAAAATATATCGTACTGCTTCCTCCTATGTATACAAACCTTGCAACAGGAGATCTTGAGATGAACCCTGTTCTTACAGACGAGGAATGGGATACATACTGCAAGAATATCCAGAGATGCGCTGACCGCTGCGCAGAAAACGGATTCGAAGGCTTATTCCATCCGCATGTAGACAGCCATGTTCAGACAGAGGAGCAGATTGAGCGCTTTTTGAATGATACTACAGTAAATCTCTGCTTCGATACAGGTCATCACGTATATGGCGGTGGTGAGCCGATTTCCTTCTACAAGAAATGGAGCAAGCGCATCCCATATATCCACATTAAGGACTGCGATCTTTCAGTAAAAGCTAAAATGGATGAAAACAAATGGTCATTTGCAAAGGCTGTAACAGAAGATATCATGGTTGAGCCTGGAAATGGCAGCATCGATTTTGCAAAATTCCACGATGCTCTTATTGAAATGAACTATGACGGTTGGTGTGTTGTTGAACAGGATCTTTTCCCTGTTAAATCTTTTGACATACCGCTCAAAAAAGCAATTACAGGTTATGAAAACCTTAAAAAAGCTGGTTTTTAACTTATAATTAATTTCCATTTCCTTGATACAGACAAAACAGCCAAGGTTCAATCTTCAAATGAAGAACGAGCCTTGGCTGTTTTTATTTTATGAAATTCTGATCTCCAATACCGAAAACACTTCATCAAGAATTTCTCTTCCATTTTAAAAGCAGTGATGAATTTATGATCACAAGTACAGAACCTGCATTGTGCACCAAAGCACCTACTACAGGATTCAAACTGCCTATGATCGCCAGTATTATAGCAACGAAATTTAAACACATAGAGAACGTCATGTTTAATTTTATTGTTTTCATCATTCGCTTTGAAAGTGCTATCAGATGCGGAAGCTCTTTTACTTCATCATCTACTAACGCGATATCTGCCGCATCAACGGCAATGTCGCTTCCTATTCCTCCCATAGCAATTCCTACAGCAGCCCGTTTAAGTGCAGGAGCATCATTTATTCCATCACCTATCATGCAGACCAATTTATTTTCTTTTTCACTGTTATCAATATATTTCAGTTTGTCTTCAGGAAGACACTCTGAACGGTACTCTGAAATATGTAATGTTCTTGCTATACTGTCTGCAGCATTTTTATTGTCACCTGTAAGAAGAACAGTCATAACTCCCAATTCGGAAAGCTTTTCTATCATTTGTCCGCTTTCACTTCTAAGTACATCTGAAAGTACAATATATCCTGTAAATTCTTTATTGATGCCAATATATATTACCGTACAGCCTTGATCGTAAAATTTGGAAATCTCTGTATCTGTACCGGCAAATATATCATTTTCTTTTAAAAGCTCAATATTTCCGGCAAACACTTTTTTTCTATTTATGACAGCTGAGACTCCTCTTCCGACAGTCATCCTGAAGTCCTCGCATTTTAGGATCTCTTTTGAAATCTGTTCTTTATATGAAGCCACTATTGCTTTGCCAATAGGATGTTCCGAGAGGGTTTCTGCTGCCGCTGCATAAGAAAAAATATCCTCATCAGAAAATTTCTCAGATATACTTTTAACTGCCGTAACAGTGAGCTTTCCGCAGGTCAAAGTTCCTGTTTTATCAAAAGCGATCGTTTTTACATTTGAAAGTCTTTCAAGCGCATCGCCCTCTCTAACAAGAAATCCATGCTTTGTTGCATTTCCTATCGCTGCCATTATCGCAGTCGGTGTTGCCAAAACTAATGCACAAGGACAGAAAACAACAAGTATTGTGACTGCTCTGATTATCTGACCACTGAACAGCCAGGTGAGTGCTGCGGCCGATAGAGCAATAATTACGATCCATGTTGCCCATCTGTCAGCAATTCCGACAATCTTTGCCTTTCCGGCATCTGCCGACTGTACGAGTTTTATCATTCTCTGAATAGAGCTGTCTTCTCCGACTTTAGTAGCCTTCATTTCAAAGACACCAAATTGATTGACTGTACCGCTTGATACTTCGTCCCCGACCGTCTTATCAACAGGCAGTGATTCACCTGTCATGACAGCCTGGTTGATCGAAGTTTGTCCTGAGATAATAACTCCGTCAACCGGAATGCTTTCCCCCGGTAAAACTCTGATGATATCATCCTTCCTTACCTTATCAGCCGCTATGATCTTCTCTGTACTATTTTCGATGATCCTTGCAGTCTGAGGAGTAAGCTTTACAAGTTTTTCGATACCCGCTCTTGCCTTTGCTACAGTTAAATCCTCCAGTAACGCTCCTATCTGCATGATAAAAGCAACTTCTCCTGCAGCAAAGTCTTCTCCAATGAAAACCGATGCGATCAAAGCGAGCGATACCAATACATCTGCTTTAATGTCAAATTCCGTGATCAAACCGATGATCGCTTCAAGGATGATCGGAACTCCGCAAAGAATAATGGCTGCCCAGGCAATGTCAAATGGAAGCTTTACAATTCCTGTCAGACTAAGGATGAGTGCCGTTCCTGAAATAACAAGCAGCGTCACGTCTTTTTTTACACCCCCAAGTTCCAATAAACTTTCTAGCTTTTTCATAAGCTGTTTCATAATAATAATCCCTCCTATACCTTATGGGGTATGGGTTCATTATACTTATAGGGGTATGGGTTGTCAATGAGGTAAAATAAAAGCAGTCAATATCTGAAATACTGCCTGCCTTTAGCTTCTCGGATATTCCGGTCAAATAATCTATCCCATGTTTGCAAAGCGTTCCACTGCTTTTGTAAAATTCTCGATTGTTTTATCTGCATCTCCGTGTTCAATACCGTCACGAACACAATGCTTGATATGTCCTTCAAGCACTACTTTTCCGCATCCGTGCAATGCAGACTTAGCCGCGTTTAATTGCGAAAGAACGTCCTCACACGGAACATCCTCATCAATCATTTTATCTATCGCCTGCACCTGACCAATTATTTTTTTTAATCTACGATGTAAATTTTCCGAATCCATACATTGCTTCATACTGTCTTCTCCATACCATAAGAGGTATATGTTATTATAGACTTAAAAATTTCTTATTTCAATATTGAAATAGTGAAGACGCTAAATAAGAAGGCATTAAACAGCAAAACAGACAAAGCATCAAGCTCATGTTTGAACCTGATGCCTTATCAGCTGTCTTATATATAGGTTTTGCTTATTCAAAGCTCGAAACGATCACTCAGTTCACTTACTCTGTCAAACCAATGCCAAATGTCATTGTTCCTGTGTAACTTAATCCCGGCTCAACATTCACTAATCTTGAATCAATTACCGGCTTTACTGTATAGGTTACTGTTCCGTTATCTGTAAATGAAGCCAACTCTGTTCCTGTTGCGGTATCCGTTCCTGTTGTCTCAATTGTAGTTCCATCCTCTGAAATCAACTGATAACGGATTGTTCCTGCATAAGATGGTTTTGAAGTTTTTGCCTGCAAAACAAGCTGATTCCTGAAATAATTTGTGCCTGAAATTGTTACGGAAACCTTTTTTCCATCCAGATCTGCTACGTCCGAAGCTTCAATATTCAGAGCTGTTCCCTCCTTTGAAAGAGCAAGTGCCGACGGGATGGTTACCGTATATGTAGGATCATTTTTCTGAACATAAGAAAATTCTGTTGATGCAGATGTTGTATTTTCTTCAGCATAAGCTGAAAGTGTAAATGCAGATACAGAAAGCATTGCTGCAGCTGCGATAACTGAAAGCTTTTTCATAGATTTTTTCATTATATTTCTCCTCACTTATCATTATGCTTCTTCAACAACGATATCTGTTAAAGCAATACCGTAATCCATATATCCCTCATAGTGAACACCCTTCTGGATCGCAAGGTTATCACCCTCTTTACCTTCATGGCTCGGATAATCCTGTGCACATGGATATATCTCATAATTCATAGTGCCATCCTCTGTAAAAGAAGCAAGTTCCATGCCTTTGATCTGCTTTTCCAGCGCTCCCATTTTGAAATCACCACTTGTTCCTTTGATCATTAATGTCATAAGATATGGGCTTGAACCATTCATTTTGTCACCGACGAGATACAGTCTGCCATAAACGCCATTACCTTTTTGCAATGTGACAGAGATTTTCTTTCCTTCCGGAATATACTGTACGTCGCTGGCTGTGATCGGAACCTGTGTATGTTCTTTTGCATCCAATTCTACTGTTTCCGGTACCGTAACTGTATAAACAGGATCATTTGCTACATAAAGAGACAGATCTGTATGTGCACTTTCTGTGTTTGCTGCAAATACCGGTGTTACCATCATACCCATCATTACACTTGCTGCGATTGTTGTTACAATTCTTTTCTTCATTTTAATCCCTCCTAATTGGAAACTGTTCATATTTATCTATATTTACAGGTGTACTCAGATTTTGTATTCTTTTCACCTGTTAATTTACAACATGAAGATCTGCTTTTACGCTTGCACCGTTTAAACGCGTATTATTCCCATCCATTGAATATGTAGCAATATTCATATAAATCGTATAATCTCCTGCATCAAGCGGCTTATCCACATCAAATTCCGTGATTGCTTTTCCCGGTTCTATATAATCAGATTCATAAATCGGAGTTTCATCATCTCCGATAGTAATACTGTATTTAAAATAACAGTCATTATCCTTGGGATTTGCCAATGTAATATTCCAAGTTTTATCTCCTGCTCCTACGCTGAGCTCTCCATATCCCGGGATCTTGATCCCCGTATCCTGCTTTGCGGATAAATCATCTAAATCCTTGTCCCAGTCCGATGCATTCTGATCAACTACAACTCCATTGGAATTCGCCATGGATTCCTGCTGTCCCATCTTATATGCAAATACGATTCCAAATACCAAAGCCAAAACTATGACCGCAGCCAATATCCATTTTTTCTTATTTTCTAATGCCTTCATGCATTTATTCTCCGCTTTTTTCTTTATTATCACTTTTGCCCATTATCACTACTGCAATCCCAAGTATGACACTTATCGCGATCAATATCTGGTAATCCAATACTTTACCTCCGGCCTCATCACCGGTCTGAACCGCGGTAGTATTTGTTACTTTATTATCTGTAACATTATTTTGTGTATCACTCTGCGTATCATCCTGTACATAAAGCTGAACTTTTGTCTGCGATTTTGCATAAGCAGTATTTTTATATGCAAGACTAACCAATACCACACAGCTCACAATGAAAAAACATTTTCGAATCATTTGCTGTATCCTCATTGTGGTTTCCTCCTTTTCGCCCCTCTTCATTATTTCATTTATCATCTCTAATTTTAGACGTGCTAATCGTAACAGCCCTGTATTTATATTTTGACAAAAGTCTGTAATTTTTTTGAAAAATATTGTGAGCATATGTAAAACTTTCATTAATATAAAAAGCTCCCATAAAAGGCTTATTTCACCTTTTATGGGAGTCTTGATAAGACCTGTATTCTCTTTAATAAAGCTTTGCTCCTGCCGGGATTTCATCATTTAGCATGACAAGGTTCAGCTTCTCTTCACCTTTTTCATAATGGATCGCTGACAGCAGCATGCCGCATGATTCAATACCCATCATAGCTCTCGGAGGAAGATTTGTAATTGCAAGCAATGTCTTTCCTACCAGTTCTTCCGGCTCATAATATGCATGGATCCCGGATAGGATTGTCCTGTCTGTTCCTGTTCCATCATCCAGTGTAAAATGCAAAAGCTTCTTAGATTTTGGTACGGCAGTGCATTCCTTTACCTTTACAGCTCTAAAATCTGATTTTGAAAATGTATCAAAGTCCACCTGTTCACTTGCTAATGGCTCGATTCCAAGACCATTTTCATTTTCTATAAGCTTCATGCCTTCTTCCTCTTCTTTCGGAAATTCGGCTTCCATTTCAGCTTTGATGATATCCTCAGATGCTTTCATTGCATCAAGTGTCTTCTGCAAAAGCTCATCTAATTCCCAGCCAAGCTGATCAGCCCCTCTTTCGATCACTTCTCTTGAGCATCCAACGGCAAATCCTTTGCTCTTGTATTTTTTCTTTAGGGACTTAAGCTCCATATCCTTTGTACTCTTTGAAGGTCTCATAAGAGATGCTGACCAGATCAATCCTGTAAGCTCATCAGCTGCAAACAAAACCTTTTCCATCAAATGAGTTGGCTCTACATCTATAGTTGTGCCATTGCCGACAGTAATACCATATCCGTGAGAGCAAACAGCATGAATAATATCCTCACCTACTCCAGCTTCTCTTAAAAGCTCCGGCGCCTTAAGGCAATGCTCATCCGGATACTGTTCAAAATCAATATCATGCAATAATCCTACGATGCCCCAATATTCTGCATCTGTTTCAAAGCCCAGTTCACGTGCATACCATTTCATTACAGCTTCCACTGTAAATGCATGCTGGATATGAAATGGATCCTTGTTGTACTTTTTTAATAATTCAAACGCTTTGTCTCTTGAAATGTAATTCATTTTAATATTTCTCCGATTTAAAATTTATTTTGATATGCAGCCCTATCCTACCAGATATATATTCTCTCTGTCGAAGCAGATTTTCTCTGTATGATTATAAATATCGATCATGTCCTGCAGCTTCTCTGTAATAACACTCGTCTGTGGATTTTCAAGTTCCGCAAAATCATTCACGGCTTCTGATCTTTTTCTGGATGCTTCCTGCTCCAGTCTCTTACCATTATCATGAAGAAATTCATCTATCGGCCCATTATTTACAACCGGGATTCCTCCGATAAAGCTGCCAAGCATTTTTCCTGCCGTACCAATTCCACCAAGAATATTTGTATCTATAGCATCATTTCCCAATTTTTCCAGATATTTAGATGCTTCCGTAAAAATACATCTGTATTCTTCGGCATACTTTTCTATTTCATCTTTGATTTCTGAAATATATCCCTCTTTAAAATTTCCACTGAGCATAATCTCAAGTAATGAAGCTAATGAATAAGTATACAGTGACATCCTATAATATTCAAATTTCTTTTTTAGATCAGTTGAAATACTTTTAATCTTATTCTGGTCTATAAAAAATTGTGTCCTTGATACTACATCCTTCGTATTTTTCTGACAGCTGTTCATATGCTTCAAAGCTGTTCTCTTAATATCAATTACAAGCTTATGATTTCCGGAAACAAAATGCTCATTATCCCAGTTTGATTTATAGCTGCGAATAAGATTAGTCAGCATCTGAACATCTGCTTCTATTTCAGATTCTTTTTCAATCTCCAAGAAAGAAAGTATCTGCTTCTGCATTTCCATAATATTCCCAAGCTTTTTCTCTATGGAATACAATGCAACTGCCATCATCATAGTTGCAGGGTCCACGGGTATGGTAGTTGTAGAAGATGCAGATAATGGTCCTGCTGACTGCAGCTTTGCAAACTTTGATTTTCCTTCTTCAGTTTTAAATGCTCCCCAGAAATTGCCATCTTTTGCCCTCTTCAGCGTATCCCCCACAGCTTCGTTAGCCAATGTATATAATCCCTTGGTATTGACTGTCATGGTCTGTGTAACTGTGCGAAGTGTAGGAGATAATGAAGACGCACTTTCTCCAAGTGCTGCTAATGATGCAATCGGCACACTTCTGACATGTTTATCCGCTGCAATAGAACGTATATCTTTCAGCATATCTTCTGCTGTTTCAAGCATCTTCTTGTCATCTTTTTTTGACATGACTGCACTGTTTTCCAATTTTATGATCTCTGCCATCTTTCTCCTCCGCTTCATTAAGAATACTCTATATCAATTTGTAGACTCTTGTCATAAAACAAGTTTTCCCTACTGCCTTTATCCGTAAAACGCCTTGTGATTAGTGTACCGCACAAGCTTTATATGAGCAAGTATTGAAGCGGATTGTGAATATACAATGCTGTGTTCATAATAATTTCCTTTCCATTTAATATTTAAAAACAGCTCAAAACCCTGCATTTTGCAAAATTTTAAACTTTATCTTTGGACCTATGTCAATACTTTGGACACAAAAAGTTGAACATTTGTCTCTCTGCATA
>CAVLAA010000035.1:0-11883 GCA_963660835.1 bacterium
CAAACGGATATGACCGGTATGTGTTCCTTGCTATCGGTACGGCTTGTCCTGATTGTCTTGCAATAAACGGACAGCACTTTTATGTAGCAGATATGCAGGCAGGCGAAAATGCACCGCCAATGCATCCGAACTGTAGATGCTCGACTGCTGCATGGATGGACAGAGCCGAAACGATGAAGCAGATCAAGGCGATGGGACAGGTGAACAGCGATGAAGGTGAATTCGACATTAGTGATAAAATATCAGGATTTTTGACAGGAATATCTAAGCAAAAGAAGGAGTTTGAAAAGGGTCTTGAAAATATAAGTAATGCTAATGCGAAGAAATTGTTGAAGCAGTCTCTTGACAGAACACGGATAAAGAGAAATCAAGGAAAGCGTTCAAAATATTCGGCTTCTGACAAAACGGTATATATAGCTAAAAATGCAACAGCTGATACTATTGCACATGAATTATTCCATGAGATTGACGATACATATGGACTTACAAAGAACGGTATGCTAAGTAAGTCTATTAATTCAGATTATTCAAAATTACAATCTCTTGCAAAAGGTTATGGCAAAAGCATTGAAGAGATGTTATATTCTAAATATCCAAATGCTTTTGAACAAAACGAAACAAGGATAAAATTCAAAGAACAATATAGAGGTATTTCGGATATTTTAAATGGAATGTCTGATGGAGCAATACGATTAGGCTTTAGACATTCAGATGAATATTGGAAAAATAAAATAAATGTTGCAAAAGAAACATGGGCACAATACGGACGCATGTTATACACAGAGAATGCAGCATTAAATTTAGCAAAAGAATTGTTCCCTGATATTAGTAGCGAGATTGTAGCGAGAATTGAAAGGATGAATAAGTAATGTGGCAAGGCAAAATAACATCTGAATTAAGAAAACTGTATGATGAGTATTATAAAAAGTTTAATAGTTATCCTGATGAGTATATTGAATTGGAATATGGTGAGGATGAGTATAAAGATTATGTCAGAGACATAAAGAAAGCTTTGAAAATTGAAAAGGAATTAATAGAATTTGTTGAATAATAATATAGTAAAATCAAGCACTCTGCAAAGGGTGCTTTTTTAGTGCGCAAAGGAGACTGAATGGGCAATATAGACATACAGTACAAAAAGCTTAATGAAATAAAGCCTTATGAGAAGAACCCACGTAAAAACGATGATGCAGTTCCATATGTGCTTGAAAGCATAAAGGAATACGGATTCAAAGTGCCAATCGTGATAGACAAGAACGGAGTCATTGTCACAGGACATACAAGATACAAGGCCGCATCACAGCTTGGCTTGTCTGAGGTCCCATGCATTATAGCTGATGATCTCACAGACAAGCAGATAAAAGCGTTTAGGCTTGCCGATAATAAGGTGTCTGACTATTCGTTGTGGGACAATAAGCTGTTGCTCGAAGAGCTTGAAGGACTTGAGGAAATTTTCACAGGCTTTGACGCAAGCGATATATTCAATAACATTCTCAACGAGGCTGAAACAGCATCAGAGGAATTGGTTGACGGATTCTATTATGAAATCAAGTTTCAATCCGAAAACGAGGACAAGATCAACAAGATAAAAGAGCTATGGGAGAAGATGAATGAGGAATGATATTCTCGTAGTGGAAATCTCAGGAAAAAGAGCAGGCGATAAATCGGCAAGACCGACAGAAAAATTTGATATTCAATATCCGCATTTGATTATCTCGAATAATTCCGAAGGATATATCAGTGAGTGGGATATTGTGAATGTTCCTGATGATTACAAAGAATGGTATATGGCTAACATAAAGTGTTCTGAGAATGCTTGGTATGCTCCTATGAATCGAAGCTATGCTATCAAATACGCAAAGGAGCATGGCTACAAGTATTTAGTACAGCTTGATGATAATATTGTATTATTAGAGATTGTATATAAAGCAAAGCAGGATGGCATTATGAAGTGCTATCGAGTCAGCTCAAGAGATTTGATAAACGATTTTATCGATACGATGGCTACGGCGCTTGATTATTCTAATGCAGCACAGGTAGGACTTAGATTAAGCGGGACGATGCCTGAGTCGCATTTGATTGCAGAGAGGTATTGTTATTCATTTTTTATGATAAATACAGAAATAGCAGAAAAAGGAAATCGATCATGAGAAGAAAAGACAGAGAAATCACAGATATAAATAAAATCGAAAATATTATATCAAATGCAAGATATATGCATTTAGGTATATTTGATGAAGATTATCCTTATGTCGTACCGCTCCATTATGGTTACAAGATGGAAGATAAAAGGCTGACATTTTATATACATAGTGCTATGGAAGGACACAAGTTGGATTGTTTACGAAAAAATAACAATGTATTTGTTGAAATTGACAGAGGAGAGTCATTGGTTGCAGCAGATAGTCCTTGCAGCTACGGTGCCGAATATGAAAGTGTCATGTGTAAAGGTAAAGCAACAATTGTTGAAAATCCGGTTGAAAAATGTAAAGCACTTTCAATACTCATGAAGGTACAGACTGGAAAAGATCATGAAATCTGTGAAAATATGACGAACTCTGTTGCAGTTATCCGAATTGATATAGTATCATATACAGCAAAAGCCTGTGTAAGATAAAAAGATTCTTCTTAACGTAGAAGGCAAATATGCGTTTAGCGTTAGTTCAAATGACGTATTACAGCAATATAAAGCAGAAGGAGAAAATTATGAATATAACTGTATATCTTGGTGCATTTGAAGGGAATGACAAGTCTTTAAGTGATGCAGTCAAGGAGCTCGGAACATGGATTGGAAAAAGTGGCAATTCTCTTGTATACGGAGGTTCAAAATCCGGATTAATGGGATTGATCGCCGATAGCGTATTAAATGCCGGCGGACAGGTCATAGGTGTTGAGCCGCAATTCTTTATCAATGAAGGCTTTCAGCATGAAGGGCTGACAGAATTGATCATAACTAAAGATATGACGGAGCGCAAAAATAAGATGATCGCACTTGGCAATGCCTTTATTGCATTTCCCGGTGGAACCGGTACCTTAGAAGAAATATCTGAGATAATGTCAAAGATATCTCTAAAACAATTAGATGCACCCTGTATTTTATATAATCTAAACGGATACTATGATGGACTTAAAGATCTTCTTACGCATATGATAGATATGGGCTTATCATCCGAAGAAAGGCAAAATGGCATATATTTTGCCAATGATCTGAATCAGATAAAAGAAATTATTGGGTAGACTGATACTTACAATTATCACAACTTATATATAAAACAAATAAATTTCAATTTGACTTTTTTATTTAGAAATTTTAAAATACTTAAGAACGAGTAGCAGAACAGCGTAAATCCAGTTTTGCTGCTCGTTTTATATTTACATCCCACTAAAAGTAACTTATCAATTACATAAAAATCCAAAAAGTGTGTAGCTTATCAGCGTAAGTCCGACTTATGTGATAAGTGCACACTTTTTTTTGTTATGAAAGAGGAGGATAAGGATATTATGGTTACTAACAAGATGAAGGATATGCCGGTAAATAAATTGATATTACAAAATGGAATACCAATGATTCTATCCATGGCATTGCAGGCAGTTTACAACATTGTAGACAGTGCATTTGTCGGAAATATGCAGACAGGAAGTGAGGCAGCTTTAAATGCCCTTACCCTGGTGTTTCCCATACAAATGCTTATGGTTGCAGCAGGTGTTGGAACAGGCATCGGAACAAATGCGCTTCTTGCAAGAACATTAGGAGAAGGTAATACAAAGAAAGCAGCATATGTTTCAGGAAATGCTCTATTTTTAGGAGCAATCATCTATGTAATATGCGTATTGTTTGGCTTTTTAGGAGTAAAAACATACATTTCATCTCAAACGATTGATTCCGAAGTCATTTCTATGGGAACAAGCTATCTTAAAATATGCTGTGTGATTTCTTTTGGAATGATTTATTTTTCTTTATTTGAAAAGCTTCTGCAGGCAACGGGTCATTCGCTCTATTCTACAATAGGTCAGGTCGTAGGTGCTGTTGTAAATATTATTCTTGATCCAATCATGATTTACGGCATCGGCCCTGTTCCCCAAATGGGAGTAGAAGGTGCAGCATACGCAACCGTAATCGGACAGATTGCATCCGCAGTACTGCTATTTATTTTTCATTTAAAGCTAAATAAAGAATTGGAACATAGCTTAAGATATATTAAACCAAATAGCAGAATAATAAAGGAAATATATTCAATCGGACTTCCGGCAATTATTGCACAGGCCTTGATGTCTATCATGGTTTATGCCTTAAATCTGATCTTAAAATTCAGTCCATCAGCACAGACTGCATATGGATTATTCTACAAGGTGCAGCAGTTTGTTTTATTCCTCGCTTTTGGTCTTAGAGATGCGATCACGCCTATTATCGCCTTTGCATACGGAATGCATAGCAAAAAAAGGATTAATGAAGGCATAAAATATGGCATTGCGTATACCATTATGCTGATGCTCTTTGGAGTGGCAATTACAGAACTTTTCCCAGGAGCTTTTGCTGCCTTATTTAACGCCGGAGAATCGAAGGAATATTTTATCTCTGCCATGAGAATCATTTCTTTTAGCTTTATATTTGCAGGCATAAATGTTGCATATCAAGGAATTTACCAAGCATTAGACGGTGGTATTGAATCGCTTATAATTTCATTCCTGAGGCAGCTTGTTATTATATTGCCTTTGGCAGGTATTTTTTCCATCTTTGTCAGAAATATGCAAATAGATGTTTCTGTGATCTGGTGGGCATTTCCAATTACAGAGCTTATATCGTGTCTTATAGGATATGTATTTTTAAAGAAAATCAAAAAGAGTAAAATAGATAACTTAAGCTAAGGAGGATCAGGTTATGTCAAGAAAAATAATTACAATAAGCAGAGAATTTGGAAGCGGTGGACGATTTATCGGCGAAAGCTTAGCAAAGAGTCTTAGATTTGCCTATTATGACAAAGATATAATTGAACAGATTGCAAAGCAGTCCGGAATATCGCCTGAATATATTAGCAAAAGAGCTGAGCTTTCTCCAAATAAAGGCTTGTTTGCCTATGCATTTTCAGGACGTGATATTACAGGAAAATCTGTGGATGATATCGTATATGATGTACAAAGAAAAATAATTTTAGAAATAGCAGAAAAAGAAAGCTGCGTTATAATAGGCCGAAATGCAGATTATATATTAAAAGATAGAGATGATGTATTTAATGTATTTATACATGGTGACATGCCACAAAAAATTCAGCGTATCTGTAAAATCTATGATGTTGACGAAGACAGTGCAGTGAAACTGATAAATGACACGGATAAAAGGCGCAGTGCTAACTATAATTTTTACACCGAACAAAAATGGGGAATGTCTAGCAATTATATGTTATCCATGAACAGCTCTGTTTTAGGATATGATATGTGTCAGAAGCTTATAATAGATTGTATAGAACTATAAAAATTAGAATTATAAAAACATACCTCAGCCTTCTAACCTTGTTTTTTTATTATTTATCCTCTAAAATAAGTCATATGATTATATTTAAGGAGACGGAAATGAAAAGAATAGAAACAACATGCGTTCAGGGAGGCTATACACCAAAGAACGGAGAACCAAGACAAATACCGATTGTTCAGTCTACAACATTCAAATATGACACAAGTGAAGCAATGGGAAGACTTTTTGACCTTGAAGATAGTGGATACTTCTATACAAGGCTTCAAAACCCAACAAATGATACAGTAGCAGCAAAAATAGCAGAGCTTGAAGGCGGTACTGCTGCAATGCTCACATCATCAGGACAAGCTGCTAACTTTTTTGCTTTATTTAATGTTTGCGAATGTGGAAGTCATATTGTAGCATCTTCTTCTATTTATGGAGGAACATTCAATCTTATTTCAGTCACTATGGCTAAAATGGGTATAGAAGTAACATTTGTTTCTCCTGACTGTACACCTGAAGAATTAAATGCAGCATTCCAGCCAAATACTAGAGCAGTATTCGGCGAAACAATAGCAAATCCGGCACTTACGGTTTTTGATATCGAAATGTTTGCAAAAGCAGCACATGAACATGGTGTTCCACTCATCGTTGACAATACATTCCCTACACCTGTTAACTGCCGCCCGATAGAATGGGGAGCAGACATAGTAACTCACTCTACAACAAAGTATATGGACGGACATGGAGCAGCTGTTGGCGGAGCAATAGTCGATTCAGGAAAATTTGATTGGATGGCTCATGCAGATAAATTCCCTGGACTTTGTACACCTGATGAGTCTTATCATGGCATAACATATGCTGAAAAATTCGGTAAGGAAGGTGCATTTATCACAAAATGTACAGCCCAGCTTATGAGAGACTTAGGAAGCATCCAGTCACCGCAGCATGCATTTATATTAAACTTAGGTTTAGAGTCTTTACATGTAAGAATGCAACGACATGTAGAAAACGGGCAGGCTGTAGCTGAATTTTTAAGCTCTCAGCCTGAGGTTAAGTCAGTAAGCTATCCGGGACTAAAAAGCGATCCTTATTATGAAAGAGCCAAAAAATACATGCCAAATGGTGGCTGCGGAGTTGTTTCCTTTGAACTAAAAGGCGGAAGAAAAGCGGCTGAAGCATTTATGAAAGAGCTTAAAATTGCAGCGATTGAAACTCATGTTGCAGATGCTCGCACCTGCTGTCTTAATCCAGCTACATCTACACATCGCCAGATGACTGACGAGCAGCTTGAGGAAGCCGGAATTCCTGCCGGACTTATTCGTATATCCTGTGGACTGGAAGCAAAGGAGGATCTTATTGAAGATCTCAGCCAGGCATTAAAAGCAGTATCAAGATAGCTTCGAACCTTAATTAATGACTGCATAAAAGACAGGAAGGATGAAAGCATGAAAATATCTGTACATTATACAACGATGATTGTAAAAAAACTTGAGGAATCAGTTGACTTTTATCAAAATGTAATGGGCTTTTCTAAAGCCTATCATGTGGATTTTCCTGTTGGTGGAATAACAATAATGCAGAGCCCTGACGGAGCTTGTGTAGAACTGATTGAAGCACCACAGTTTCCGATAGGCTTATATTCTGTAGGTACCGATGTTGAAGATTTAGATAAAACACTTGCCGAACTTAAGGCAAAAGGTTGTCTGCCTATCGGAGAGATTGCCAAAACAACCGTAGGAAGACAGGTATTTATTCAAGATCCAAATGGAGTACGTATCTGTTTGATCGAGCATACACCTGAATATCGAGAAAAATATCTTTAAAAAAATAATTGTGCACTTTTGTGCACAATTATTTTTTCTTGTCATTTTTATTATGCTTATATATATCAATAAAAATCTTAGGCAAAACCAAAACACCGAAAATAATCAAGATTGCTAACAAAAAATCCATATATTCACCATCCCTTCTTCAGCAATAATTATACGTGGTATAGCAAAATAAAACAATATATAAATCGAATGTTTGACTTTTCGCGCCTGATATCTTTCTTTTTTTGGTACAAATTGTTAAAATAAAAGATAAAATATATAAGGATATCGGGATAAAAGCCTGTGAAAAATAAGCTATGAAAAAAAATAAAATATGGATCTTGATGATCATTCTGTTGGGTATACTGACAGGATTAATGATCTTATGCTTTATAATACGCAATATCTCATCATCTTCAAAGCAAAATTATAATGAATACTCAAAGCATTATGCAATGATAACAGACGATAATACTGACTTTTGGAGTAAGATTTATGAAAAAGCTTATGAATATGGCCTAGATAATGATGTTTATGTAGAACGGTTTGGAAGTAATCTTTCAGTAAATTATACCAAAACCGAATTACTAAAATTGGCTATACAGGCAAATGTAGACGGAATAATAGTCCAAGGCGATGACAGTCAGGAAACTACAGATCTTATCAATGAAGCAATCTCGGATGATATACCGGTAGCTACAGTCTTTAGCGATTGCAATGGAAGCAACAGACAATGCTATGTAGGAACAAACAATTACAAGCTTGGACAGCAATATGGAGATCAGGTCATTGAAATACTAAAAAATAACGAGTCTTTAAATGATGATTCTGTCAATGTGCTTGTTTTGACTAATACTGAGCAGACAGATATCAGCCAGAACCTTATTTTACTTGGAATCAGAGATGAGATTAAGAATCTGCTTGGAAATAATTCACCTATACAACTAGATACCGTTTCTATAGATAATTCAAGAGAATTCAGCGCTGAGGAATCTATAAGCGACATCTTTCTTGATGATGAAAACCTTCCGGATATAATGATATGCTTAAGCGAGCTGCATACCAAGTGTGCATATCATGCAGCAGTTGACTACAACAAGGTAGGAAAGGTTGAAAT
Source organism: bacterium (assembly GCA_963660835.1). Lineage (GTDB taxonomy): Bacteria > Bacillota > Clostridia > Lachnospirales > Lachnospiraceae > Alectryocaccobium. The sequence goes on from CAVLAA010000035.1 coordinate 8,384, forward strand.
AATAGGTTATTATGACTCCGCCCAGATATTAGAGGCAGTTTCAAAGAATATCATATATTCATCTATTACGATCAATACAACGCAAATGGGTTCTTCTTGTGTTCATACTTTAAATGAATATATAAGAACCGGCTATACAAACGGATATATTCCTGTAGATGCTGAACTTATTACAGCTGATGATGCCAACAAACAACTTGATGAAATGCGGGGTACAGCTGATGAAGAAAACTAGCAATCTTTTTAGCACAAAATGGCATCATATGACACTGCAAAGAAAACTGATATCTATGTTTATCTTTGTCTCTGTACTTATACTTGCTGTAAATCTCTTTATGTACTCGATAATCAACGATATGAGCAATGGCGTTCAAAATACATATGAAAGCAATGTCACCTTGAATACCTTATCCTCAAGTCTTGAACTCACTCAGGAAAGCATGAAGGAATATCTGCAGACAAGAAGCTCAGATGCTATGGAAGATTATTACGAAAACAAACAGACTTATCTTGATGCCCTTGATTCATTCAATAAACTGAATATAGATGATCAGATCATGATCACTGAAAAAAATATATATGAATTGTCTCAATCCTATATAACGCTCGCCGAAGAGGCCATTACAGCAAAGCGAGGACGAAATATAGAAAGATACAGCAGGCTATATGAACAGGCTGATGAATTATATGAAAATATCAACACCTTCATATATAGTCTGAACAATGAACAATTTAAAGTAAATTCAGAAGCATATCAGTATCAGATCAAATTAATGTATTATACAATAGTTATCAGCTTTATTATATTGATAATAGCAATGTTCATAGTTGTAAGTATTATCATCATGCTTACGAGAAATATGACACAGCCGTTTTACCGGCTTTCTAATGCAGCGAATGAAATCGCAGCAGGCAATTTTGATATAGCAGAAATACCTATAGAAAACATGGATGAAATCGGTATTGTTACAAATGCATTTAATCAAATGATCGATAACATACGCATATATATTGACAGACTGCGTATAACAATGGAACGTGAAATGCAGATGCAGACCTATCTTAAGGATGCACAGCTAAAATATCTCCAGGCACAGATAAATCCTCATTTCTTATTTAATACCCTAAATGCAGGCATGCAGCTTGCGATGATGGAGGGAGCTGATAAAACAGAGGAATTTCTTGATAATCTTGCAGCCTTTTTCAGATACAATGTAAGGCGAAATGACAGAGAAGCAACTCTTGAAGAGGAAGTACATCTTGTAGACAACTATGTATATATTTTGAATGTACGATTTGCAGGTGAAATAAATTTTACCAAAGATATAGATGAAAGCCTGCTGAATATGAAAATACCGAGCATGATCCTTCAGCCGCTCATTGAAAATGCTGTTAACTATGGGATACGAGGTCTCGACAGAAAAGGACTGATCGAACTCTCAGTATATAAAAAAGAAGACAAAGCCTATATAAGTATTTGGGATAATGGTGCCGGAATGGAGCAAAACAGGATAGAAGAGGTTCTTTCCGGAGAAGCAGAAAAAAATAAGACAAATTCAAATTCTAACGGAGTTGGAATCAAGAATGTAATGGATAGACTTAAACTGTATTTCCATGACAAAGCATTTCTAAGCATAATAAGCGAAGGAAAAGACATGGGAACAGAAATTTTGATCACGATAGAACTTAACAAATAGGGGGCAGTCAAAATGTACAGAGTAATGCTGGCAGATGACGAAGGAATCGTACTTGATTCTTTAAAAATGATAATTGAAAAGAAATTTCCGCATCAATGCGAAATAGAAACTGCCAAAACAGGCAGAAGTGTGATCGAGCTTGCTGAAAGCTTCAGGCCTAATGTTGCCATAATGGATATACAGATGCCTGGGATCAATGGCATTGACGCTATTAAAGAGATTAAGAAAAGTGATCCTTCTATTGTATTTATTGTTCTTTCTGCATATGACAAATTTGATTATGCAAAAGAAGCAATTAATCTTGGTGTTATGGAATATCTTAATAAACCATTCAGTGCAAATAAAATAGAAGAAACACTTAACAAAGCTTTTAAATTAGTTGACTCACGGAAGAAAAAAAGAAGTGATGATCTGCTTATAAGAGAAAAGATGGAAACCGTAACACCCATAATAGAAAACGGTTTTATCTATGCAGCTATGTTTCGTGAGCATTTTGAGGATGATGTCGACCACTATAAAGAGCTGCTTGGAATAAATACTGATTACGGATGTATGATCGTCCTTATGGTTGGTGATGATCATTTGGATGGTAAATTGACAAATGCCGTAGGAGCCGGTGTCCGCGCGCAGTTAAATTATTCTAAGATACGAGAGCTGATAAAGGAAACCTGGCCTTGTGTTGTAGGCTCAGTTATTGCCAATAAGATACCGGTATGTATTCCGATGGAAACTACAAAGATCGATTATGAAAAACGAATTGCAATTATCGATGTAGCAAGAGAGCTTGTCAGGAGACTGCGAAAGCTTACAGATATTTCATTTAGAATAGGCATAGGCTCGGTTCGCAGACTAAAAGAAAGTATGGAATCCTACGAAGAAGCACTAAGAGCCCTTGCCAATACAAAAGGCAGCGTTATTCACGTAGATGACACACCCCCTCACGTATGTAAGTATGATGAGGAATATCCTCTCGATCTGGAAAAGGATCTGTTTGATTCATTAGGTGATGGAAGAGTCGATGATTGCGCACGATATGCAAATGAATATTTTGAATGGATGCTAAATTCATATGATGAAAATAATATGAGTGTCAAGCTTAAGATAATTGAATTTGTTCTTTTTGCAGAGCATGAGGCATATTTAAACGGCGGCCTTACATACCATTTTGAAGAAAGAGAAGATTACCTTAATATAATAATGAATGCCCAAAGAAACAGTGACCTTAAAAACTGGTTTATCGAGAAATTCAAGGCAGCATGCAAAAATATAGGCAATAAAAAAGAGGATCATGAAAATCATCTTATAGTTAAAGCAAAGGATTATATTCTTCAGAATTATAACAAAGATATTTCCTTAGATGATGTATCTCGCCAGCTTGACTTAAGCTCATACTATTTCAGTAAGCTTTTCAAAGAAGAGACAGGTAGCAATTTTGTCGAATATGTTACGAGTCTTAGAATCCAAAAGGCTAAAGAGCTTTTAAAAGACAATGATTGCAGCATGAAGGAAATATGCAGTTCAGTAGGCTACAGTGATCCGAATTATTTCAGCAGGATTTTTAAGAAAAATGAAGGAATAACACCCACTGAATACAGAGAAAGAGAACGAACATGATAAAAAAAACATGGATAATACCTATACTTTCTATTTTGGCTATAATCCTTGTCTGCTTAATAATAACCAGAAAACCTTCCCACAGTGATATTGCTAAACTTTCTTCATCAAGCAGCAATACTTCTGATGCCGACAAGATACAAATAGGCTGCTCATTTGATTCGTTCATCCTTGAACGGTGGCAGAGAG
>CAVLAA010000035.1:11893-17549 GCA_963660835.1 bacterium
AGCTGCTGCAGAACTCGGCGCAGATGTAAATGTTCAAAATGCAAACGGCTCTATGTCTGAACAGGTTGCTCAAATAGATCATTTTGTCGATACGCAGGTCGATGTAATTGTTATTGTTATGGTTGCAAGTGACGAAAATACAGAAGATTTAAAGGCAGCTATTACACGAGCACAGAAATCCGGTATTCCTGTCATAACATATGACAGACTTGTGCTTGATGCACAGGCAGATCTGTATATATCCTTTGATAATGAAGAGGTTGGCAGGCTTATGGCCGAGCATATGAAAGAGCATTTAAATTCTGAGGGAACGATCCTTCAGATATGCGGACCTCTTGCAGATAACAATGTAAATCAGATGATGAACGGATTTTCGCAAACACTGGATGATTCAAATATAAATATTTCAAAAACCTATTATTCAGAAGGCTGGCAGGGAGAAAAAGGGTTTTCATATACAAATGAATATCTAAATTCTAACACTGCGCCATTAGGCATAATGTGCGGAAATGATAGTATAGCAGGCAATGCTGTCAAGGCATTATCGGAACACCGTCTTGCCGGGAACATATGTGTAGTAGGACAGGATGCGGACCTTGATGCATGCCAAAGGATTGTCGAAGGAACTCAGTGTATGACTGTATATAAACCTGTAGAGCAGCTTGCACGAAGAGCTGCGGAGCTTTCTGTCGATCTGGCAACCGGAAAAGATTTATCTATTACCAACACTATAAATGACGGTACTTATGAAATTCCTTATGAATGTCTTACGCCTATTGCAGTCACAAAGGAAAATATGGATGAAGTGATAACGGGAAAATTTCATGAAGCAGGAGATATTTATTTAAATATACGAAGCCAGTAATCAGCTAAATAAATTCAGTTTTAAACATTAATTAATTCACATAAACAACTTAACTTTTTTGTCCTGGACATTTTTGATACAACAAAAATGTCCAGTTTTTTATCTGTACGCCAAGTAATCCTATACAAAATATACAGAACATGACAAGTTTCTCCTTTATAAAGTGTGATAAAGTAACATCAACAAAGAAAAAGGAGGATTAATTAAATGAAAAGAAAGTTAATCGGCGGAGCTCTTGTAGCAGCTATGGCAGCTTCTCTTGTAGCTTGTGGAGGAGGATCATCATCTTCATCATCAAGTGCATCATCAAGTGCATCAGCAAGCTCATCAGCAAGTTCATCATCAGCATCATCTGATACTGCAGCAGGTGGACACAAGATTGGTATTTCGATGCCTACACAGTCTCTTGAGAGATGGAATAGAGATGGTGAGTATCTTGATCAGCAGTTTAAAGATGCAGGATATGATACAACTCTTACATATTCTGATAACGATTCTGGAAAACAGGTTAATGATATTCAGAACATGCTTGCTGACGATGTAGATCTTCTTATCGTTGCAGCTATCGATGGTGAAGCTCTTAACACTGCAATGGATGAAGCAGCTGAAGCAAATGTTCCGGTAATTTCTTATGACCGTCTGATTCTTAATGACGCTGTTTCTTACTATGTATCATTCGATAATTACACTGTAGGTAAATTACAGGGCGAATACATCGTAGATACTCTTGATCTTGATAATGCAGGAGATAAGACATACAACCTTGAGATTACAGCAGGTGATCCGGCTGATAACAATGCAGGATACTTCTATCAGGGCGCAATGGATGTTCTTAATCCATATATCGAAAGCGGCGTATTAGTTGTTCCTTCAGGACAGACTGATTTCGATACAGTTGCAACAGATCAGTGGAATACAGATACTGCTATGGACAGAGCACAGAACGTATTATCTTCATTCTATGCAGACGGAAAGCAGCTTGATGTTTGGCTTTGCTCAAACGATTCTACAGCACTTGGTGTAGCTAAGGCTATTACATCTGATTATAAGGGTACAAATTCAGTAATCATCACCGGACAGGATGGTGACGAAGCTAACCTTAAGAACATCGTTGACGGAATCCAGTCAATGACAGTTTATAAGAACGTAAGCAACGAGGCAGTTGTTACTCTTGAGCTTGCTAAAGCAATGCTTAGCGGAGACACTATTGATGAATCACTTCTTGAGAAATTTGACGTTGAGTGCTCATATGATACAGAATCTTATGAGACATCTGAAGGAACAAAATGTCCTTCATTCTTGTTAGTACCTAATGTTATCACAAAGGATAATCTTGATGACCTTGTTGATACAGGTCTTTATACAAAGGATGGCGACTACCTTAAGGCAGTAAGCTGATATCCAAATAACATATGGCCTGATACCGGGCGGGGCAACAAAGTCCCGCCCGTATTTTCAGACATGAGAGGAGGAGAATCTTTTGGCAGATATTATCTTGGAAATGAAATCCATTACGAAAGAATTCCCTGGTGTTAAAGCTTTGGACAATGTTAATTTGGTGGTGGAGCGAGGCGAGATCCACGCACTGATCGGGGAAAACGGAGCAGGAAAATCTACGCTAATGAATGTCTTGTCCGGAACATATCCGGCAGGATCATATACCGGAGAAATATATTATAATGGAGAGCTTTGTCAGTTCAAAACTCTTAAAGACAGTGAACGTAAAGGAATTGTTATAATACACCAGGAGCTTGCGCTTATACCGCTTCTTACTATTGGTGAGAATATGTTCCTGGGAAACGAATGTAAATCAAAAACCGGAAGCATTGATTGGGATCAGACATTCAATGAAGCCGAAAAGCATATGAAGCAGGTTGGACTTAACGAATCTGCACAAACTTTAATTAAGGATATTGGTACCGGCAAGCAGCAGCTGGTTGAAATAGCAAAAGCATTTTCTAAAAATGTTAAACTTCTGATTTTGGATGAGCCTACATCCTCTCTTAATGATGAGGACGCTAAAATGCTGTTGGATCTCCTGATCGAATTTAAAAAACAAGGACTTACATCTATCATAATCACACATAAATTAAATGAGATTATTTATTGTGCTGATAAGGCTACTATCATTCGAGATGGTTCCACTATTGAAACACTTGTAAAAGGTGTTGATGAATTCAGTGAGGATCGAATCATCAAGGGAATGGTTGGACGTTCTATGGATGATCGATACCCTATCAGAGAGCATCATGTTAAGCCTGAAGTTAAGATGGAAGTTAAAAACTGGACAGTATATCACCCGTTATATCATGAAAAAGTTGTTGATAAAGATATTTCTTTCAAGGTTCATAAGGGTGAGGTTGTCGGATTCTCCGGACTTCAGGGTGCCGGAAGAACAGAGCTTGCAATGTCTATATTCGGCAGAAGCTACGGCTCAAAAATTGTTGGTGAGCTTTATATAGACGGCAAAAAAGTCGAGCTTAAAACACCGGAGCAGGCTATACGTCATAAATTGGCATATGTTACTGAAGATCGTAAAACAAACGGACTCATTCTCGGAGAATCGATCAAGTTTAATACAACACTTGCAAGACTTGATAAGGTCTGCACAAATGGCATAATTGATACGACTGCAGAAGCAAATGTAGCCGAAAAAATGACCGAAGAAATGGGAACTAAAACACCATCCATAAATCAAAAGGTCGGAAATCTTTCAGGTGGTAACCAGCAGAAAGCTTTGCTTGGTAAATGGATGTTTACAGAGCCTGAGATTTTGATACTTGATGAACCTACCCGTGGTATAGACGTAGGAGCTAAATATGATATATATTGCCTTATCAACCAGATGGTTGCTGACGGTAAATCGGTTATTATGATTTCATCCGAATTGCCTGAGCTTATCGGTATGTGCGATAGGATCTACGTCATGAATGAGGGAGAACTTAAAGGCGAGCTTAATGCTGAGGATGCAACTCAGGAGAAGATCATGAGTTACATTATAAGCGCCGGCAAGTAATGAGAAAGGAGTGTTTAAATCATGTCAAATAAAAAATCTGGTAGCATAAGTGGATTTCTGACCAAATACAGTATGGTCATAGCACTTATCTGTGTATTTGTATTATTTTATATCCTGACAGGCGGAAGACTTCTGCTTGCTCAGAACATGTCAAACCTTTTACTTCAGAACGGTTATGTTCTTGTAATGGCTTGTGGTATGTTGCTTTGTATTTTAACAGGTGGTAACATCGATCTTTCAGTTGGTTCTGTAATCTGTATGATCGGTGGTATTGCAGCTGTTATGATCACAAACCTTGGTGTTAATCCGTTTGTAACTATAATTGTTTGTCTTTTGATTGGTCTTGCAGCAGGTATCTGGCAGGGCTATTGGATCGGCTATGTAAGAATCCCTCCGTTTATCACAACACTTGGTGGTATGTTTATATTCAGAGGAATCGGACGTCTTGTTCTTGATTCTAAGACCGTAGCTGTACAGGATCCTATATTCCTTAATGTATTTACAGCATACATTAAAATACCGGGTCTTGATATTGATGGAAGATACCTTTCACCTATCATAGTTGCAGCAATTGTTATTATTATCCTTTTCTATAACACAATATCATCACGTGCTAAAAAAGCTAAAAAAGGCTATCGTCAGAACAGTGCTGTTGTAGATTTTGGAAGAACATTATTAATAAGCCTTGTTTTATTAGGCTACTGTATATTATTATCACAGTATAAGGGCATTTCTGTAATGCTTATATGGGTTGTTGCAATCTGTCTTATTTATCATTTCATTACATCAAAAACAGCATTTGGACGTTACTTCTATGCAGTAGGCGGAAATGAGAAAGCTACAAAGCTTTCAGGTATAAATACAGATAAGGTTTACTTCTTTGCATATGCAAACATGGGACTTCTTGCCGGACTTTGCGGACTTCTTTGCTTAGCACGTGTAGGTTCCGTAAGTGGTCAGACCGGTACTTCATACGAAATGGATGCAATCGGCTCATGTTTCATCGGTGGTGCTTCTGCATACGGTGGAAGCGGTACTATACCGGGAGTAATCATTGGTGCACTTCTTCTTGGTGTAATCAACATGGGTATGTCAATCATGGGTGTCGGCGATTCTTGGCAGTATGTAATAAAGGGTGCTGTTTTGTTGATCGCAGTTATCTTCGATGTAGTATCTAATCGTAAAAAAGGAAATTAATAATTAATATATTCTCGGCAGCACCCCCTAATGGAGGTGCTGTACGTGGATAAAGATTGATAGTTATGCTTTTAGGAGGATAATCACATGAAAACAGAAGCATTTGGAATCACCTCTAAAGGTGTAAAAGCTGCCCTTTATACTCTTGAAAATTCAAATCATACAATTGTTAAGGTTACAGATTTTGGTGCAACACTGGTATCTATTCTTTTTGCCGATAAAAATCAGAAACAAAGAGATATGATCCTCGGATATGATGATGTTAAGGGTTATGAAGAGCATACTACATTCTTTGGAGCAGCTGTCGGACGTAACGGTAACCGTATTAAAGACGGAAAATTCTCTATAAACGGAAAAGAATATCAGCTTGAGCAAAATGAAAATGAAAATAATCTTCATAGCGGAAGCAATGGATTTCACAATCGCTTATGGGAAGTAAAGGATAGCGGTGACAATTTTATTACATTCCATCATTTCAGCCCTGAATCCGAACAGGGATTTCCGGGTGACATGGATATTACTATAAAATACACTCTTGATGATGAAGATACTCTTCATCTTGAATATGATGCTAAGGC
>CAVLAA010000036.1:0-17416 GCA_963660835.1 bacterium
TCCATCAGGTGCCGGTGAAATAAAGCTGTCATGTTTTTCAGCAGTAACACCTGTAAGAGGCTGGAACCAATGTGTATAATGAGTACATCCGTTTGCAACAGCCCATTCTTTCATTGCTTCTGCTGTCGCATTAGCGACTGATACATCAAGCTTTGCTCCCTCATCAATAGTTTTTTTCAATTTTTGATAATTTTCTGATGATAAAGTAGCTTTCATCATTCTGTCATCAAAGACTAAACATCCAAAATAATCAGATACAGTTTCCATAATCAGTCTCCTTAATATATTTTATTGTACAAAGGTTTTTCGGGGGCTTACTCAGATGAAGCTGAGTATAAAAGAAAAATATGTCCGTAACGCAAGTATAAATAAACAGGAACTTCATCTGAGCAAAAAGAAAAGGCAATGACGGGTAAGAAATTACTCTTAAGACGTCATTGCCTTTGCTATGTGCACACTCTACACCCGACTTTTTATCTTGTCAACAACTTTTTAAAAAAAATATGTTAAATTTTTATCAGCAACTTGTTCAAACCACAATTCTTTTTTTATTTAAATGTAACAAAAACAATAATTGCAATTTGTCTTGACAACCAATTTCATTTGTGCTTATATAAAAAGCACATGAACAAAGGCGTTTATGTCGAAGACTATTTTTTTCGATATAGGCGTCTTATTTTTTTTCGCAAAATTTCTTTGAAAGGAAGATTAATGTATGAGTAGAGAGGGCGAAGTACGAATTCCTTCCGGATGTGCCATCGCTGCCGTTATCTCAAAAGAAGGTAAGCTGATGACCGGAGAAAAAATTGTTGAGGCAATGAAGCCTATGCACGACAGATCAAATGGTCTGGGCGGTGGATTTGCCGGCTATGGCATTTATCCTGAGTATAAGGATTTTTATGCTTTTCATATGTTCTTTGATGACAAGACAAGCAAACACAACTGTGAACAGTTTTTCAAAGATCATTTTGAAATAGTTAAAGCAGAAATAATCCCTACAAGAACGATACCGGCTATAACGGATGAACCTATTATATATAGGTATTTTCTGAATCCGTTAAAAAGTGTTCTTGCTTCTCTTCAGCTTGATGCAGATGAGTACGTAGCACGTATTGTAACAAAGATAAATGTTCAGATCACAGGTGCATATGTATTTTCAAGTGGAAAAAACATGGGAGCATTCAAGGCTGTAGGATTCCCTGAGGATGTCGGTATATTCTATAAATTAGATGAATATGAGGCATATTCATGGACTGCACACGGCAGATATCCTACAAATACACCGGGATGGTGGGGAGGTGCTCATCCATTTACACTGCTTGATTTTTCAGTAGTACATAATGGTGAAATATCATCCTATGATGCCAACAGACGTTTTATTGAAATGTTTGGATATAAGTGTACACTTCAGACAGATACAGAGGTTATTACTTATATAATGGATTATCTTATCAGATGCCAAAAGCTTACATTAAAGGAAGCAGCATCCGTAATAGCTGCTCCGTTCTGGTCTACAATAGAAAACAAACCTGAAAACGAAGCAAAACAGCTTAAATTCCTTAGAACTGTTTACTCAAGTCTTCTCGTAACCGGACCTTTTTCTATTGTATTCGGATTTAATGGCGGATTAATGGCTTTAAATGACAGACTCAAACTTAGAAGTATGGTTACAGGTGAAAAAGACGATAAATTCTTCATTGCCAGCGAGGAAGCTGCAATAAGGATAATGGAACCTGATGCAGAAAATATCTGCTACCCTTCAGGCGGTGAGCCAATAATTGTTAAGGTAAAGGATGGTGCATACTGATGGCTATAAATTATATATATCCTGAATTCGAGGTTGTCCGCAACGACAGCAGATGTATAAGATGCCGTGTTTGTGAGCGACAATGTTCGAATGAGGTACATGTTTATAATAAAGAAAATAATGTAATGATCAGCGATGAAGCTAGCTGTGTTAATTGTCAGCGCTGCGTTTGCTTATGCCCGACAAGAGCTCTTAAAATTGTTAAGAGTGATTGCCGCCTAAGAGAAAATGCTAACTGGGATAACGAGCATATCAAAGAAATCTACAAACAGGCAAACAGCGGCGGTGTTCTTCTATCGTCAATGGGTAACCCGAAGCCTTATCCTGTTTACTGGGACAAGATCCTTATCAATGCATCCCAGGTTACCAATCCTCCTATAGATCCATTAAGAGAACCAATGGAAACAAAGGTTTTTCTTGGCAAAAAGCCTTCTAAAATCGAAAGAAATAAGGATGGCAGCATAAATTGCAATATTTCTCCGCAGCTCGAGCTTTCAATGCCGGTAATGTTTTCGGCTATGAGCTATGGTTCTATAAGCTACAATGCACATGAAAGCCTCGCCAGAGCATCAAAGGAATTGGGTATATTCTATAATACAGGTGAAGGCGGATTGCATGAAGATTTTTATGTATATGGTCCTAATACGATCGTACAGGTAGCCTCCGGACGATTCGGTGTCCACAAAAATTATCTTGAGACCGGTGCTGCGATCGAGATAAAAATGGGACAGGGTGCAAAACCTGGTATCGGCGGACATCTTCCGGGTGCAAAGATCGTCGGAGATGTTTCCAAAACCAGAATGGTACCTGAGGGTGCTGATGCAATATCACCTGCACCTCATCATGATATATATTCAATAGAAGACTTAAGACAGCTTGTATTTTCTTTAAAAGAAGCAACAGAATATAAAAAGCCTGTAATAGTAAAGGTAGCAGCTGTTAATAATATTACTGCTATTGCTAGCGGTATTGCCCGAAGCGGAGCAGATATAATCGCTATAGACGGTTTCAGAGGCGGAACAGGTGCTGCACCGACAAGAATCCGTGATAACGTAGGTATACCGATAGAACTTGCTCTTGCAGGTGTAGATAAAAGACTAAGAGATGAAGGTATCAGAAACAATGTATCTCTTGTTGTAGGCGGTTCAATAAGAAGTGCTGCAGATGTAGTCAAAGCTGTTGCTCTTGGCGCAGATGCCTGCTATATAGCAACTTCTGCTCTTCTTGCAATGGGTTGTCATCTTTGCCGAACATGCCAAAGCGGAAAATGCAACTGGGGTATAGCAACACAAAGACCTGATCTCGTAAAGAGACTTAACCCTGATGTAGGCAGCCAGAGACTCGTTAACCTTCTTACTGCCTGGAAACATGAGATAATGGAACTGATGGGCGGTATGGGCATCAACTCCATAGAAACCCTGCGCGGTAACCGATTAATGCTGCGTGGTGTCGGACTAAATGAAAAGGAGCTTGAGATTCTCGGTATCTCACACGCTGGCCAATGAAAAAAGTATATGCAGATGAGAAATGGTGTTTAGGTTGTCACTTATGTGAATATAATTGTGCTTTTGCCAATTCCGGCATGAGCGATATGGCTTTGGCTTTAAGAAACAAAACTATTTATCCTAAAATTCATGTTGAAGAGGATAATACAATTACATATGCAGTGTCATGCAGGCACTGCAGCGATCCTATTTGTGTTAAAAGCTGCATCTCCGGTGCGCTTTCAAAAATAGACGGAGTTGTTCAGATTGATCAAAATAAATGTGTACGCTGCTTTACATGTATGCTTGTATGTCCTTATGGCTCTATATCAAAGGGAGAAGAAGGCGCAGTAAATAAGTGTGAGCTTTGCATCAGAAACAACAGATCTACTCCGGCCTGCGTTGAAGGCTGCCCTAACAGAGCATTATTATTTGAAGAGAGGTGAATGGTTTGAAACAGTACGTAATTATCGGAAATGGCGTTGCTGCAGCAGGCTGCATCGAAGGAATAAGAAAAAACGATGATCATTCCAGGATAATTGTTATTTCAGGAGAAAAAAGAGCTGTTTACTGCAGACCACTTATCTCCTATCTTCTTGAAGGCAGAACAACTGTTGAAAAGATGAACTATAGAAATGCTGATTTCTATGAAACAAATAAATGTGAAGTTATATACGGAAAAAAAGCCGTAAAAATAGATCCGGATAAAAAGATCGTTGTCCTTGATGATGACTCAGAATATCCTTATGATTCACTTTGCATTGCAAATGGCTCATCTCCTTTCGTTCCACCGTTTGAGGGACTTGATACCGTACCTGAAAAATATTCATTTATGACATTAGATGATGCCCTTTCAATAGAAAAAGCGCTTAAAAAGGATTCAAAGGTACTTATTGTCGGTGCCGGCCTTATAGGACTTAAATGTGCAGAAGGAATATCTGAGCATGTAAAACATATAACTATATGCGATCTCGCACCTAGGATATTATCAAGTATTCTTGATGATGAATGTGCAGGCCTCATGCAAAAAGCTATGGAGGCACAAAATATTTCCTTCATGCTGTCAGATACTGCTGTTAAATTTGATAAAAATAAAGCCTTCATGAAAAGCGGTAAGGAAGTAGATTTCGATATCCTTATTCTCGCTGTCGGAGTAAAGGCAAATTCAGGAATCATAAAGGAAGCAGGCGGCGAGGTTAACAGAGGTATTATAATAGACGATCATATGAGAACCTCCTTAAAGGATATATATGCTGCCGGTGACTGTGCAGAAGGATTTGATTTTTCATTTGGTCAAAGACGTGTTCTCGCCATTCTTCCAAATGCAGTTATGCAGGGACATTGTGCCGGAAATAATATGTCAGGCGGCAATGATGTATTTGAAAATGCAATTCCAATGAACTCCATCGGATTTTTCGGTATTCATGCAATGACAGCCGGAAGTTATTTCGGAAAAGAAGACGGCGGAGACTGTTATATAGAAAAATCCGAAAATTCACTAAGACGCTTATATTATAAGGATGGATATCTTACAGGCTTTATTATCATCGGAGATGTCGAGGCAGCAGGTATATATGTAAATCTGATCAGAAATCATATACCTCTTTCTGAAATTGATTTTGATCTGTTGAAGAAATCCCCTTCCTTAGCTGCATTTTCAATCGGCTATAGAAAACAGAAGCTTGGAAGCGCAGTATAAAATGCATATTCGGAGGTAAATATGAAATCTATCAATGTTACAATGCTTGATCATAAACAATTAAATGAAGAATTGCGACATGCTCATACAGACTGCTCTCTCTTCGGATGTACGGGACAGCGCTTTATTGCTGCAGGCATGTCTGAAAATACTGTTACGATCGACGGCGGAGTTCCGGGAAATGCTCTCGGTGCATATCTTAACGGTGCAAATATCTACGTAAACGGAAATGCTCAGGATGCTGTCGGAGATACAATGAACAGCGGAGAGATCATCATAAACGGTTCTGTCGGTGATGCTGTAGGCTATGCGATGCGTGGCGGTTCTATATATATAAAAGATAATGCCGGTTACAGAGCAGGCATTCATATGAAAGAATATAAAGAAAAAGTTCCTTCAATTGTTATAGGAGGCAGCGCAGGCAGCTTCCTTGGCGAGTATCAGGCCGGAGGAGTTATTGTTGTCCTCGGTCTTAATATCGGTGATCACAATATAGTAAGCAACTTTCCTGCAACCGGAATGCATGGCGGAAAAATGTTCTTAAGATCCGATTGCACAAATATAAAATTCCCCGGACAGGTCAGAACAGCTCGTGCAACTGATGAGGATTTGGCTGAAATGGCTCCGTATATCAAAAAATACTGTTCCTATTTCAATGCAGACTATGGTATGATAATGTCATCTGAGTTCACTGTTGTTACACCTAACAGCAGTAACCCTTATAAACAAATGTATGTTGCAAATTAATTGCAAACTTGAGATGAGAAGGGACTATCTATTTCTATGAAATATACAGCAAAAGAAGTTATGCAGTTTGTCAATGAAGAGGATGTTAAATTCATCAGACTTACCTTCTGCGATATTTACGGAAAACAAAAAAATCTCTCTATAATGCCTTCAGAGCTTCCAAGAGCCTTCGAATACGGAATTGCAATTGACGCTTCAGCGATATCAGGTTTTTGTCAGGATGTACATTCTGACCTTTTTCTGCATCCTGATCCGGACACTCTTGCTATAATGCCATGGCGTCCGGAACACGGAAGTGTTATAAGAATGTTCTGTTCTATTACATATCCTGATGGAACTATCTTTGAAAATGATACTCGAAGTATGCTGATCAAGGCAATTGAGGCTGCACAAAAAGAGGGCTATTGCTTTAATTTCGGAACTGAGATCGAATTTTATCTTTTTAACCTCGATGAAAATGGCATATCAACCAGAATTCCATATGACAATGCCGGCTACATGGATGTAGCTCCTCTTGATAAGGGTGAAAATGTAAGACGTGAAATAAGCCTTACTCTTGAAAAGATGGGAATATATCCTGAATGCTCTCATCATGAAGAAGGTCCGGGACAAAATGAAATTGACTTCAGATATTCCGATGCACTTTCAACCGCTGATAATGCAGCAAATTTCTATACTGTTGTAAATGCTATTGCTGCAAGAAATGGTCTGGATTCCTGTTTTACTCCGAAGCCATTGAAAAATGAACCAGGTAACGGTCTTCATGTGCATATGTCTGTAAATGGCAAAAATTCATCAAATGATGACCTTTTCTATGTAATACAGGGTATTCTTGACCATATATCTGAAATGACTATTTTCCTTAATCCAACTGAGGAATCCTATGACAGATTAGGTCATTTTAAGGCGCCCAAATATATTTCCTGGTCTCACTCTAACCGTTCACAGCTGGTACGTATTCCAGCTGTTGTAGGATCAGAGCCAAGAGCCGAGCTCAGATCGCCCGATCCATCTGCCAATCCATATATTGTATTTACTCTTATTATATATGCAGCTCTTGATGGACTTAGATCCAAGAAGGAAATCCAGCCTGCCGTAGATCAAAATCTTTTCAATGCAGACGCCGAAACGCTTTCAAAGCTTAAATTACTTCCTCTTACCAAAAAAGAGGCAGCCGAAGCAGCTTTAAACAGCAGCTTCATCCAACAACACCTTCCTGAAATGATCATTCAAAATTTCACGAAGTAATTTCAGTGTTGTTTTATCTTTGAATTCAATAAAGGGGGCTGCACATGGTATTTAGTGACCGAACATACAGTGTTCTTATTGTGTCTTCATCCGAAAAGTTCACTGCAACTCTTTCAAGCCTTTTGCCGAACTATTTTTTCTATCCTATAAAGAGTGTTACTAATATAGCATCGGCAAAACGGATTACCTTAGAGCAAAAGTTTGATATAGTTTTAATCAATTCACCGCTTCCGGACGATTTCGGTACTACTTTTGCAATTGATCTGTCAACCAGTAAAAATACTGTATGTCTTGTTTTTATTAAATCAGATATCGAACAGGAGATGTCAGGAAAGTTAAATAACAGAGGTGTATATACTCTTGTTAAACCAAACTCTCCTCAAAATATAAAGCAGGCTATGACATATCTTGCCACATCCAGAGAAAGACTTAGGGTACTCGAAAGCAAGTCGCTTTCTTTGGAAGATAAGATGGAGGAGATCAAACTCGTAAACAGAGCAAAATGGCTGCTTATCGAGCATCTTAAGATGACAGAAAACGATGCTCATCACTACCTTGAAAAGCAAGCGATGAACCGCGGTATTTCACGTAAAGAGGTAGCTGAAACAATTATAAATACTTACGTATAAAAATAGCCAGGGCATAAAGCCCTGGTTTTATTATGCTTACTTTATGTTTTGAATTTTATAATAATTTGATAACATCATTAACGGCAATGAAAATTGCAAGCGAAAACAGTGCAGCTATTCCGACAAGGTGTACAATTCCTTCTATTCTCTGATTGCACGGCTTACGCCTGATCGCCTCAACAAATAAGAAGATAAGTCTTCCACCGTCAAGTGCCGGCAGAGGCAATAAATTCATTACACCAAGGTTTGCAGAAAGCAATATTACCATGTTTAACATTGTCATCAGTACTTCAAATGCGCCGCCTGAAACTGCAGCCTGCTCATATGCCGTCCCTATCGTACTGACAACACCCACAGGACCCGATAGATCTGTCACTTTAAACCGCCCTGTAAACAGGCTTGCTATGGATTTGATAGTAGTGTTGATCCAATACTTAAGCTCACCAAATCCGTATTTAACAGATTCTAATATGCCCATCTTCTCTCTGGCCATATTAAAGCTAAAGCCGCCCTGAGCCTGCTTTGTTGATTCCGGTTTTATATTTACTGTCGTTTCAGTATTGCCTCTTAAATATGTAATTGCAACCTCTGATCCATCAAGCGGATGCTCTGAAATGTAATCTGAATATTCATTGCTGTTATTTACAGTCTGGCCGTTAATAGCTGTTATTATATCTCCGACTTGTAACCCGGATCTTTCAGCCGGCGAGTCACTGCTAACGGACGAGATCTCCATACCATCTTCTGATGAAGTTGAATAGTTAATTCCGATCAAATATTTTTCCGTATAGTCCGGCAGATAAGATATACTGTAGCTCTTGCCATCCCGAACATATGACAGATCAACTTCATCTGTCGGTATCCCGTCAAGCATAAGATACATATAAAGCTCACGGCTGTTAGATACACCACCGCCATTAAAGCTCGTGATTATATCTCCCTCCTCGAGGCCTGCCTTTGCAGCCGCTGATGACTGATCAACAGCAGTTACACGACATGGATCTGCTCCTATAGAAAATATAACTATAAGAGAGACGATAAATGCCATTAAAAAATTAAATAGCGGTCCGCCGGCAACAATCAATATTTTTTGCCAAACCTTTGCACTTTGAAAGCTTCCTTCTGAGCTATCGTCCTCATCTTCACCCTGCATGGCGCACATTCCGCCTATCGGAAAAATCCTCCATGCATAAACAGTATCTCCCTTTTGGAAAGAAAGCAGCCTTGGTCCCATTCCAAATGCAAATTCATTTACCTTTACATGTGAAAGCTTTGCAAAAATAAAATGCCCAAGTTCATGAAAAATTATAACACCACTTAATATCAGCAATGCAATAATAAATCTCAATCCTTCCACCTACTTTCAATATATTCATGAGTTTTGGCTTCCACCTCGAGAATTTCTTCTAATGATGGCTGCTTTATGATATTGTGATCTTGCATTGAACTTTCGATCACATCATAAATGTCCAAAAATCCGATCTTTCCTCTCATAAATTTATCAACAGCAGCTTCATTTGCTGCATTAAAAACAGTAGGCATTGATCCGCCGAGCTCTCCTGCTTTATATGCAAGCGGAAGTCCTTTGAATGTATCTGTATCCGGATTTTCAAATATTATCGATCCAAGCTTTGTAAAATCAAGTCTCTCTGAATTTAAAGGCTTACGTTTTGGATAAAGAAGCGCATATTGAATAGGAAGATGCATATCAGGTGTTCCAAGCTGTGCGATCACAGCTCCATCAACATATTCAACCATAGAATGGATAATACTTTGAGGCTGTATTATTACATTTATGTCATTGTAATCCACATCAAACAGCCAATGTGCTTCCATAACCTCAAGACCTTTGTTTACAAGTGTAGCAGAATCTATCGTTACCTTATTTCCCATAGACCAGTTTGGATTTACAAGAGCTTCTTCAGCTTTTATGTTTACCAATTCGCTTCGCTTCCTGCCGCGGAATGTGCCTCCGGATGCCGTAAGCCATATCTTGTGAAGTATACGTTCATTATCATTATCCTTCGGTGCTCCCTCAAGACACTGAAAAATAGCGCTATGCTCGCTATCTACCGGTATAAGCTTTACTCCAAATTCCTTTACTAATGGCTTAATTATATGTCCTGCAGTTACAAGTGTTTCCTTATTTGCAAGTGCAATGTCCTTTCCTGCCTTTATAGCATGTATAGTTGGTCTGATCCCTATCATTCCGACTATAGCTCCAACAAATATATCTGAACTCTCAAGCTCTGCAAGAGCGATCAAGCCATCCATTCCGGACATTACCTTTATATCCGTATCTTTGAGAGATGCCCTTAACATGCTTGCATCCAAGCTGCTGTCTATAACAACAAGCTCAGGCATAAACTCTCTTGCCTGTTTTTCCAAAAGCTTTATATTTCTGCCGGCGCTAAGCGCACAAACCTTAAGATCATTTCTTTCTCTTACAATATCGAGAGTTTGTGTACCAATAGAGCCTGTTGAACCCATAATAGCAATTTTTTTCATTTTCAACCTCATACTTAAGCACTCAGGACAAAGAGCGCCTTTAGTTAGTCAAATGGATATTCACGATTGAAACAAGGAATTTCCTTGATCCAATTAAATTAGAAAGTTATAAAATCAAGCAATAAATATGAAAGATAATAAATAACAGGTGCAGTAAAGATCACACTGTCAAATCTGTCAAGTATGCCTCCATGACCGGGAATAAGCTTTCCATAATCCTTTATTTCCATGTTTCGCTTTATTGCTGATGCTGCAAGATCTCCTATCATAGAGATAACAGCTCCTGCACCGCATATTATTCCATATATCACCAAAGAACCATGAGTTAATAATGCAAATAAAACTCCAAGTATTATTGCACCTGCTACGCCGCCTACTGCACCCTCTATTGATTTTTTAGGACTTAATATCGGTGACATTTTATGCTTTCCGATCAGAGATCCGACACAATATGCACAGGTATCACAGCCCCAGGCACTTAGGAAAATGAGCCATACAAGATATCTTCCATGCCCCGGAAGCATCCTTGTATGATATATATATGAAAGCATTACTCCGCAGTATATTATTCCAAATACAGTAGCCATAGTCTGAAATGCGCTGTATCTCGGATAACTAAATACATATACGAACATTATAATCAAAAATCCGCATATTATTGCCATAAGCCAAAGCTCTTCAGGTAAAAATAATATTGCTAGATAATAAATTACTATTGCTAAATAGCCTGCTGTGTCCATTAGTGCAAACGGCTTGTCTGATCGAACCTTTGTCGCCCTATACAGCTCTCCGGCAGCAATTAATGATAAAATAAGCATCGTGAAATATAAAATATATCCACCGCTTATTATAAGTAATAATGCAGCAGCAACAAGCACAATGCCACTTATAAGTCTGGTTTTAAACATAAAATATCATCTCCATGATATGGATTTACTTAGCATTTCCATATCTTCTGTCTCTGTCATTGTAGGCCTCTATAGCCTTCATAAGCTGTGGCTCCTTGAAATCCGGCCACGGTGTCTCAGTGAAATACATTTCAGAATAAGCCAACTGCCAGAGCATAAAATTAGATATGCGCTGCTCACCGCTTGTCCTGATCAAAAGATCCGGATCGGGAATCCCTGCAGTATCAAGATATCCTGAAAAAAGCTCCTCGGAAATTTCTTCAGTTTTGATCTTATCATTCTTAGCATCCCTGACGAGATCTGTAATACCCCTTATGATCTCATCCCTGCTTCCGTAATTAAGTGATATCAGGAAAACCATTCCTGTATTATCCTTTGTATTTCCTTCTAGCTCATTTATTATCCTGATGATATCATGAGCCAGACCTTTTCTTTTTCCGATGACCTGAATTTTTATATTGTCT
This sequence comes from bacterium, assembly GCA_963660835.1. Lineage (GTDB taxonomy): Bacteria > Bacillota > Clostridia > Lachnospirales > Lachnospiraceae > Alectryocaccobium. The sequence goes on from CAVLAA010000036.1 coordinate 11,495, forward strand.
CTGGCAGCACGTTTCAGAAGTCTTTTTAAATATCTTCTGAAAAGATTCATTAAAACACCTACCTCTGACGAGGATCGCTTCCAATTCTCAGTTGAGAATGCATATACTGTAAGGTATTTAACGCCTATATTCTGTATAACGGTACACATCTTTTCAAGATTATCACATCCAACAACATGTCCATAGCTTCTTGGAAGGCCTTTGTTTACAGCCCATCTTCCGTTTCCATCAAGAATTATAGCTATATGCGACGGTATTTGCATATATAAATCTCCTTAAAAATAGCCGCATTAAACATGAGCTATTCAGTCTTAGTTTAATGCGACCAGTTCTTTTAAATATTAAACTGTAAGAATCTCTTTTGATTTTTCAGCGATAGACTTGTCTACATCCTTTATAAATTTATCAGTTTGCTTCTGAAGCTCATCCTGAAGATCCTTGATCTCATCCTCTGAAACGTCTTCTTTTTTGAGCTTTTTAAATGCATCATTTCCATCTCGTCTGATATTTCTGATTGCTATTTTGGCACCCTCGCCCTTTTTCTCAACATCCTTTACAAGCTGCTTTCTTCTTTCCTCTGTAAGCTCCGGGAAGATAAGTCTTACTGTTTTTCCGTCTGTTGTAGGATTAATGCCGATATCTGACATCTGAACAGCCTTCGTTATTTCCTTTATAAGAGATGACTCCCAAGGCTGTATCTGAAGAATTCTTGCCTCCGGAACAGTAATATTGGCAACCTGCTGCAATGGTGTAGCTGCTCCATAATAATCAACTGTCAGCTTGTCAAGTACATGAGGGTTGGCTCTTCCTGCTCTTATAGTTCCAAGCTCAACTGAAAGGTTATTCATTGTTTTTGTCATTTTATCAACGTAATTTTTAATCTTATCATTCATACAGCTGACTCCTTATTTAATCTGTAGTTACCTTTGTTCCGGTTACGACTCCTTTAGCTGCCTTAACAATACCATCCGGCTCTGATAAAGAAAATACATACATAGGCATATGATTTTCCATAGCCAGGATAGAAGCTGTCATATCCACTACCTGCAGCTGCTTTTCAACAACTTCATTAATAGATACTTCTGTATATCTCTTGGCATCCGGATATTTTTTAGGATCCTTGTCATATACTGCATCAACTGCCTTAGCAAGTAAAACAGCTTCGGCTTCTATTTCTATAGCTCGGAGCAGAGTCCCTGTATCTGTTGAGAAATATGGATGACCGGTTCCTCCTGCAAAAAATACAACCATATTTTTATCAAAATATTTATTGCATCTGTCCTTTGAAAATCCCTTTGTAAACTCTCCTACAGAGAAAGGAGTAAGGATCTGGGTTTTCATTCCTATTGATCTAAAGATCTCAGAAACATATATACAGTTCATAACAGTAGCAAGCATTCCGATCTGATCTGCTTTAGTACGGTCAATATTTTTGCTTGAACGTCCTCTCCAGAAATTTCCGCCGCCGATAACGATTCCAACGTTAATATTTTCATCGACAAGCTTCTTTACCTGTGATGCAACAGCAAGGATAGTTTCATCATCAAATCCTGTCTTCTTGTCTCCTGCAAGTGCTTCTCCGCTAAGCTTAAGCAAAACTCTTTTCATATACAGAGCCCCCTAAATATTTCTAAAATTAATCCATATGAGCAATATTCTTTGTGGTATTTATCATAACACTAATAAAATATTTTTGAAAGTCGATTATATTTTTGTATCTACAAAAATACTGTATATTGCTTTGATCGCTGTCTCGAAATCTCTGTTCTCAACACCGATGATTATATTAAGCTCAGATGATCCCTGATCGATCATTTTAACATTTACATGAGCATGCGCAAGAGCTGAGAAGATCCTTCCGGCAGTTCCTCTTGTTCTCTTCATACCACGTCCGACAACAGCTATAAGTGCAAGGTCAGATTCAAGCTCTATCACATCCGGTTTTACTGTTCTGTGAAGTCCTGCTATAACCGCCTGCTCTTTTTCCTCAAATTCCTTCTGGGATACATAAACTGTAAAGGTATCTATTCCTGATGGTGTATGCTCAAATGAAAGTCCGTTTTCTTCAAATACCTGAAGAACCTTTCTTCCGAAACCAATCTCAGAGTTCATCATATCTTTTTCAATTGTAATCGAAGCAAATCCCTTTTTGCCGCCGATACCTGTGATAGTATATTTAGGCTTATTACATGTGCTTTCTACTATCATTGTTCCCGGAGCTGACGGTTTGTTTGTATTCTTTACATTAACCGGAATTCCTTCTTTTCTGAGCGGGAATACAGCATCCTCATGAAGAACAGTTGCACCCATATATGAAAGCTCACGCATTTCACGATATGTTATTGTGCTTATTGACGGCGGATTATCTACGATTCTTGGATCTGTGATCAAAAATCCAGGTACATCAGTCCAGTTTTCATAGAGATCAGCATGGATCGCACTTGCTACGAGCGATCCTGTAATATCAGATCCGCCTCTTGAAAATGTCTTTACTTTTCCGTCCGCACCACAGCCATAAAATCCAGGGATAACAGCATATTTCATATCCTTAAGGCGTTTTGACATGGTCTTCTGAGTTTTTTCTTCATCGTAATTTCCGTTTTTATCAAAGAAGATAACCTCAGCAGAATCTACAAATTCAAAACCAAGATAAGCAGAAAGAAGAAGTCCGTTAAGGTATTCTCCTCTTGAAGCAGCATAATCTGTACCTGCTTTTTCCAAAAAGTTCTTTTTAATGGTTTCAAATTCATTGCTAAAGTCAAAGCCAATCTTAAGATCGTTATTTATCTCTTCATATCTGGCTCTTATAGCATCTAATTCAGATGTGAAGTCCTCGTCTGCTTCTGCCTTTGCATAGCAGCCATAAAGCATATCTGTTACTTTTGTGTCCTTATCAAAACGTTTTCCGGGAGCTGACGGTACAACATATCGTCTTGATTCGTCACTCATTATAATATCTTTAACTTTTTTAAACTGCTCGGCGTTTGCGAGTGAGCTGCCGCCGAATTTAACGACCTTTACCATAATTTCCTCTTTCCTTAAGCATTTTCACTTCATCTTAATATAAATTTAAAAGTTTATCTTTTAAGCCTGGTTTAACAATGATGTAATTCTTTATTTTCTTCTGATTGATCATCTTTTATATCAATATGTTTAAGGTAAACATTTTTTATATAATTAAAAGTAGCATCCTGACCTTTTTCTGCCATCATTAAAAGAAGCATCTCAAGATCTTGCTTTGTCTTAGGACTAATAAACCAAAGTTTTTTTGTTCCCTTAAGATAATATTCATAAGCAGAACGCTGTGTATATTTTTCTTTTTGATAAACCTCGCAAGCGCATATCCTGTCTATAACCATTTCGGCAATATATTTACGCGGCATATCAAGTCCTGAAAGAAAATTAGGACTGTTAAAATCATAATCTATCCAATATTCATAATGATGCTTATTTCTGCCTTTGTGGTGAAGCCAGGCCTTTGAAATACCTATTACTTCTCTCGCTTTATTATTTGGACTTCTGTCTCCTTGGAAAAATCTGCATCCTTCGGAAAATTCAGTCCATGAATATTTTGAAAGATCATGTGTGAGCCCCTGATAATAGAGACCTATTTTAAAACAATATTTCATCACTTTGATCCTGTGACTTGTAATAGTCTTAAAATGTTTCCAAATATATAACATAAGCTCACCTCTATTCGGAACTACTTAACACCTGTGCTTCCGAATCCGCCTCTGTCACTTCCTGTCAGATCACCTTCCTCAAATATTATCTCAGGCTGATGCTCCATTATACGAAACTGACAAATGCGTTCTCCTTTGCTGATCTTGGTATCACGAACAGCATATACCGGCATCTTCCACCAATCATTCGGACCGCAATAGGTTTCATCTATTACACCCATATGATTTGTCTGAATGATTCCAAAATTCTTATATGTGCTGCTTCGCGGAACCAAATGAGCTTCATATCCCTTTGGAAGCTGCATTGCAACTCCAAGATGGATAAGACGAAACTCACCTTTTTTTAATTCTACATCCTCGGCAGCTCTCAGATCTATCCAATCTGATTTTCCGTCGATATACCTAAGACGTTCAATATCATCATTCAAATACTTGATCTTGATTGTTTCCATTTCTGAGAGCTCCCATGATAAATGATTATTATTTCTTATTTGATGGTACATCCTTTATGCTAAAGCTTATTCTGCCCATCTTATCTTTTCCAAGACAAACAACAGTTACAACATCTCCAAGAGTAAGTACATCCTCTACTCTGTTGATACGTTCTTTAGCTATATTTGAAATATGAACCATTCCTTCTTTTCCTGGTGCAAATTCGATAAATGCACCAAATTCCTTTATGCTTACAACAGCACCTGTAAGGATCTGTCCTTTTTCAAAATCTGTAACGATAGTCTTGACATACTGAAGTGCCTTCTCCATCATCTGCGCATCGTTACCGCAGATAGATACAAAGCCTTCATCTGTTATATCAATTTTTACGCCTGTTCTTTCTATAATAGTATTGATCGTCTTTCCTCTTTGTCCGACAACCTCACCAATCTTATCAGGATCAATCTGGATCTGAATGATCTTAGGAGCATACTCATTAACAGTTTCTCTAGGCTGTGCGATTGCTTTTTCCATAACCTCAGAAAGGATATATTCTCTTGCATCCTTGCATCTGCTGATTGCTTCCTTAACTATATCTTCAGTAAGACCATGGATCTTGATATCCATCTGGATAGCTGTAATACCATCATGTGTACCTGCTACCTTGAAGTCCATATCGCCGAAGAAATCCTCGAGTCCCTGGATATCAGTAAGTACAAGATAATCATCATCTGTGTCTCCTGTAACAAGACCGCATGATATTCCTGCAACAGGCTTTTTGATAGGTACACCTGCAGCCATAAGTGAAAGTGATGATGCACAAACAGATGCCTGAGATGTAGAACCATTTGATTCAAATGTTTCGGAAACTGTACGGATTGCATACGGGAATTCTTTTTCTGAAGGCAGTACAGGTATAAGAGCCTTTTCTGCAAGCGCTCCATGTCCGATCTCACGGCGTCCCGGTCCTCTTGAAGGCTTTGTCTCGCCTACAGAATATGACGGGAAGTTATAATGATGCATATAACGCTTTTCAGTTTCAAATTCATCAAGTCCGTCTAAACGCTGAGCCTCTGAAAGAGGTGCAAGTGTACATACATTGCAGATCTGAGTTTGTCCTCTTGTGAACATAGCTGATCCATGAACACGAGGAACTACATCAATCTCAGCTGCCAAAGGACGTATCTGTCTGATAGCACGTCCATCAGGTCTCTTATGATCCTTTAAGATCATCTTTCTGACTGTCTTCTTCTGATACTGGTAAATAGCCTCGCCCAATACAGCAAGCCAGTCCTCTTTTTCTGCAAATGCTTCTTCCAGCTTAGCAGTAATTGCAGCAATATTTTCCTCACGAACCTGCTTTTCATCTGTGAAAACAGCAGTTTCCATTTCTTCCTGAGGAACGATTTCCTTGATCGCAGCAAAAAGCTCTTCAGGAATAGCACAGCTTTCATATGAATGCTTAGGCTTTCCGCACTCTTCTACAATCTTATCAAAAAATTCAATAATCTTTTTATTTACATCATGAGCAAGGTAAATTGCCTCGATCATTTTGTCCTCCGGAACCTCATTTGCTCCGGCTTCGATCATGATGACCTTTTCTCTTGTTGAGGCAACAGTAAGCTTTAAGTCTGATACCTTATTCTGCTCGAGTGAAGGATTGACAATAAGCTCTCCGTCAATAAGTCCTATCTGTGTTCCGGATATAGGTCCATCAAACGGAATATCCGATATAGATGTTGCAAGTGCAGATCCAAGCATTGCTACAACTTCCGGATTGCACTTAGGATCTACAGCCATTACCATG
>CAVLAA010000037.1:0-8997 GCA_963660835.1 bacterium
AGCTCTGACTGCTGCTTCCGTTAAAATGAAACCAGATAAATTCAGTATTGGTATTACAGTAATATTTATGCTCATGCTGGCAGTCAAGAAGCACGACCTGATTCTCCTGTGCCTCTGTCCTTTGATTTTTTGTTTCAACGATCAAGGTTCCGTGACATACATATATAAGAAGAAATGAGTCAAGGAAATCACGCTGAACATAATAGCTGCGTGTGCAGTAGAAATGTCCGAACTTTGTTACAAAGTACAGAGCTTCCTTAGCAAATTCAGACGGAATGATAAAGTCCATAAATGATGGTTCGATTACGCCATGATCCTCGATTTTCATAAAATATTGTCCTTTGTTCAAATTAGCTAATTTTGTTGATTTGTTCTATATGATTCTATCATATAAAGTAATTTTTGTATAGAACTTACGAATTGCTTGCAATGATATTTAGGGCGGCTATGTATATAATATGGCATAACATAAGAAATGAAACAGAGTATGAGCCGGATAAGTACCAAGAATCATTTCAAAAACAATTAAAAAAATGTTGTTTTGTATATTACTAATCAGATATCGCGAAACCAAATATATTTTTTCTTAGGCTGCAATAGAATCATATGATAAAGAAAAAATGTATATTATGAGAAACTATTATCAATTTTAAAAGGGGACGTGAATTTTGAAAAGCCCGGTCTTTGCACATGGGATAGTGTCAAATGATAAAAGGCTTTTAAACAGGAGAAAATACGTATGGAGAATAATAAGAGTAATCATAAACTGAGTTGGGGAACGAGAATAGCGTATGGTTCAGGTGATGTGGCATGTAACGTTGTATTTGGAATGGTAGCAACGGTACTCACCTTATTTTATACGGATTATGCCGGCGTAAGTGTTGCATCAGTAGGTCTTGTTTTGCTGATCTCAAGAATGTTTGATGGTGTGTCAGATGTTATCATGGGATTCATTGTAGAAAAGACACATTCAAAATGGGGTAAATCAAGACCATGGATATTGTGGATGAGTGTACCGTTTGCAGTATCTGCTGTTTTGCTTTTTACTGTACCGCATACAACTGAAGTATTACAGTTCATTTATATGTTGGTAACATATAATTTCTGCACAACAGTATGCTATACAGCAATAAATCTTCCGTATGGAAGTCTTTCAACAATGATGACAAGGCTGTCAGAAGAAAGAGACATGCTGAGTATCGTAAGAATGGGAATGTCTCCGATAGGAAAGATAATCGCTGTATCGCTGACATTGCCGCTTGTAAAATTATTTGGTGATGACCAGATGGCATGGGTAAAGACAATGTGCATCTGGGCAGGAATAGCACTGGTATTATTGATCTTATGCTTTGTAAAATGTGAAGAAACTGTAGAGATCAAAGCAAAGGAAAAGCAGGGCAAGATCCCGGTTGGAAAATCACTGGCAGCATTGGCAGTAAATCAGTATTTTTGGGGTGCCTTAATCCTATGGATGATGCAAAATGTAATTTTCTGTGTTACAGGAACAATTCTTCCATACTACTGTAAATATATATTTAATAATTCCACATGGCTTTACAGTACATTGTTTTTGCTTGAAATAGGAATTATGATCTTTTCAACAATTTTCTGTCCGGCTCTTGTAAGAAGATATGGAAAAAGAAATATTGCATTGTGGGGTGCAGTACTTGCAATGGCAGGACAGCTTGTATTTTTGATAAATCCATACAGTGTGCCATGGATGGTTATGAGCTGTATTACAAGAGGTGTCGGACTTGCACCGTTAAATGCAGTTATATTTGGAATTCTTGGTGATGTAGTTGAGTTCGGTCAGTGGAAAACCCATATCCGTCAGGAAAGTCTGATCTTTGCAGGCGGTTCTCTCGGAGCAAAGGTTGGCTCAGGTGTTGCAGCTGCGATAATTACTACTCTGCTTTCTATAGCAGGATATATCAGCTCATCCGCAGACGGAAGCATTCAGCCTGGCAGTGCACTTCAAATGATCGTTGATATTTATAAATTCGGCCCGATGATCGTATGGATCATTGTTATAGTAGTTCTTGCTTTCTATCAGCTGGATAAAAAATATCCTAAGATCGTCACTGAATTGGCAGAAAGAGAAGCCAGAGGAGAGTTATGATTTGATACCCTATTTTAGTTGGGAATAAAGTTATCTTAAACCCAACAACATATCCATATAATGTTAAAAGTTAAGGAGCCGGCGTACAAAGTGCGCCGGCTCCTTAGTATATAAATTCGAAAAGAAAATACCGTGCTGAAAAGCACGGCATCTTCTTTAGGTTGTGTAATGTATATTAAAAAAGGAATGGTCAATTTTTCTTTGTATCCATGAAGCTCTTTAAAGATGCTGAATTACCAAGTATAAGACTCTGTGATGCAGCCAATGTTGTAGAGTTTTCAAGGATATATTTTTTAAAACGCTCAACTAATGTCAAGTGATTGTTTGCGCTGTTAACTACTGCTTTATTGTTGATTGCTATTGTACTCATAATTACATCTCCTAACTTATCTTACATTTAAGTTTTTTGTTTTTTTTCTTTTCTCTTTATGCCAGTATAATAAACTTGATAAGGATATTAATCCAGTGTTATAATTATCGAGTTTTACAAGGATATTGACTTTTATAAGCGGAAAAAGGAGGATGAACATGCCAAAGGCCTATCATGAAGCATTGAAGCCCATGGGTAATCTTGGAATAAAGATAAGCATGGGATCCATGGAAAATCCTTATGTGCCTATGCATTGGCACGAGACAATGGAAATACTTTTTTGCTTAAATGGCAATGTTACGGTTCATGTAGGTAATGAAAAGTATTTGCTGTCACGCAACCAGATCATAGTTTTTGACTCAAAGGAAATTCATTCTATACAGTCTGGCTCCGATCTGTATATGTTCCTGTGTTTGCATGTGGACAAAAAGCAGCTTTCACTTTATTGCCAGGATCTTGAGCTGTATAAGATAAATTGTCGTCCGACACAGGAGGATGCAAAAAATGAAATAGAATATATCAAGCTTTGCAAGCTTGCAAGGGAGCTTACAAGGAGCAGTATTCAAAATAAGGCTACAAACGGTCTTAGGACAGATGGTACTGCGCTTTTGATGCTTGCTAAGCTAATTGACCATTTCTCTATATATATGCCGCCGACAGCTACAAGCAAGCAGAATCAGCAAAATGAGATAATGCGTGATATTATCAAATATGTTATAGAGCATTTCAAGGAGCCGATAAGCCTTGATGATGTTGCGTGTGAGAGCGGATTCAGCAAGGAGTATTTTTGCCGCTTTTTCAAAAAATACATGGGAATATCATTTCTCAGATATTTAAACGAAGTACGTATTTCACAGGCAGGAAGGCTTCTTATAACAACGAATATGCCTGTTTCGGAAATTATGCTTGAGAGCGGATTTACAAATCAAACTCTTTTTAATAAGCTTTTTAAAGAAATCTATGGTATGACGCCAAGACAGGTAAGAGACCTGCAGAATCAAAAAACCGATTCTTAATATATATAAGAGGTAGTTATGACTGAATTTGACAGATTTGTTAATATAATAGAAAGACTTAGAGGAAAGGATGGATGTCCGTGGGACAGAGTGCAGACACACATGAGTCTTAAACAGACATGTATAGAGGAGGCTGCAGAGGTTGTCGGTGGAATAAATATACTTGATAAAACCGGAAATGCTGATAATCTCAAGGAAGAACTCGGAGACCTTCTCATGCAGGTTGTTTTGCATGCACAAATTGCCAAGGAAGAGGGCTTGTTTACATTAGATGATGTATGCCGTGGAATATCTGAAAAGATGATAAGGCGTCATCCGCATGTATTTCATGAAACTCTCATTGATGAAAACGGGCAGGAGCTTACATCTTGGGATGATATAAAAAAATACGAAAAAGCAGGCAAGGAATGGACAGAGGAGTATCTTTTAGAAGCCTTTGAAGAGACAAAGGATCTGATTGACAAAGCAAAATTGCGAAAGGGTTTTAATTAAGCAATAAATGGAAAAATATGCGGAATTATTTAATAGACTTGGACATTCGAAATTCAGAAGCAAATTTTCATTAAAAGAAAAGGATTATGAATATATAGAGAAAAAAAGCTTGCCTGTTATACGTGAACATGCGTATGATTTCATAGGAAAGCGTCTTGCGCCCGAAAAAATCCCAAATGATGGAAAGCAGACACCATGGAAGGGTCATCCGGTATTTATTGCACAGCATGCGACAGGCTGCTGCTGCAGAGAGTGTCTTTTTAAATGGCATAGGATAAATAAAGGAAAAGAGCTTACAAAAGAACAGCAGGATTATGTTGTGGACGTTCTTATGACATGGATAGAGCGTCAGATGAAGCAAAATAACAAATTATGAATCCGAAAATCTATGAAAATATAAGAAAGCATAAAACAAAATGCATAACCTTTGAGGATGCAGGCGAGTTTGCTGTTTGTATACCGATAATAAGTGGTAAGGAAGATCAAATAGTCTTTGAAATAAGATCCGGCAAGCTTAAAGGACAGCCGGGAGATATATGTCTGCCGGGTGGACGGATAGAAAAAGGAGAAACACCATTTGAGGCTGCGATCCGTGAAATATGTGAAGAGCTTGTTATAAAAAAAGAACAGGTTGCTTTTTTAGGAAAAGGAGATATCCTATATCATGGTGGGGTTGTTATCCATACATTCATTGTGGAGCTTCTGGACTATAGGTTTACAAAAAATGAAGAAAATGAGGATGTGTTTTCGGTACCTATAGAAGAATTTCTAAAAAACGACCCGGAGAAATATTATGTCAGAAGAAAAACAGTTCCTGATGAAGATTTTCCTTTTGACCGGATACATAACGGAAGAAACTATAACTGGAAGGTTCAAAATGTACCGGAATATTTCTACAAATGGCAGGATAAACATATCTGGGGCATAACAGCAAGGATAATCAAAGAATTTATAGATTCAATAAGACAAGATTATATTTCAAATTAAAAATAATCAGCAGGAGGAAAAAATGCTTACATTAGATAAATTTGAAGAAGCAGCTGAAACAGTCAAAAAGGTAACAAGTGAAACGAAGCTTATTTACAGCGAATATTTAAGCAGTACAACAGGCAATAAAGTGTATTTAAAGCCTGAAAATATGCAGCGTACAGGTGCATACAAGCTAAGAGGTGCATATTACAAGATCAGCACACTTACAGATGAGGAAAGAGAAAAGGGACTTATTACTGCATCGGCAGGAAACCATGCTCAGGGTGTTGCATATGCGGCAAAGGCATATGGTGCAAAGGCTGTTATCGTTATGCCTACGACAACTCCGCTTATAAAGGTTGAAAGAACAAGAAGCTATGGAGCAGAGGTAGTGCTTTATGGAGATGTTTACGATGAGGCATGCGCTCGTGCATATGAGCTTGCAGAGGAGTATGGATATACATTTATCCATCCGTTTGACGATCTTGCAGTCGCAACAGGACAGGGAACTATCGCCATGGAGATATTCCAGGATCTTCCTCTTGTAGAATATATCCTTGTTCCGATAGGAGGAGGCGGTCTTGCAACAGGTGTATCTACTCTTGCAAAGCTTCTCAACCCAAACATAAAGGTGATCGGTGTAGAGCCGGCAGGCGCAAGCTGTATGAAGGCATCGCTCGAAAAAGGTGAAGTAGTGACATTGCCTAATATAAATACTATTGCAGACGGAACAGCCGTAAAACGTCCGGGAGAGAAGATATTCCCGTATATTCAGCAGAATCTGGATGAGATAATTACAGTAGATGACAATGAGCTTATCGTTGCATTCCTTGATATGGTAGAAAGCCACAAGATGGTTGTTGAAAACTCAGGACTTCTTACAGTTGCTGCACTTAAGCATCTTAACTGCAAGGATAAAAAGGTTGTTTCCATATTAAGCGGTGGAAATATGGATGTCATAACCATGTCACAGGTAGTGCAGAACGGTCTTATTGCAAGAGACAGGATATTTACTATATCTGTCCTTCTTCCTGATAAGCCGGGTGAGCTTTCAAAGGTAGCAGATATAATAGCTCGTGAAAGAGGAAATGTTGTAAGGCTTGAGCACAATCAGTTCTACAGTATCAACAGAAATGCAGCTGTTGAACTTATAATAACGCTTGAATCATTTGGAACAGACCATAAAAATACGATCATAGCCGCACTTCGAAACAGCGGATATCAGCTTAAACAGGTAGCTGAAAGATTATAAAGATACAAAGATAAAAAACAGGCAGCAGACAAAGCAGACTCTTTGTTTGCTGCCTGTTTTGGTTATTTCAGATTTGGAAATTTTCCAAACAGCGAAGGTACAAATTTATTTATTACATAGCAGACAACAGCCGAGTAGATAAATGTAAAGGCTGCGCCTATAAGCCCCTGTAATGCAACAGGAAGAAAAGCTAACGTGCCGGAAATGATCGGCATGACGATCTCCTGCAGGAAAGGTTTATGTATAAGATATATTCCTATAGTATTTTTTCCGGCCCACAGCATAAAACGGCCGGCTTTTTCTTTATGATCGTTTCTGAATATAAATGTCAAAAAGATAGAAAACGACATTACAGCACCTATTCCTGCAAACGAATTCAGGAAAAACAGGAACGGATTTCCGTAGTCACCGCTGCACATATGCATGAGATAGGGTGAATCTTTTTGAAGAAACTGAACCATAAGAAAAATAAAGGTAAATGCAGCTGCCGCAGCCAGATATATCCATGCATTTATTTTTGAAATTTTCAATATGATATCCTTAATAGCATATCCCATCATTATAAATCCAAGAGCAACAAATGAAATATTGAAGCACAAAGGATATCCGATCGATATATGCGGCAGTAAAAATCCGATGATAAAAGCCGCAATAGATACAAAGAATGCAAATAAATGGCGTGGGATCTTATTTACCTTCCATGACAGCATAAGCATAAGCTCTGCAAGTATCCTCGAAACAAATAAGCATGGCAGGAACCAAAGAGAGGTAAGTGTTTTTACAGAACCAAGTATTTCCCATGAGCCATAAAACAGCTTGAAAAAGTTTGCATATGTAAAGCTGGAATAAATTGCTCCCCATATCAGATATGGAACAAGCAGAGTCATTATGTTTTTAAATATAAAGTTTTTCCAGTGCTCCTTGTCATATCCGTGCTGATGTCTTGATATGACCATGCCTGAAACCAGGAAAAATAGAGGCATATGAAAAGAGTAAAGTACAACTCTGTACATTGGAGATGAGCCAGTTGGAGAAGCATGCCCCCATATGACAAGCAGTATTGCTATACATTTTGCAAAATCAAGATAATCAAGACGTTGTTTTTTCATAATTTTATCCCTTCTCTTAAGCATTATCAAAAAGGCATGACAGCATATAAAATATTTGCCATCATTCTAATATACGATGATAAGCCGGGCAATAGCTAATGTATCAGGCTAATATATTATTAAACGCATACGTAAAACAAAAAATAGGAATCAATGACTGAAAACAAAAGAAAAAACAATAAAAAGCTTCAGCCTGCTGTGATTGATGAATTTTAAATAGTCCAAATAAGTGCTTAGTTTTATTGATATTCTACAAAAGATACGGGTGGGAAATTGTTGAAGCATACAAAGATTAGAAAAACGCATACGTATGCGGTAAAATGCGTTGACATCGTGAAAAGGAGTTAGTATACTCAGGTCAAAGAGAAAAACAAATCAGAGTTGCAAGAAGAAATTAATATCACAGGAGGCTGAACAATGAAAATAGCTTTTGATGGAAGCGCATTCTGGGACACAGGAATGACTTATGAGGAGCAGTACAGAACAGTTAAAGAGGCAGGATATGATTATATAAATCCATATAATGCAGATTTCCCGGGGTTCTTTAAAAGACCTAAGGCAACAGATGATGAAGTAAAATGGCACGCAAAGGCTATAAAGGATGCAGGACTTGAGGTTGCCGCACTTACATCAGGCTTCCGTCTTAATCATCCGGATGAGTTTATGAGAGAATATGCTATCGACTGCTGGAAGAGAATGTTCGACATTGGCGATATGATGGGCGTTAAGGTATTCAATACAGAGCTCGGACCCGGAAGAGATGATCCGGAGCTTAGAGAGGCAAAATTCATGCGCTCTCTTGATGTTCTTGTACCGATCATGGAGCAAAGAGGCATAAGAATGGATATTCAGGCACATCCTGATGATTTTTATGAGCACAATAACGATGCATATGATATTATACGTTATTATGATAGTCCATCACTTGCATATCTTTACTCAATACCGCATACTTTCCATTATGATGGCGGAAAAGGAAATATCGAGCACAATTTGAAATATGCAAGAAAGCATCTTAAGCATCTGTTGTTTGCAGATACATATGATTATACAAAGCTCTTCAGATACAATGTCAATCCGTCATATCTTTACGAAAATGGCTCTGTTCGTGCTCATGCTCATATCGGAAAGATAGGATCGGGAGATATAGATTTTTCAAGAATCTTCAAGACCCTAAGAGAGATTGGTTTCAACGAGCAGGATGATACTATCGCAACATTTAATCCTCTCGGCTTCCCTGAAAGGGCAATTGAGGACGGTCGTTATACTAAGAAGATGATCGAGGATAATCTCGTAAATCAGCCAAGTATTACCGAACCTATGCCGGAGGGCTATGGCATATATGCCAGATAAGGGATTTACACATGCAAATTAATAGTCTGAAAGAGGCTGCAAAAGAGATCGGATATTCAGCCGGAACTGTTTCGCGCGCCATAAATCACAGAAAGGGTGTAAGCGAAAAGACAAGAAAAGAGATTCTTGATGCTTTGGAAAAAATAGGATATCAGCCTAACAGGATCGCACAGAGTCTTGTTAGGCGGAAATCAAATTTAATAGCTGTAATAGTTCCGGATTTTGCCAATGACTTTTTGGGTTCCATAGTTAAAATAGTCGAAGGTGCATTGGAAAAGCTCGGATATCATATGCTGCTTTTCAGCACAGATTGGAAT
>CAVLAA010000037.1:9007-17216 GCA_963660835.1 bacterium
GACGGGATAATCATAAAACCTGCAACGCATGACGTAAAGCACATAGAAAAGCTCGATGTGCCTGTAGTTTTGGTAAGCCAAACTTATCATGGCAATATCAGCAGTGTTGATATAGACAATAAAAAGGCTGCATACGATGCCACAAAATATTTGCTTGAGCTTGGCTACAAGAGGATAGCCTTTGTATCGAGTGTTTCAAGCAATATTATTTATAAGCTGAGGCATGAGGGGTATGTTGAGGCTTTAAGAGATTCTGATATTCAATATGACTATTTTTTTGAATGTGAAAATAAACTTGAGTATGGCTATGACCTTATGAAGGATGTAGTTTCACATCCTGATAAAATAGATGCGGCATTTTGCTGTGACGATTATTTTGCAGTAGGCATGATGGCTTATGCAAAGGATCACAATATAAGAGTGCCGGATGAAATGGGAATAATAGGATTTAACAATACGATCATTTCAAAGCTTTCCCAAATTGACATGACAACAGTTTCACAGCCAATAGAGCAGATCGGGCAATATGCAGTACGTATGATGATAGACCTTATAGATTCCGATGAAACTTCCATACAGAAAATAACTCTTTCATCCAGCATTATACCGAGATCTACTACTAAAAAAGCTATATAGTTTAGCTGCTCCAATATGACAAGAGGCTCAGGCGACACTTTTGGTGTCGCTTGAGCCATTTTCATTAGTTTTCAAATAGTTTTGGTATTCGATAAGCTGTTCCCTGATATCCAGAATATCTGCTAAGGAAGATGAAAGTGATGCTATTGTTCCGTCATCAAATATATTTTTAAGTCCTGCTTCAGAGAGAGCCTCTATAAATGTTATATTATTCGGAAGTGCGCTTACTGTAAGATATTTGTCTACACCTGCAGCAAAATCATCTTGTGCTTCAGTGAATATTTCAAATGAAGCTAGGGCAGATGTTCCGTAGCTGATATAATAAAACGGTGAGGTAAATACATGGGATATATCTGTCCATGAGTCATAAATATCATCCAATGAAAGATGATATTTATCAAAGGCTTCATTCCATATATCATCCAGCTTTTGAACTGTAAGATCTGTTTCAGTATAGCAATTGTATTCTGCTTCATTTACTGCAAATGCCGTAAGGATATTTGAAAGCAACTCATATATGGTATATTCGGAAAGAGCAGTGCCATTGCCTTCTCCTACAAGCAGATCATAATTATCATAAAATAAAACCTGAAGTCCCTGAGACATTATCTCCTGTACATCCATTATGGATGTTGTGTTGAAGGCATCGGATCTTGTGTTATATATATGATTAAAATGTCCAAACTCATGAACTATCGTTGCATAATCGGATAAAGTATAGTCCGGAGTATAATAAATATATGCATCATTATAGCTTGGAAGATCTGCAGTAAATCCGACAGGCAGCTTGTTCTTACTGTAATCAACATCATATAGATTATTTTTCAAAAGATGGTCAAGGGATGCAGTAAGCTCAGGAGAGATCGTCTCGATACAGTTTCTCAGGTTCGTGAATTTTGTTTTGCCGATATCGGTATTTTCCGTATATATGTTATCGATATTGCCGCTTTCAAAAACAACATCACAATATGCCGCAAAAAGAGGCAGTATATTGTATATTAAATCATCTGATATAGAGCTGATATCATCTATTGTAAAGTCACGCATATACAGCTGGCTGTATGCATAATCGGCATAATTGTCATAACCATAGTAATCAGCTATTTTGTTATTGTTTATAATGGAATCTATATATAATTGCTTGATCTCATCATTATCGGCATCTTTAGAACTTAGAGAGTCATATTTTTGCTCAAGCTCAGTCTGTTTGTCAAATAATTGATTTTCTTCGTCGGTAAGCTCCGTAAAGTTAGCGAAGCCCTCTGCAAGATCTGTACCTATATATTCGGTAAATGCATCCGCATAATCGCTTGAAAGAGCTTCCTTAAACAAAGAGCATGCCTTTGAAGTTTCATTTCTGTATAATTCTTCTTTTTTTGCGGAGATATCTGCATTTTCTTCATTATTTACATCAAGATAATAATCATAGAGTGCAAGAGAATTATTAGTTGCTAATATATCGAGCTGGTTTTTTATAAGACCATAATATGTAATAACAGTAGTTTCATTGCCGGATGACTCAAGAGCATTCCTGAAATCATCGCAGAAGCTGTCAAACAGTTCTTCATCAAATGAATCTCTTGGCCTATCAGACAGAGAAATGTCACGGTGTTCAATAGGTGAATAATAATTACTGGTAAATGTATCCTGTGATGAACTGCCTGAAGATGTCAAACTGCTCGAGGAGGATGATGAATTCGAAGTTAAAGTTGATGCCGGAAGCTTTTTAAAGACCGGGATACAGCCTGATGTAAATACAAGTGCCGCTGTACATATGCCGCATAACAGCTTTTTGGAAAAATTTCTCATAAAAAATCCTTAATAATATGTGTGATATTCATTTGAAAGTGTATGTTTGCTCATGTCAGTATAACACATAAACCTATCCAAGCGCCACATCAAGTATCATCATAAGGACAAATCCTATAGCTGCTCCTATTGTTCCGATATTGGAATGTTCTCCGGATTGTGATTCAGGGATAAGCTCTTCGATAACTACATACATCATTGCACCTGCTGCAAATGAAAGCAGATATGGAAGAACAGGGATCATATGTGATACGAATATGACTGTAAAAAATCCGGCGATAGGTTCTACAACACCTGAGATAAATCCTGATAAAAAAGCTTTTCCTTTGTGCATTCCGCTGCCAAACAGAGGCATTGAGATTATTGCTCCCTCCGGGAAGTTCTGGATTGCAATGCCAAGAGACAATGCTAGAGCAGCCGCAGTCGATATAGAGGTTTTAGATGCAGCGCCCGCGAATGCTACACCGACAGCCATGCCCTCAGGTATGTTGTGAAGGGTAACTGCAAGAAGCATCATTGTATTTTTTGAAAGCTTGGCAGGCAGTCCTTCAGGCTTATTTGAATCAAGGTGAAGATGAGGTATAAGGGAATCCATTACAAGAAGAAATATAATTCCTAAAATAAAGCCTGCTGCGGCAGGAATCCATGAAGCGATCGTATTGTCTTTTGACATTTCGATTGATGGAATGAGAAGCGACCATACAGAGGCGGCGATCATAACTCCGGATGCAAAGCCGAGTAAAGCCTTTTCAATATGTTCAGATATATTATTTTTTAATAAAAATACCATTGCAGCACCGGCCGTAGTGCCGACAAGAGGTATCATAAGTACTATAAATTCGCTGATAATAGCACCTCCTATTTGTTTAGTAAGCTTTCAGTTTTTTTGCGCTTGTTACTATTGTATTTTTGCTATTAGATGATTGTCAAACCAATTATTGCTCAATTTGTGCAGATGTATTGAGGCTTTTAATACGACAGTTTATAATATGATGATACTAGGGTCGAAAGGTCAAACAGCCGATGCAAGCTTGCTTGCAGGAGGAGTTTAACTTTGAAGATACTGGCGTCAAATGTTTGGAAATCAAGGAGGTAAAAAAGGTGAAAAAAGTAGGGGTTGGTGTAATAGGTGTTGGTAATATCGGATTTTTCCATACAAGAGGTCTGAAAATGGTAAATGTTTATGGAGATTATGAAGCAGAGCTCATAGCTCTGGCAGATACCGATGCCGAAAGAGGAAAGTACATAGGAGAGAGATTCGGATTTAAGAAAATTACAACGGATTATATGGATGTTGTAAATGATCCGGAGGTAGAGGTTGTATCTGTTCTTACTCCTAATTATAAGCATACTGAAATGGCTATAGCAGCAGCAAAGGCCGGAAAGCATGTAATGGTTGAAAAGCCGCTGACCATGAACAAAGAAGAGGCTGATGCGATAGTTAAGGCATTTGAAGAAGCCGGTGTTATCAGCATGGTCAATTTTATTTATACAACAGTTCCTGTCAATAAAGAGGCTAAAAAGCTTATAGATAACGGCCGTATAGGTGACGTTACATACTTTAAGGGCTGGTTTGAGTGCAGCTACAAGGGAGATCCAAATAAGGAGCTCCAGTGGAGAGACGAAAAGAGCAAGGCTGCAACGGGAGTTATAGGAGACGTAATAGCACATATTATAAGCATTTCTGACATGATAGGAGGAGATACCTTAGGTGACATAGTTGCTGTATGTGCAAACAGAGATACAGTTTACAAGACACGTAAGGATATGGATAACGGCGGAAAAGTAGTTGATATTGATACAGATGATATCTGCTCGGTACTTGTCAAATATTCAACCGGACGAACAGGTATAATGTATGCATCAAGACTTGCACCGGGACATGATAATTGCTTTGGATATGAGATCGAAGGCACAAAGGGTACACTTGCATGGTCTCTTAACAGAATAAACGAGCTGAAGTTTTATGAAAAGGGAGAGTATGAGACACAGGGCTTCAAGACTATCCTCGGAAATCCTTCGCATGGCGATTATAAAACTTTCAATATCTATGAAGAATCCGGAGTAAGCTATCCTGAGCTTTTCGCAATGCATTATCAAAAGCTTTTCAAAGCGATTGATGAGAAAAAGCCGATTGATATCGACATAAACTATGGAGCTTATGTAGACAAGATCCTTTTTGCAATGGTTAAATCATGTGAAGAGGACAGATGGGTTAAAATTGATGAGATTTAAGTCTTAATAGGATTCCTGAAGGCATTCGTCGATTGCGGCGAATGCCTCGCTGTCGTCTTTGAGCGGCATATCATCATCTTTTGCAATAGTTTATCTGAAGGTTGTCTGCTGCCTGATTAAAAATTAGATTAAACGAGTATAGGAAATAATTATATTTGCTTTAGAGAGGCAACATCTATATAATCAAGGATTATAGGAGGTATTGCTGATGAAATTTAATACAAGCAATAAAAAACCAAATACAGTAAATATAGCAGTGTTGTCTGTAATCGCTGCAGTTTTGATATTGATGCTTATTTTTACCGGCTATCAAAAGAATGTTATTTATATAGTCATGATATGCGATATATATTTTGCAATGGCTGCATTTTTTATGCTGAGAGCATTTATTTTTCAGATACATTACAATCCGTATTCATATAATTCAATATATTATATAGGCTTTGGATTATTTATGATTTTTATATTTATTTCATGGCTAAGGATAACATTTATGCTGCTTAGCAATATCGAAGTATATAAAAACAGTGCTATTAATATACTTGGCCGTATGGCCTCATCCGCTCAAAGCTATATATTTATATCAATACCTTTTGTATTTATATATTCTGCCTTTCTTATTATTTCAAATATTGTGCTCATAAAAAAAGAAGGAAAACGTTTTTCGAATTTTCTTGGGATTTTGCTTGCACTTGTTTTGGTTGCAGGAGAAATATTTACATATATGAGTGGGGAGTTTTCAGGCAGTGAATTGGAATTACGTATCCACGAAATGTGTGTAAACACCCTTGCAGCTATTTATCTTTATTTTGAATGTATGATCATAGGTGCGATAATTGTCAATTCTATGACTGCAAGATATATGCCGAGGTATAATAAGGATTTTATAATTATTCTCGGATGTGCAATAAAGGATGATGGCACACCACAGCCGCTGCTTAAAGGAAGGATAGACAAAGCGCTTGAATTCAGAAATAAGCAAAAGGAATCAACCGGCAAGGATCTTATATTTGTTACATCAGGCGGACAGGGGAAAAATGAAGTAATATCTGAAAGCGCATCAATGAAAAGATATCTTTTGGAGCATGGAGTACCGGAAAGCCAGATAATAGAAGAAGATAAATCTGTAAATACCTATCAGAATATGAAATTTTCAAAAGAAAAGATAGATGCAGTCAATCCGGAAGGAAAAATTGCTTTTGCTACTACAAATTATCATGTATTTAGAAGCGGTATTTTTGCAAGAGCCGTAAACATGCGTGCAGTCGGTATGGGAGCAGAGACAAAAACATATTTCTGGCCAAATGCTCTTGTGCGTGAGATCATAGGACTTTTATCAGCACAAAAGAAAAAACAGAGCATAATAATCGTCGGAATGATAGCAATTTATATGGTGCTTACCTTAGCGGCATATTGATATTGACAGTAAATACTAATTGTGCTATAGTCGCATAAGATATAAGAGAAACAAGATAGAGGTTGCGTGTTTCATCAGTACTTAGACAGATGTTTCGGAAGCAGATGAAGCCATTAGGAAAGGGAAACACGCCGAAAGAGCAGCAAATCCGATAAGCTGTTTCTTGGGCATAAGTTTAATAGACTTATGACTGTCATCGTAAGATGGAGTGCTATCTGAAATCATAAGTTATTGATTTTATGGCGCCATCATCATGGCGCTGTTTTTATGTAACAAGCCGTCATGCAGAAAGTATGCTGGCGCAGATTTATATATGACGGCCGATGTTCATCAAGCCAAAAAGCGAGATGACATGGATTGCAGGGAGAGCAGGTTCAGCCTGCTTAGTGTAAGATAAAAATGGAGGATAGGAAAATGGCAGTTTTTGAAGGAGTATGCACGGCACTTGTAACACCTATGAAGAGCAATGAAGAGGTAGATTACGAAAAGCTTGATGAGATCATTGAGATGCAGATAGCAGGCGGAGTTGACGCTCTTTGTATTTGCGGAACAACAGGAGAGGCATCTACACTCAGTCATGAGGAGCATATAGCAGTTATAGCTCACGGTGTAAAGACAGTAAATAAGAGAATACCTGTTATAGCAGGAACAGGTTCAAACAGCACAGAGACAGCAATCTATTTGTCAGTTGAGGCTGAGAAGGCAGGAGCAGATGCTGTTCTTCAGGTTTCACCTTACTACAATAAAGCATCACAGAAGGGACTTATCAAGCACTTTACTGCCGTTGCAAATTCTATAAAGATCCCGGTTATCCTGTACAATGTTCCGAGCAGAACAGGCTGCAATATAAAGCCGGAGACACAGGCAGAGCTTATAAACAATGTACCAAATATCGTTGGTGTCAAGGAAGCAAGCGGTGATATCTCAGCTATTGCACAGGTTAAAAAGCTTATAGGAGATAATGGTACTATTTATTCAGGAAATGATGATCAGGCAGTTCCGATCATGTCATTAGGCGGAAAGGGACTTATATCAGTTCTTTCAAATGTTGCACCTAAATATACACATGATATGGTATGCAGCTTTTTAGAGGGTGATGTAAAGAAGAGCTGTGATATGCAGATCAAGGCACTTGATCTTATAGATGCTCTTTTCTGTGAGGTTAATCCTATTCCTGTTAAGACTGCACTCAATCTTATGGGATTAAACGTAGGTCCGTTGAGACTTCCGCTTTGTGAGATGGAAGAGGCAAATGAAGCAAGACTTAAAAAGGCTCTTACAGACTTTGGCATTGAATGTAAATAATCCTGGGAGGATGTTATGGTAGATATTATAATGAACGGCTGCTGCGGACATATGGGAAGAGTTATTTCTGCTCTTGTAGCTGATGACGAAAATGCAAGAATAGTAGCAGGAATTGATCCGGCAGGGCTTGATATGGAATATCCGGTTTTTAGATCACCATCCGAATGTGATATTAAGGCAGATGTAATGATAGATTTCTCATCATTTAAGGCAGTTGATGCAGTTATTGACTACTGCACGGAGAAAAAGCTTCCTTTGGTTGAATGTACTACGGGACTTACGGATGAACAGCTTGATAAACTCAAAAGCATGAGCCAATCTGTAGCCGTTTTGCGTTCTGCAAATATGTCTCTTGGAATCAATATACTATTAAAGCTGATCGCTGATGCGGCTAAGGTTCTTTCACCGGCCGGATATGATATGGAGATAGTTGAGAAGCATCATAACCTTAAAAAGGATGCACCGAGCGGAACAGCTCTTGCGCTTGCAGACAGCTTAAATGAGGCTTGCGGCAATGAATTTAATTATGTTTATGACAGAAGCCAGAGACATGAGCAAAGAGATGCCAAGGAAATCGGAATTTCAGCTGTAAGAGGCGGAACTATTGTAGGTGAGCATGAGGTCATCTTTGCCGGAACAGATGAAGTTATAGAATTTAAGCATACTGCATATTCAAAAACAATATTTGGCAAGGGTGCAATCGAGGCAGGAAAATTTCTTGCTGGCAAGCCTGCCGGAATGTATGACATGCAGGATGTTATAGGCTGATAAAATTTTGATAAGATACATTAAATAATTGTCAAGGGG
>CAVLAA010000038.1:0-9929 GCA_963660835.1 bacterium
CAAGGATACCATTATGAACTTTACAAATCATACATATTACAATCTTGGTGGTCATGACAGCGGAGTGATCTATGATCAAAAACTTCAGCTTATGTCTGATATATATAATCCGGTAATTGATTCAAAATCCATACCTACAGGTGAAAATGCATCTGTGATCGGAACTCCTATGGATTTCACAAAGGCTAAATCTATCGGACAGGATATCGAAGCAGACTTTGAACAGCTTAAGTTCACAAAAGGCTTTGATCACAATTATGTTCTTTGTGACAAACCGGGAACAATGAGAACTATGGCAATCGCTGCATGTGAAGAAAGTGGTATTGGAATGGAAGCCTCAACAGATTGTGTAGCTGTACAGTTCTATGCCGGAAACTTTATCGGAGAACAGACAGGTAAAGGTGGAGTAAAATATGGCGACCGCCATGGCTTCTGTCTTGAATCTCAGTATTGTCCTAATGCAGTTAACGATGAGCATTTCATATCTCCTGTTATACCTGCAAATACCGAGTATCATTCAGAAACAAAATATCATTTTTATCATATTTAATTACCGTTTACAGTTTATCTAATTTCTTTCTGTGTCCTGCCACCAGCAACCCCATTTATAGGTGGCAGGATTTTTTATGTATTAACAGCGGATACAAAAGGCATTTTATATCTATACAATTGGATTGATAGGTTGACCTTATCGAAATTTTACTGTAAAACATACTTATTATATGAGGAGAACTAAAAGATGCCTTTTTTACCTTTAACTAAAGAAGAGATGAAACAATACGGCTGGTCGCAGCCTGACTTTATATATGTAATAGGTGATGCCTATGTTGACCATTCTTCATTTGGACCTGCCATAATAAGCAGGATTCTTGAATCTCGAGGCTTTAAGGTGGCATTTATATCTCAGCCTGATTGGAAAGACGAAAAAAGTATTCAGATCTTCGGTGAGCCAAGATTGGGATTTTTAATAAGTGCCGGAAATATGGATTCTATGGTAAACCATTATACTGTTTCAAAAAAAAAGCGGCATCAGGATGCATATACTCCCGGCGGGATAGCCGGAAAAAGACCTGATTATGCAACTATTGTTTACAGTAATTTAATCCGAAAAAGCTACAAGCATAAACCGATCATTATAGGCGGAATTGAAGCAAGCCTTCGACGTCTTGCACATTATGATTATTGGTCCGACAAGCTTAAACGCTCAATCCTTATGGATTCCGGTGCAGATCTTTTAATATATGGGATGGGAGAGCGCTCTATAGTAGAAATCGCAGAAGCATTAGACAGCGGAATCGAAGCTCACGATATAAGCTTTGTCCGTGGAACTGTATATAAATGCCGTGATATAGATAATGTATACGATGGTATCACGCTTCCCGATTATGATGATCTCTTGGCAGACAAACTCAATTACGCCAAAAGCTTTTATATTCAGTATCAAAATACCGATGCTATTACTGCAAAGCCATTAATAGAAAAATATGGTGAAAAAAGATATATTGTACAAAATCCACCACAAATGCCGCTTACTGTGCAGGAAATGGATGACATATATGAACTTCCATATATGAATGACTACCATCCCAGCTATAAAAAAGATGATGGTGTTCCTGCAATCAGCGAAATCAAATTTTCTCTTACAAGCAACAGAGGCTGCTTCGGCGGATGTTCTTTTTGCGCACTTACATTCCATCAGGGAAGATGTGTCCAGGTAAGAAGTCATGAATCTCTTATTAAAGAAGCCATATCAATGACGAAGGAATCTGATTTTAAGGGTTATATCCATGATGTCGGAGGTCCTACAGCTAATTTTAGAGGGCCCTCCTGTGAAAAGCAGAAAAAGAAAGGTGTATGCCAGAATCGGCAGTGCCTGTTTCCTGATGCATGCAAAAATTTAAAGGCAGATCACAGTGATTATATTACATTATTAAGGAAACTCCGCAAAATACCTGGTGTCAAAAAAGTCTTTATAAGATCCGGTGTCCGTTTTGATTATGTGATAGCTGATACAAAAACAGACTTTTTAAAGGAACTATGCAAATATCATATCAGCGGGCAGCTTCGCGTAGCACCTGAACATATCTCTGACAGAGTTTTAAAATATATGGGTAAGCCTGGGTTTACGGTTTATAAATCATTTTGCGACCGCTTTGAAAAGGTTAATAAGGATTTAAACCTTAAGCAATATATGCTTCCTTATTTAATGTCATCTCATCCCGGCTCAGGATTAAAGGAAGCTGTCGAGCTTGCGGAGTATATTCGTGATCTTGGTTATATGCCGGAACAGGTTCAGGATTTTTATCCTACACCATCTACATTGTCAACTGTTATGTACTATACCGGTGTAGACCCGCGGACAATGGATAAAGTATATGTGCCGAAATCACCTCATGAAAAGGCACTCCAAAGAGCTTTGATCCAATATCGAAAGCCTGAAAACTATGATCTTGTAAAGGAAGCTCTTATAAAAGCAGGACGGCAGGATCTAATTGGCTTTGATAACAAAAAATGCCTTATAACTCCAAGAAAACTATCCGGTCATACTTCAAATAAGGTTCGTGATCGAAATAATAAAAATAACAGGCAGCATAGTAATGATAAAATATCCATAAAAAAACGGAAAAAAAAGTAAATTCTTTGACATTTAAACAGTTGTTTTTTTTACATTGCTCTGTTAATCTTTATTAATACAATATTTTGCGGCTTAAAGCAGCAAAATTTTTGGCAACTATGAAATGGTTTCGCAGAAACCACTATTCCACCTAAAGGTGGTACCAGATTACAATTTAAAGAGGAGAAAAAAATGAAGAAGAAAGTTATCGCCCTGTTTATGACAGGAGCCATGGCTCTTACCATGGCAGCTTGTGGAGGTTCTTCAAGCAGTTCATCTGCATCAAGTTCTGCATCAAGCACATCATCAGAAAGCACCGAGGCTTCAAGCACATCTGACAAGAGCACAGCAAGCACAAGCTCATCTGTTGATAAATCAGATGTAGATTATTCAAAAGTTAAAGCCGGATTTATTACTCTGCATGATGAAAACTCTACATACGATAAAAACTTTATCGATGCAGCAAAGGCTGCTTGTGAGTCACTTGGCGTTGAGTATGTATTCAAAAACAACGTAGCAGAAAACCAGGAAGCATATGATGCAGCCTGTGAGCTTGCTGATGAGGGCTGTAACTTCATTTTTGCAGACAGCTTCAACCATGAGTCATATATAATGGAAGCAGCTCAGGAATATCCTGATGTTCAGTTCTGCCATGCTACAGGTACTCAGGCTCATACAGCAAACCTTGATAATTTCAGTGATGCATTCGCATCTATTTATGAAGGCCGTTATCTTGCAGGTATCACAGCCGGAATGAAGCTGAATGAAATGATCGAAGAAGGAAAGATAACAGAAGACGAAGCAAAGATGGGATATGTTGGCGCTTATACATATGCTGAGGTTATTTCAGGATATACATCATTCTATCTTGGTGCTAAATCTGTTTGCCCATCTGTAACAATGGAAGTAACATTTACAGGTTCATGGTACGATGAGACAGCTGAAAAAGAAGGCGCTAACAAGCTTATTTCAGACGGATGCGTTCTTATCAGCCAGCATGCAGATTCAATGGGTGCACCTACAGCATGCGAAGAAGCTGGAGTACCTAACGTTTCTTACAACGGAAGCACATTTGACTCATGTCCTAATACATATCTTGTATCTTCAAAGATCAACTGGCAGCCATATTTTGAATATGCTATGACATGTGTTGCTACTGGAGAAAACATTGACGTTGATTATGTAGGAACAATCGAGACAGGATCAGTTGAACTTACAGAATATGGTACAGCAATTGCTGAAGGAACAGAAGAAGCAGTAGAAGAAGCTAAAGCAAAACTTGAAGACGGAAGCCTTCATGTATTTGACACATCAACATTTACTGTAGACGGAAAAGAGCTTACAAGCTATGAAGCAGACATTGATACAGATGCTGATTACACACCGGATCATCAGGTTATAATCGACGGATACTTCTCAGAGTCTGATCCTCAGTTCCGTTCAGCTCCATACTTCAATATTCAGATTGATGGAATCACACTTCTTGATAATGCATATTAATTAACACTTATAGAAATAATTTCTACAGCGGGGAGGCAGGCAAGTCGTCTCTCCGCTGCTTTTGATTTTTGTTTTACAGGAATGTTTTTAATATAAAATTATTTGATATTTAAGATATTCCTGCGGAACAAAGAAGTAAAGAGGGAGGTTTTTGCATTTGGAAAACAGAGAAGCCGCAATAGAATTAAAAAATGTCACGAAAACATTTGGTTCTATTATTGCGAATAAAGATGTGAATCTTACCATATATAAGGGAGAAATTTTATCCCTTCTTGGAGAAAATGGTAGTGGTAAAACGACGTTAATGAATATGTTAGCGGGAATTTATTTCCCCGATGAAGGACAAATTTTCATAGATGGAAAGGAAGCCTTTATAAAATCCCCAAGAGATGCCTATGATTACGGCATCGGAATGGTACATCAGCATTTTAAGCTTGTGGATGTTTTAACTGCCACAGAAAATATTGTTCTCGGAATGGAAGGAAAGCTTAATCTTCGAAAAGCCGAGAGTGATATAAAAGCTATTTGTGATAAATATGGCTTTGAATTTAATCCTAACAAAAAAATCTATGATATGTCTGTATCAGAAAAACAGACTGTAGAAATTGTAAAAACTCTTTACAGAGGAGCTAAAATCCTTATCCTTGATGAACCAACTGCTGTTTTAACACCTCAGGAAACAGAGAAACTCTTTGCAGTTATGAGAAATATGAAAAAAGAGGGTGAAACAGTTGTTATCATTACTCATAAGCTTCATGAAGTAGAAGCTATTTCTGACCGTGTAGCGATCCTGCGTAAGGGTGAATACATTGGCGATATGATGACTAAGGATACAAATGCTCAGGAAATGACCAATATGATGGTCGGTCATTCGGTAACTTTAAATATAGACAGACCGGAGCCAGTCAATCCTAAGCCACGTATAGAAGTAAAGAATATCACCGTTCATAGTGAGGACGGTGTTTTAAAGCTTGACGATGTTTCATTTACAGCAAACAGCGGAGAGGTTCTTGGAATTGCAGGTATCTCAGGCTGTGGCCAAAAGGAACTTCTTGAGGCTATCGCAGGACTCCAAAAGGTTGATTCCGGAAGCATAAGCTATGTTGAGGATAACGAAAGCAGAGAAGAGCTTATAGGCAAGGATCCGCTTAAGATCATGGAAATGGGTGTTTCTCTTTCTTTTGTTCCTGAAGATCGTCTCGGAATGGGTCTTGTAGGCAGCATGGATCTTACTAACAACATGATGCTGCGTTCATTTAGAAATGGAAAGTCTATCTTCACAGACAGAAAATCGCCTAAAAAGCTTGCTGAAAAGGTAGTTGATGAGCTTGATGTAGTTACACCAAGTATTGAAACGCCTGTCAGAAGACTTTCAGGAGGAAATGTTCAGAAAGTATTAGTCGGACGTGAAATTGCAAGTGCACCTACAGTGCTTTTAACAGCCTATGTTGTACGCGGACTTGATATTAATGCTTCATATACTATTTATGATCTTATTAATGAACAAAAGAAAAATGGAGTAGCTGTTATTTTTGTAGGTGAGGATTTAGATGTACTAATGGCTCTTTGCGATAGAATTTTAGTTCTTTGCGGAGGCAAAGTCAGCGGTATTGTCGATGGTAAAACCGCCGATAAAAACGAAGTAGGACTTTTAATGACTAAGTTGGGAGGCTCCGATAATGAAAAGAACTAAACGTGAACCATTATTCCATATAGCGGCAAGACGTTCCGGTACATCACGTAAGGAAGCAATTATCATCCGTGTCATTGCTATAGTAATTGCATTGATCGTATGTGCAATTGTTACTGCATGTGCTACAGGACTAAATCCTATTGACTTTTATGCTTCAATCATAAAGGGTGCATTTGGAAGCGTACGTAAGACATGGGTTACATTTCAGAATCTGGCAATCCTTCTTATGATAGCTTTGGCACTGACACCGGCATTTAAAATGCAGTTTTGGAATATCGGCGGTGAAGGCCAGGTACTTATAGGTGGTCTTGCTTCTGCTGCCTGCATGATCTGCTTAGCAGGTAAAGTTCCAAATGCAGTTATTATACTTCTTATGATCATCACAAGTATAGCAGCAGGTGCCGTATGGGCTATGATACCAGGATTTTGCAAAGCAAAATGGAATACCAACGAAACTCTTTCAACACTTATGATGAATTATATCGCTATTCAGCTTGTAGCATGCTTCTCAATCGTATGGGAGGTGCCAAAGGGTTCAGGAGCGATCGGAATCATAAACCAAAGCAGCAATGAAGGATGGCTGCCAAATGTATTTGGTTCAAAATATCTCCTTTGCATTATCGTTGCTGCAGCTGTTACTGTTATTATGTACTATTATCTTAATTACAGTAAGCATGGATATGAATTGTCTGTAGTAGGAGAGAGTATAAATACAGCGAGATATGTAGGTATTAAAGTTGAAAAGGTAATCCTTCGTACAGTAGCTCTTTCAGGTGCTGTATGCGGCTTAGTAGGATTACTTTTAGTCGGAAGTGTAAATCATACGGTTTCTACATCTATTGTAGGCGGCCAAGGATTTACAGCTGTTTTAGTTTCATGGCTTGCAAAATTCAACCCTGTTTCAATGGTCTTATCAAGCTTTCTTATTGTATTTATGGATAACGGAGCAAGCGAAATATCTACTGCTTTTGGTTTGAATCAATCATTTTCAGATATTATTACAGGCATTATTCTGTTTACACTTATAGGATGTGAATTCTTCATAAACTATAAGATCAAGCGCAGTCATTCAGGTAAAAAGGAGGCACAGAACTAATGTTAGCATTTTTGATTTCTTTTATACCGCGAGCTGTAGCTCAGGGAATACCGCTTCTTTTCGGCAGCTTGGGTGAGATTTTAACGCAGAAATCCGGTAACCTCAATCTTGGAATCCCGGGTGTAATGTATGTAGGTGCTATAAGCGGTGTTATAGGTTCATTTCTTTATGAAGAGCATGCTGCCGTAATTGTACCATTCCTTGCTGTTTTTATTCCTATTATATGCTGCCTGATCGGATCTCTTTTGATGGGCTTGTTATATTGCTTTTTAACAGTTACTCTTAGAGCAAATCAAAATGTTACCGGTTTGGCCATGACAACATTTGGTGTAGGCTTCGGAAACTTCTTTGGTGGATCTCTTATCAAGCTTGCCGGTTCTGATGTACCGTCAATAGCATTAACTGCTACAAGCAAATACTTCAAAACAGATTTACCCGGAGCGGAAACAACAGGATGGTTCGGAAAGTTATTTCTTTCATACGGATTTCTTGTATACGTAGCAATCGTTGTTGCTCTTATAATGGCCTATATATTTAGTAAAACACGTACAGGTCTTCATCTTCGTGCTGTCGGAGAAAATCCGGCAACCGCTGATGCTGCAGGGATCAATGTAACACGCTACAGATATAGCGCAACCTGTATCGGATGTATGATCGCAGGTCTTGGTGGTCTTTATTATGTAATGGACTATGCCTGCGGAGTATGGTCTAACGATGCATTCGGAGACAGAGGATGGCTTGCTATAGCTCTGGTTATATTTGCTGTATGGCGACCTGTAGTAGACATATTTGCCTCTATACTTTTTGGTGGTCTATATATTCTTTATCTTTATCTTCCAACAGGAATGGATAATATGTATATACAGGAAATCTACAAAATGATTCCTTATATAGTTACATTATTCGTTCTTATATTAACAAGCATAAGGAGCAAAAAGGAAAATCAGCCGCCTGCATCACTTGGCAGAAATTACTTCAGAGAAGAACGATAAACAATATAACATAAAAAAACGCTTCGATATGAGCCCGTTGCTCTGCCGAAGCGTTTATTCTTTGTATTTCTTTAATTATTATATTTTGCAGGTATTAAGGTATTCACTACGGTCATCATATACGTTCGTGATATCTGCATTTTTACCGCATACACGACAGGATGGATTGCATTTGTGAAAATCAACAATTCTTGTCTTTAAACTGAGTGCATCATAAACATACATAGCTCCTGTCAAAAGCTTTCCGCATTTCAGAATATATTTAATTGCTTCAGCAGCCTGCATACAGCCTATTATGCCTGCAGCAGCGCCTATAACACCTGCCTGACTGCATGTTTCTATTGAACCCTTTTGAGGTATTTCTTCAAAGATACATCTATAGCATGGGCCTTTACCAGGTACATATGTCATTATCTGTCCATGAAATTGAATTACTCCGGCATGGCAAAATGGCTTTTTTGCTATTACACATGCATCATTAATTAAAAATTTTGTTTCAAAATTGTCTACAGCATCTATTACAAAATCATAATCATTGATTATCTGATTTATATTTTCAGCTCGCAAATATGTTGGATAAGCATTTATCTTTATTTTTCCATTTAAGCAAGATAGCATTTCCTTTGCAGATTCAGCCTTATTTTTTCCGATATTTTTTTCGGGATGAAGCACCTGTCTGTGTAAATTGGTAATACTTACTTCATCGGCATCAACAATGCCAATAGTTCCTACACCGGCACCTGCGAGATATTGGAGAGCCGGACATCCAAGACCTCCTGCACCAACTACAAGCACTTTAGCCTCAGATAGCCTTCTTTGACCATTGATTCCTACCTCAGGCAATATCATCTGTCGTTCATATCTTTCAAGTTCAGACATTTCCTGCCTAAGCCAGGCTGTATATCCTCCTATAAGGCTTTTAGCATCATATCCATTTCGAATCAGTTCGTCTGCTGCTGCAATGCTTTTCTCGCCATATGTGCAGTAAACAATGTATTTGGACGATTTATCTAATATGATATTGTTTAAATCGGAATAGAGTAGTGCATTTGGGATATGTCCGTTCTGATATGAAATCTCACCTCGCATATCAAGCAGAACAAACTCATCTGCTTTATTTTGCATTTCCTTAAGTGTAATAGTATTCAATTTAATTCGCCTTTCATATATTGAGACATCATACATATTCCGCTTGCCCCGGCATTTATACATTCATTCATATTATTGTGATTAATTCCGCCTAATGCATATACATCTATGTCTACAGCCTTAGCAGCTTCTTTCAAATATGCTATGCCCCTGGGTATAAGATTTTTTTTACAATCTGTTTGATAAATATGACTTGCTGTGATATATGATGCACCGAACTCCCAAGCTGCAATTGCCTCTTTTACAGAATGTGTAGATACGCCTATTTTTTCAAAGAACTTTCTATCACTATCCGATAGATTTAAAAAATCATGCATTGTAAGATGTATTTTTTTATGTCCAAGCTCTTTAGCTGCACAAACATATGAATGAAGAATACATTCCTTATTATATTTGTTACATAATGCAATTACTCTGTCAGCAAGCCGGATATATTCGTTTTCAGTTAAGTCCTTTTCCCTTAAAATAAGCATATCTACATCTGTTTGTAATATTGCATTTATACGGTCAATAAAATCGCCGCTGCATAGATGCCTATTAGTAATACATATTTTTTTAAACGTAAACATAATCATTCAGCACAGGCTGCAGACCTTCATTTGCTATATCAGAATACATTTGTCCAAAACTCCTTGCATCGGCAATTTCAAACTGTTCATCACCTGTATCATTGTCATCACAGCCTGTATATTTTGCTTCATGATCTCCAATTCCTGTAGAAACACCGGCCGATACCTTTGTAGCTGCGATCTTGACAATACCATCTCGAAAATGCTTCTGTTCTCTGGACGAGACTGTAATCCCTATAAATGGCATAAATATCCTGTAAGCGCAAAGTATCTGGCATAGTTCCTTTTCATGCACATCAAGCGGATTGATCTTATC
>CAVLAA010000038.1:9939-16953 GCA_963660835.1 bacterium
ATTGATAATTGGTCTTAATCTGGGGCATGAGAGCGAAAATTCTGCATGAGGATACTTTCGCTGAAGATAATATGCATGAAGAGCAGTTGCAAGAGCATCTTTTCTAAAATCTGCCAGACCTAAAAGGGCCGAAAATCCAACGCCTCTCATTCCTCCCATGAGTGCTCTTTCCTGAGCTTCAAATCTGTATGGCCATATTCGTTTATGCCCCATAAGGTGCAGTGTTTCATATTTATCAGGATCATAGGTCTCTTGGAAAACAGTTATATAGTCTGCTCCGCACTCATGAAGATATTTGTATTCATCAGAATTCATAGGATAGACTTCTAATCCGATATTTTTAAAATACTTTCGGGCAAGCCTGCATGCTTCACCTATGTATTCTACAGAGCTCATAGAACGGCTTTCACCTGTCAGGATCAGAATTTCTTCAATTCCGGAATCAGAAATGATTTTCATTTCCTTTTCAATTTCCTCTGAATCGAGTTTTTTTCTTGCAATATCGTTATAGCAGTTAAATCCGCAATATATACAATAATTCTCACAGTAATTTGCAATATAAATAGGTGTAAATATATATACTGTATTACCAAAATGTTTTCCTGTTTCATATTTTGCCTTTTTTGCCATTTCTTCAAGAAAAGGCGCAGCAGCAGGAGATAAAAGGGCTTTAAAATCCTCTACAGAGCATGTATCAGCCTGAAGTGCTCGTCTGACATCTGAAGCGGTATATTTAGAATGATCATATCCTTCAACCTGCTTCATTACTTTTTCCATTACATCTGATTTTATCTGCTCCATTCCTTCCATATATTTCATATGATCAGATCTGGATGCCGGATCCTGTTCCAGTTTATGCTTTTTTTGCAAAGCAGCTTGACTAAGCTTGGATGAATCAACAAAAAAATTATTTTCTGACATTTATTGCTGCCTCCTATTAATCGTGTAAAAATCCTGTAAGCGGGTCGGATGCTGAAGCTCCACGTTCAAGAACACGTCCTATACCTGCAAGATATCCGGCTCTGCCTGCTTCTATAGCACATTTAAAAGCATGTGCCATCATCGGTATGTCTCCGGCAGTTGCGATTGCCGTATTGGACATTACAGCTGCGCAGCCCATTTCCATAGCCTCACAGGCCTGAGATGGCTTTCCTATACCTGCATCAACAATTATGGGAAGATCAATTTCATCAATCAAAATTTGAATAAAATCCTTTGATGCTAACCCTTTATTAGATCCTATAGGTGATGCAAGAGGCATAACAGCTGCAGCTCCTGATTTTTGAAGTTCTCTTGCTGTATACAGATCCGGGAACATATACGGCAGAACCACAAAGCCCTCATCTGCAAGTATACGCGTAGCCTTAACTGTTTCTTCATTATCTGGAAGAAGATATTTACTATCCTTCATTATTTCAATCTTTACAAAATCTCCGCAGCCAAGCTCACGTGACATATGTGCTATTCGAACTGCTTCATCGGCATCTCGTGCTCCTGATGTATTGGGTAGGAGAGTAACACTATCAGGAATAAAATCAAGTATATTTTCAGATTCCTTTGTATTAGTCCTTCTTACAGCAAGTGTGATTATTTCTGCCTTTGCATTCTCGATTGCAGCCTTTATAAGCTCAAGCGAATATTTGCCTGAGCCTAAGATAAAGCGTGATGAAAATTCCTTTCCTCCAAGTGTAAAAGTATCCTTTGACATTTTTCTAACCTCTTTTCATTATAAAATATTGGATTCAAAAAGCGTTTGCCTTCAGCCTCCGCCTACAAGGCTTACAATTTCTACGACATCTCCGCTATGAAGCACAAATGTTGAATATTGCGATTTAGTTACAATTTCTCCGTTACATTCAACTGCAATTTTTTTGATCTGATAATTATTTTCTTCAAGATATTCCTGCAAAAATAATTCATCTCTGTTTAGCATCTCGCCATTTATTTTTATCATAGGCATTTCTTCCTTTCATAAAAGTTTTATCATGCAAGTATCAAAATATGATACAATGTCACATCAAATAAAAAAAACAGCTCCATAAACAAACCAAGCGATATTAAACCACAATGTGGTCGGTCGAAGCTTAATGGCTTCCTCTCGCGCCGGAACACGGCTTCCCATCGCTTAAATCTCACATATTATGTGAGCTTCGCATCAAAGGCGCTCCCCCTGGATGCTATCCGTTTCTACGGAATATGTTTGTTTATAGAACTGTTTGTAATATAGAACCTCATGCGAGCACGCTTTCTGCATGAAGGATTATTGCACAAAAAAGAACCATCCTGATGAGAATGGCTCTGTAAGCAGTCAGATATAATCGCTTCCTACGGTGGCATTATCCACATCAGGTATAAAGGTCGAAGTAAACTTCCTCTCAGCCTTTCGGCTCCCTTGCATAATTTTCTTAAATTATGTTGCATTTTTTTTTATTTGTCAATCAATTTTTTACTTTTCCTCCAAAATATTATTTTTATATTGTAATTCTGATACTAAATGATGTAAAATAGCCGTCAAATAGTATGATGATAGAAGGTATCTGAAATGAAATTACAAAAAAAGGATATGCTATTATATGCAGTCACAGACAGATCATGGTTAAATGGAAAAAGCCTTTATGAAGAGGTTCATGAAGCCATTATGGGCGGAGCAACAATGATACAGCTTCGCGAAAAAAATCTCGATGAAGAAAGTTTTTTAGCTGAAGCGAAGCAGATTAAAGAGCTATGTGCAAGATATCATATTCCGTTGATCATAAATGACAATATAGATATAGCGCTTAAAATCAATGCAGACGGAGTACATGTAGGTCAGGATGATATAAATGTACAAAATGCCCGCAAGATTTTAGGTCCCAATAAAATAATAGGCGTTTCGGCACACAATGTATCTGAAGCAGTAGCAGCAGTAGATGCAGGTGCAGACTATCTTGGAACCGGTGCTGTTTTCCCTACAGGTTCAAAAAAAGATGTAACTACGCTCGAAAAAAGAGTATTAAAAGAAATATGTGAGACTGTTGATGTCCCTGTTACTGCAATTGGTGGTATCAATGAAAAGAATATCATTAGGCTTACAGGAACAGGAATATCCGGTGTTGCCGTTATCAGTGCAATATTCGCCGCTGATAATATTACTAAAAAGACACAAGAGCTAAAAGAGCTTGCACAAAAGGTAGTAGTACAATGATATCAGGTGCCGTATTTGATGCTGACGGAACATTGCTTGATTCTATGTGGATATGGAACGATATTGGGATACGCTATCTTGAATCATTAAATATATTACCTGAAGCTGATTTTAGCGAAAAGCTTATAACAATGTCATTAAATCAGAGTGTAGAATATATAAAGCAGCACTATGGCATTAAAGAAGACTCTGACAAGATGATCAAAGATATCTCAAAGCTCGCTAATGATTTTTATGAATACGAGGTTGAATTAAAACCCGGTGTAGTAAATACTCTGAATTGGCTGTATCAAAGAGATATTCCGATAACAGTTGCCACATCCAGTGATAAAAGTTACATCATCAAGGCTTTTAAACGACTTGATATTCTTAAATATTTAAAAAAAATATACACCTGTGTTGATTACAATACAAATAAAAGCCTTCCTTATATCTATATGAAAGCATCGGAAGACTTTAGGTGCACTAAAAAAGATATTTATATTTTTGAAGATGCCTACCATGCAGCAAAAACAGTACATGAAGCTGGTTTCAAGCTGATAGGCATTTTTGATGAATCAGCTAAAGCGGATACAGCCAAAATAAAGGCAATCAGTGATATCTATATAAACAGCTTTACTGAACTTGATATGAATCTGTTATAAATCAGATTCTCTTAAAGTTACGGCATTTGCAGCTTTGCGGCGTCGCTGATCCGACATAGCTGCATAGTGCTTTTTAGTTGTATTAACATCCTTATGACCTAATACATCGGCAACAAGATATATATCCCCGGTTTCCTGGTATAAAGCCGTTCCGTAAGTGCTTCTGAGCTTATGCGGAGTTATTCTTTTGGTAGTAGTAATATGCTGTGAGAATTTCTTTACAAGGTTTTCTACGGCTTTTACTGAAATACGTTTTCTCTGAGATGATAAAAACAATGCATTTTCAGACCCATCAACCGCATTTATCTCTTTACGTTCTTCTATATAATTTTTTAAGGAATTTTCTACTTCATCACCGAAATAAACAAACATTTCATTTCCGCCTTTTCGGATAACCCGTATAGCATTATTTCTAAAATCAACATCATCTAAATCAAGACCAACACATTCAGATACACGAACGCCTGTTCCGAGCAGGAGAGTAATAAGCGCAAGATCCCTAAGCCTTGTCTTTTTTAAATAATTTTTTTGGTGTTCAGACATTGCACCTGTTCCTGATTCTACAAAATCAAGTAAAGCAGCTACCTCATCAGCATCAAGTCTTATTATTTCCTTTTGATGAAGCTTTGGCATATCTATCAATAGAGTTGGATTAGTCTTTATCATTTCCCGTTTAAAATAATATGCGTAAAAGGCTCTTAAAGCGCTCAGTTTGCGTTTTATGCCTTTTTCCCCATTAGTTATATAAATATCTGAGTCATTAGGCTTATAGGCCTTTAAATACTCTATATATTCCTCAAGATCAAGAGGAGTGATCTTATCAAGCAGATCTATTGATAGTGCGGTAATAGGCTTATCATGATATGCAGGATTGCTTTCAACTATAAATTGAAAAAATATCCTTATGTCATAAGCATATTTGATACGGGTACTGGCAGCCGTAGTTGTACTTATTCCGCGAAAAAAATCCGAAGTGAATTCCGGAAGAGTTTTAAGAACAGCACGAAGCTTTAATGTGTCCTCAATATCTCTTTGATTCCTGTATGTGAGATCAGTCTTCAAATCTACCTCCTAAAACCGAGATAAAAGACCTTTTAACCCGGTATCAATTAATTAATAAAATAGCAGTGCTATAATATGATATTAGTTCTATTTTGTTTATTTTTATTCAATTATTCGAAAAACCTGCGTTTTCCGAATAGTTGAAAGTATACCATCATATCGCTCTAAATGTCAATTTTTATAAAAACTGCTCACCATAACCTTTCCATGTCCAAGCTCTCTCTTTCCTGAATCATTAATAGCCTTACTGATATCGTTAAGATTAAATCTGCCGGTAATCATCTTTCTCATATCAATTCGTCCGGATGCCATAAGTCTTAAAACCGATGGAAAAATATCACTGCCTGCATGTCCAAGTGATCCAACAATATGTGCATTCTTTCTAAGCAATGGCATAACATCAAAAACTGCTGGTTTAGAACCTATCCCCAACTGGATCACCTTGGCACCGATACCTATGCATTTCATAATCTCAGGATAAACCTCTGCGAAGTTTCCGGTTGCTTCTATAATAGTTCCTGCTCCTATACCATTTGTTAATTCCATTACAGCTTCACCAGCTGATGTTCCCTGTTCCTTTAGGCTTCTTGGATTAAACACATAGTCAGCACCCATAGCCTTTGCCAAATAATCTCTTGCAGGATTTGTATTAAATACAAATATTTTTGATGCGCCAAATGCTCTTGCAAGTTCTATAGATACCAGTCCGATTGGGCCTGCACCAAATACTGCTACATTTGCTCCTGGCTTAATGCCTCCGCCATTTATTTGTATTCCGCTGTATGCAACACATGTAGGCTCTGCAAGCGCACCGGCTTCAAAAGCTGCCTGTTTATCTCCCAGTCTCTCTGCTATGTCATTTATCACACATACATATTTCTTGGGAACCAATGCATATTCGGCAAAAGCACCATCACATGAAAGGCCTGTTTCTTCAAGATTCTCACACTGATTAAACATTCCTGTTCTGCATACACGACAGGTTCCGCACCATCTTATT
Organism: bacterium; assembly: GCA_963660835.1. Classification (GTDB taxonomy): domain Bacteria; phylum Bacillota; class Clostridia; order Lachnospirales; family Lachnospiraceae; genus Alectryocaccobium. The sequence continues at coordinate 15,830 of CAVLAA010000038.1, forward strand.
TGCTCAACTGAAATAATATCTCCTATTTTGGTATTTGTTACATTCTTACCCACCTCAACTACTTCTCCCGAAAATTCATGTCCGAGAATTACCGGAAGCTTTACATGACTTGCAAAGGCAGAATACCCTTCAGCATTTGCTCTTACTGCATGAAGATCACTTCCACAGATACCGCATGCTCCAACTTTAATAAGGACATCGTCACTGCCTATCTGTGGTATCGGAACGCTTTTAAGTTCAGCCGAAATATTTTTGTATACCAGATCAGCACGCATAGCTCTTCTATCCTTTAATTCTCTGGCTGAAAGAATATATCCCGATTTTGGTGCCCACTCTCCTTCTAAAACAAATGCTTTCATATAGTCCTGCACTTCAAATACCTCCTCTTTTGACCCTGACATCGTTTAATTTATTTTATCATAACATGCTGCCAAAAAACATAATATTTGAAGTCTTCGTATGCACTTGCATAAAAAAGAAAGACCCCCGAAGGAGTCTCCCTTTTTGTATATGTATAAAATTGAAAGGATTTATACACGAATTATTCATCTTGAAACTGCCTATATGTTATCGGCAATCCCTAGATATAGCTCTATAAGCTCAAAATGTATAATATCGTATTTGACTATAATATACTTGCAAAAATAAATATTAAATCTTCATAAACAATATACAGCCATCTAAATTACTTTGTCAACAGCTTTTACAAAAGTGAGCAAAATAAAATATTATTTTATCAGAATCAACTCCTCACCCAAAGGATAAAGGAGTTTCTTTTTAATTTACAAATAACCGGTTGTTATGCATAATAAGGAATACATATTTTCGTTCCGGATTTTATACCGGAGTCATGCATATTATTGATGCTCATAATCTCGTTGATATATTGAAAATTGTCGCTATATTCATCTGTAATATATTTATCAGCTATGCTCCAAAGTGTATCACCGCAATTAACATATATGCTTGTATAATATTTATTTCTGCATGATGATGTAATATTTGAGGAGGCATTTGTTCTGTATGGCGCAATGACCAGCATTAATACTGATAGTAAAATAATTGCAAAAATAAGTATAATTCTGAACGTGATACTCTTTTTTTTCATAACAACCCTCCAATGT
>CAVLAA010000039.1:0-13713 GCA_963660835.1 bacterium
TTTAGACAATATGTAATGACCTCCAATTTGTAACTTCGTGGATTTACCTGTATACTAATGGATCAACAAAAACAAATAGTAACAGGGATTACCGCATACAAAGGGAGGTCATCAAATGAATTATAACACAGTTTACGTAGGAATGGATGTTCACAAAGAAAGTTTTTCACTTTGTGCTTACACAATTGAAGCCGAAAAGGCTTCTCACTACCAGAGGACAAAAGCTGATTACAAAAAAATTCTGAACTATCTGGAGTTTCTTAGATTGAATTTCCCCTTTTTATACATTGCTATACTGCTCATCATCTACGTGTTTTAATGCACTGTCAACAAATTCCCATGTATTGTCAGGAATTATCATCTGTGATCTACAAATAGCATTCACAGCATTATGGATCTTTTCCATATACAAATAATTAGTATTGCATCAAGGTTATATTTGTTAATATCAGCAGACATCCCGCATATCACCTTCCACTATATTATATTTTAAAAACTCCGGATTAGCGTTTTTTAAGAGTTTTTCCTTAAAAGAATAATTATTCATAACTCTGCAAACGATTTCCGCCTGTTTTGGGAAAATAACCGTCTCAAATTTAAAATGTCTCAGAGGTTCATACCTTGTGCAAATAGGTATTTTATTTGCTTTACTTATATAATCAAGTGCAGCAAGCGTATAAATTGCTTCCTCATGCATCTGCTTTTCATAAAATAAAGTGATCACATCGGTTTCTATGATTGAATATATAAAATCCAGATCGCCAATATTTTTGAGGTAGTGACAAAGGTTACTTCTGAAATTGTCAAAATCGCTTGATTCAAGTCTGTTAAATAATTCTTCTTTTAAGTTAACTTTTTCATTTGTCTGTTTCATTTGCCACTCCTTGCTTCCTGCCAGTCCTACATAATAGCTGTTACAGTCGTTTACCGGACAATCATTGAGATATTCAACCTCCATGATACCTTAGCAGCAATATATTGTATTGTTCCTCCGTCAGTCCATGCCCTATATAATGCTTTGCAAAGGATTCGATAAATCCACAATCTTCAAAATATCCGTAGTGTTCTTCCATATCTAATTGTTCCAATTCGTCAACAATCCTCTGAACTCGTTCTGGTAACGGAAAATCTATCTCAAAACGTGTATCAGCCCATCTTTCTTTTCTCATATAACACCTATATATTCCTGTTTATTCTTAATGATACTATTTTCATGCTTAATTGTTTTCCTGCTCTCAATATTCGTAATCTTCATCGGAGTATTCGATTTCAAAGCTTCTTTTGGTTCTATCAATACCATACAATTTTATATTTTCATGTACAAACTTTTCTTTTTCTTCCATGGTATTTAACAATCCGATCTTATCAAATGCATTTAAAAAACATTCAGCAAGGCGGTTCTCATCAATCAATTTATCTTTTTGATTATTTACAATGTAATCAAACTTATCCAATCCCTTGTATTCCAGTGCATCACGAATGCTTCTTTTAGCTTTTTCGCTTAGTCTATCAAAATAGTTATGGCAAAAGGTGACTTTTCACTGTCAAGCAGTGTAATATCTTTCCATTTCAACGCTGACTGGTGCCAGTCACCGCTTGTATTCAATTTGCAATTTAGATTCAATGCATGAATGCCCGAAACATAAATCATAACGTATCACCTTCTTTATTTCACTTTTTAGCTAAATACGTAGCCCTTGCTTTTATAATGTTCTATCATATCATCTGAGCCACTATTGGTTATTAGCAAAATCTCCTGTACGCATGCCCTGAACCAGTCTTTCTTAATCAGATCGCTTATGCTACCACATACCGCAACAAAATCCTTTTTGGTATTTTCTCCTGAATAAATACCATTGGTTACTTTCACACAGCCTCTATTCATACACATTTTATCAGCCATTTCATTTGCTTCTTCATATGAATACCCGTTTTTCATTGTTTTTACCGGATCTATCTTAAACGAAAGCTTTAATGGTTCTCTTGCCATAACTTTATGCCTCACTCAACTTCTATAAGAGCTGTGCAATGCGCACATCAATTTTCAAAAAAGCAACTCATTACTTGCTTATATTAATCCATATTTTCACTTATTTTTCAATGCCATTTCTGCAAAATATATTTATGGTTCACTTGATATTCATTGTATATTCACATTATCACCATAATTGATATATATTTGTAGTATTTCAATTTTCCTCTCCAAAACATATAATTATGATACCAGAGCCAACCACTTAAAAGCACCGATGCAAGCTTGCTTGTAAATATTCATAATTTTCTAAATCAGATGAGAAATGTTTGTCTTTATAAAACTGATTTTGGAATTTTATCCGGCTGATACGCGATATCGACAAAACGTGAAGCATTTTGGAGGTTGCTTCTGAAGAATTACACTCATATTTAAAATACTGCCAAAAGCGGAGGAGAGATATTTTGATCATAACAAAGAAAGACAATGGTCAAGTTAAAACAATTTCTATACGAATCAGCGAAAACCTCTTGGCCAAACTTGACCGTATAGCAGCTGAAACAAATCGCTCCAGGAACGATATTATAATTTCAATATTGAAGGACAGCGTTAACAAGATCACAATCGAATAATACTTGGAATCAGCTTTAATTGCAAAATTGAAAATATCAAAATGATTCTTATATACAAAAATAAAAGGGATGTCACATTAACTCTATAATGCGGCACCCCTTTTACGTATCAGCCTTGGTCAAAAGTTCTTTTGGCCTTGGCGTCAAATTTCTTTACCTTATCCAGAAAAGCCCTGTGTATTCTGCAGTCACTGCTTAACTCCGGGTGAAATGCTAATCCTATTTGATTTTTATAAGCAGCAGCCACTGTATGTCCATCAACATCTGCCAATATTTCTACATTATCATCATCGGCTGATTCTATAAAAGGCGCCCGAATAAAGATCATAGGATATTCACCAAAACCTCTTACATCTGCTCTTCTTTCAAAGCTTCCAAGCTGTCTGCCGTAGGCATTTCGCTTCACGCTTACAGGCATCGTTCCAAGATATACATTTTCATCATTTACAATATTTTCGGCGATCAATATAAGTCCCGCACAGGTTGCAAGCGTCGGAAGTCCTTCTTTAATCTTTTCTCTAAGTATATCTTCTATTCCGAGTACTTCTATAAGCTTACCCTGAACAGTGCTTTCTCCTCCGGGCAAAATAATGCCGGATATATCCGAAAGGTCTTCTTTTTTTCTGATCTCCCTGCATGTGCATCCAAGACTTTCCATCATCTGCTTATGCTCTGCAAATGCACCCTGAACAGCCAATACTCCTACCTGCATCATATGCCTCTTTCTTCCATTATAAGCTTTATCTCATTTTCATTGATTCCAACCATCGCTTCACCCAGATCTTCTGAAAGCCTTGCGATAAGCTTAGCATCTGTATAATTCGTAACAGCTTGGACAATTGCCTCTGCTCGTTTTTTAGGATTACCTGATTTAAATATTCCCGAGCCGACAAAAACGCCCTCTGCTCCCAGCTGCATCATGAGCGATGCATCCGTGGGGGTTGCAACTCCGCCTGCTGCAAAATTTACTACAGGTAGCTTTTTATTTTCGGCTACATATTTGATAAGCTCATAAGGAACCTGCAAACGCTTTGCCTCCTCAAAAAGCTCATCCTCTCTTAAGGAAGCTGCATGTCTTATCTGTGCATTCATTTTTCTCATATGCCTTACGGCCTGAATAATATCGCCTGTTCCGGGTTCTCCCTTTGTTCTTATCATTGCTGCACCTTCACCAATCCTTCGAAGCGCCTCTGAAAGATCTCTTGCTCCGCATACAAAAGGAACCTTGAACTTCTTCTTATCTATATGATACAGGTCATCTGCCGGTGAAAGCACCTCTGACTCATCAATATAATCTATCTCTATTGCTTCAAGTATCTGTGCCTCCGCAAAATGTCCTATTCTGCATTTTGCCATTACCGGAATGCTGACAGCATCCTGAATGCTCTTTATCATCTTTGGATCACTCATCCTTGAAACTCCGCCGGCTGCTCTTATATCTGCCGGTATCCTCTCAAGAGCCATAACCGCACATGCACCTGCTTCCTGTGCTATCTTTGCCTGCTCAGGTGTCGTTACATCCATGATAACGCCGCCCTTAAGCATCTGTGCAAGCCCCTTATTTAATTCATATTGTGTATTATAATCCATGATCATCCTCCTTAATCCGGCCGTTTTATTGCCCTTGTTTTGTGCTTGTGACAATGCTACAATATTTTTGGTTATAAAGAAATGTTCAGAATAATATATTTTTTTATTCCAGTTTGGAGAATCTCACATGCTTACATACAATTTTGAAAATATAAATGAGCCACTTTATCAATATGTCTATAAATGCTTAAAAAAAGATATAATAAACGGCAATATCCTTCCAAATGAAAAGCTGCCGTCCAAGCGCTTTTTTGCTAAAAATAACGGGATTAGTACCATAACGATCCAAAATGCATATGACCAGCTGATCAGCGAAGGCTATATCTATACCATTCCAAAGAAGGGCTACTATGCCTCTGATATCTCAGGCATTAAAAAAGTCCAAAGGATTAATGCAATGCCGATAAAGCCCGCTGTCAGTCCTGTGATTAAAAAGCTTTTTTCACTTTCTGAATCCGAATATGATCCTGATAATTTTCCGTTTTCTGTATGGGCAAGGGTTATGCGTGATGTGATCTCTAACAAAAAGGATGCTCTTATGCAAAGCTCACCTGTCGGAGGAATATCAGATCTGAGAGAGGCGATTGCCGAGCATCTTAGTTCATTCAAGGGCATAGTTGTTGATCCCTCGCAGATCATAATCGGTGCCGGAACTCAATACCTTTATGGTCTTATAATCCATCTTTTGGGCAGTGATAAAATTTATTGCGTCGAAAATCCGGGCTATGACAGGCTTCTTAAAATCTATTCTATAAACAGGATAGACTGCAGGCTGGCTTCTATGGATGAATCAGGCATTTCTATTGAATCTCTTAGAGAATGCAATGCAGACATAGCACATATAAGCCCGGCTCATCATTTCCCGACCGGTATAACTATGCCGGCTGCAAGACGTTATGAAATACTGGCATGGGCAAATGAAAATCAGGGGCGTTATATAATAGAAGATGATTATGACAGTGAATTCAGAACCATCGGCAGACCTGTTCCGCCTATTTTCAGCATAGACGTATCTGACAGGGTCATATATATGAATACATTTTCAAAATCGCTTTCTCCAACCATCCGTATAAGCTATATGGTTTTACCGCCTGCACTTTCAAATAAATTTTATGAGCAGCTTTCATTTTATTCCTGCACAGTTTCAAATTTTGAACAATATACACTTGCTGAATTTATAAAAAGAGGCTATTTCGAAAAACATATAAACAGAATGCGTCTGTATTACAGCCGTAAAAGAAAAGAACTGCTGGATTATATATCAAAAAGCAGCTATGCTGATAAATGCCATGTTTTGGAAAATACATCCGGGCTTCATTTTCTATTGAAGCTTGATACAAAAAAAGACGATATAGAAATCAAACAGCTGTTAAAAGAAAAAGGCCTTGAAATAAAGGCCCTGTCTGAATACTATCTAAACGGCGATTCGACAAGCCGTCACACATTTCTTATTGATTACTCGAATCTCGATATTGATAAGTTAAAAAAATTATTATGATACCAAAGTCAATCGGGGCAGGTTATTTGCATGACCTGCTCTATCATTTCATGCAAAAGCTGTGCGATCGGAGTCTTTGCTGCACTGTAAAATACTTCCTTGCCTTCTCTTCTGCTGATTATAAGTCCTGTATTTTTCAGCATTCTTAAGTGATGTGATACTGCCGGGCTTGACATATCCATTATTGCCGCGATATTTATAACACATTCCTCACAGTGGCATAAAAACCAGAATATCCTTATTCTTGTAGGATCTCCTACCTGTTTAAATATGTTAGATATCCGTTCAAAATCTTCTGTTCTGGAAAGCACATCACAAAATGATTCCGGATGACTGTCTCCCTCGCAATGATTGTGTGGTAATTTTTTATTTTCCATATAAAACCTTTCTAATAGCCCTATCGGTCTGCATGCTCATACATGTTTGATTGTCAAATACTAAGTATTCATGCCATGCCAAGGCACGGCATGAATACTTAGTGCTTGACAATGCTTTTATTTGGTATTATATTACCGATATAACAATTAAGCAAACTTTTAATCGTTAGTGCAAATACAATTCGGAGGAAGATATTTATGAAGAAAACTTATGACATCGAGGTTGATTGTGCCAACTGTGCAAACCTTATGGAAGAAACAGCAAACAAGGTTGAGGGAGTTGCAAAAGCAGCTGTAAGCTTTATGACTCAGAAAATGTCAGTTGAATTTGAAGAAGGTCAGGATCCTAAAAAAGTTATGAAAAACGTACTTAAGGCATGCAAGAAGGTTGAGCCTGATTGTGAAATCGAATTTTAAGCATATATTTACTACATCTGCCTCTCATTGAGAGGCAAAATTTAAATCACACAATTAAACAATCGTTTAATCAACGACCAAAACAGCTTTGATGCATAAACGTGCATCAAAAAAGAGGAAGATTTTATGAAAAAAAAGCAAAAAAAAGTTCTTATACGTATTATCATCGTTGCAGCAATGCTTGTTCTTTTAAAGCTTATAAATCCCGAGGATCCTGTAAAGCTTTGTTTCTACCTTGCAGCCTATGTGATAATCGGCTATGACATATTAAAAAAAGCATGGCACGGAATTATAAACGGCAGGCCTTTTGATGAAAACTTTCTTATGGCCATTGCTACGATCGGCGCTTTTGTTCTTGCTATCTATAAAAAAAGCAGCGACTATGATGAAGCCATATTCGTTATGCTATTTTATCAGATTGGTGAACTTTTCCAAAGCTATGCAGTCGGAAAAAGCCGAAAAAATATAACAGAACTAATGGATATACGTCCTGATCATGCAAATATCGAGATTGACGGCAAGCTGATCCAAACCGATCCCGATGAAGTAGCAATCGGTACAGTTATAACAGTTCAGCCGGGTGAAAAGGTTCCGATAGACGGAACTGTCGTATCAGGCTCATCTTCACTTGATACTGCTGCCCTTACAGGAGAAAGCCTCCCAAGGGATGTCGGCATAGGCGATGATGTTATAAGCGGCTGCATATGCATGACCGGAGTTCTTAAGATAAAAACTACAAAGGAATTCGGTGAATCTACAGTTTCAAAAATCCTTGAGCTTGTAGAAAGTGCAAGCATGAAAAAATCGCGCTCTGAGGAATTTATATCGAAATTTGCAAGGATATACACTCCTGCCGTAATCTTCAGCGCACTTGCACTTGCTGTAATACCCCCGATCATTTTGCTAATCGCCGGATCAGCTTCTCCTATGTTTGAAGACTGGATATATCGAGCACTTACATTTCTTGTTATGAGCTGTCCTTGCGCACTTGTAATAAGTATACCGCTTAGCTTTTTTGCCGGTATCGGCGGTGCAAGCAAGGAAGGAATCCTTATAAAGGGCTCAAGCTATCTCGAGATACTTTCACATACAAAGACTGTTGTCTTTGATAAAACCGGTACACTTACAAAAGGTACATTTGAGGTATCAGCAATACATCATAACGACATTGATGAGCATAAGCTTATAGAGCTTGCCGCTCTTGCGGAATGTGCCTCATCACATCCTATCAGCAAAAGCCTTCAAAAGGCATATGGCATCGAGCTTGACAGAACAAGAGTTACAGAGATAAATGAAATAAGCGGAAAGGGTGTTATTGCAAAAGTAGACGGTACTTTGGTAGCTGTAGGAAACAGTAAGCTTATGGACCATTTAGGCATTCAATATATTTCCTGTCACAGCATAGGAACGATCATCCATATTTCCGTCAACGGAAAATATTCCGGACATATTGTTATATCCGATGTAGAAAAACCAACCTCTAGTCAAGCTATCAAAGCTTTGAAAAATGCAGGTGTTGAAAAAACTATCATGCTTACGGGTGATTCAAAATCCGTAGCTGACAAGGTTGCTGCTTCACTTGGCATTGATGAGGTACACAGTGAGCTCCTTCCGGGTGACAAGGTTAATGAAATAGAGAAGCTTTTAGCTGCCAAGACATCCGATAAATCCAAGGTTGCATTTGTCGGTGACGGAATCAATGATGCTCCTGTGCTTTCAAGAGTTGACATCGGCATTGCTATGGGTGCTATGGGCTCAGATGCTGCTATTGAGGCTGCAGATATCGTTCTTATGGATGATGACCCTCTTAAGATTTCCAAAGCGATCAAGATCTCAAAGAAATGCATAGGAATCGTTTATCAGAATATAATATTCTCGCTTATTGTAAAATTCACATGTCTTGTTCTCGGAGCACTCGGCATTGCCGATATGTGGCTTGCTATATTCGCTGATGTAGGTGTAATGATAATAGCAGTTATCAATGCTACAAGAGCACTCAGAGTTCACAAACTATGAATAATTGCAGATCCGGCATTTTGACCCTTATATCATTTTGTGATATAATGCCTCGAAACAGATTTTGAAGCGATCTTGATGTCTAATGTATCGCTCATCACTGATATAGGAGGTAAATATGCCAAAGGATCCTGTAATGCTTTTAAGCTATATAAATACAATGCTTCGTGATAAATATCCTTCACTTAATGATTTATGCATATCTGAAAATGCAGATATCGAGCATATCAAATCCAAGCTTGAAAGCATTGATTATAAATATGACAAAGCCCTGAACAGATTTGTATAAGCTCTTCAGGGCTTTTTTATTTATCAGGAAACTTTGTTACTGACTTTTTTTATCACTTAAAGGGGGCTTAACATGCAGAAGGTTGATTTTAAAAACGGAAGGGTATGGAAAAACATTTTACAGACGGCACTTCCTATGCTTGTGGCACAGGTCATAACCCTTTTGTATAATATAGTAGATAGGATATATATAGGCAGGATTCCTGATATAGGTACCAAAGCTCTTGGTGCAGTCGGCATAACCTTCCCGGTCATAATACTTATAACCGGCTTTACCAATATGTTCGGACTCGGCGGATCTCCTCTGTTTTCTATCGAGCTGGGAAGAGGAAACAAGCTCAAGGCCACTGCAATAATAAATACTGTTTTCCGCCTTTTGATAATAGCCGCTGTTGTGATCACTATAATCGGAGAGATTTTTGCATCTCCTATACTCATAATATTCGGTGCAACCAAATCAGAGCTTATATATGCTATGCCATATATGAGGCTGTACCTGATCGGCACAATATTTACAATGCTTTCAACCGGATTAAATCCATTCATAAATGCACAGGGCTATTCATCAATAGGTATGATACTGGTCATTGTCGGCGCAGCTGCAAATATCATACTCGACCCTGTTTTTATGTTTACTCTCAGCATGGGCGTAAGCGGTGCAGCCCTGGCAACAGTTATATCTCAGTTCATATCTTGTGTTCTGGTCCTGAAATTTTTTAAAGGTCCCAAAAACGAATATCCTCTGAAAAAAGAAAAATACCTGCCAAGCGGCGATAGGACATTGCCGTCCGTATTGCCACAGGCAGGAAAAATAATCGGTCTTGGTATGACACCATTTGTAATGCAGGCAACAAACTCGCTTGTTTCAATTTGCTGCAACAATGTACTTATGAGTACAGGAGGGCTGACATACGTATCTGTGATGACTGTAATCTCATCCGTACGTCAGATAGTCGATACACCGGCTCTTGCTATAACAGAAGGCTCATCTCCTGTTATAAGCTATAATTACGGAGCAGGCAAATATAAAAATGTGCTTTCTGCGATTTTAATTATGTCTGCCATGGCTATAGGATATACTGCTGTTATGTGGTTTTTTATTGAGCATTGTCCGGGGTTTTTTGTAGGTATATTTACATCTGACGCTGCATTATCCCAGGCAGTAATCAATCCTATGCATTTGTATTTCTTCGCATTTATATGTCAGGCACTGCAGTTCTCCGGTCAGACAGTATTCAAGGCTCTCGGTGAGAAAAAATATGCGATATTTTTCAGTCTCTTCAGAAAGGTTATACTGGTTGTGCCGCTTACTTTTATGCTCCCGTATTTATTCAATATGGGTCCAAACGGTGTATTTATCGCCGAGCCTATTTCCAATTTCGTAGGAGGCTCTGCAAGCTTTATTACTATGCTTATTGTTATAGTTCCAAGATTAAAAAAAGGACACCCTGTCCAATAAGCTTCAGCCTTCTATAGCAGAATAAATAGCTCTTACTGCAGTTTCATAGAAATCATTTTTTACGCCAATTATAAGGTTAAGATCGCCTGCACCCTGATTAATGGTCCTTATAAGCACACCTGCATTTGCAACTGCGCTTAAAATTTTGACGGTTGCGTCGTCCGAGCTTGGCTTATCCTCACCTACAACAGCTATCATCGAAAGATTTTCCTTTACATTAAGGATATCCGGTCTTAGCTGTTCTTTTATTGTTTCGAGGATTTCATCTCTTCTTGGATCAAAAAGATCATTTCTTATTACAAGTGATACTGTATCAATACCTGTAAGACACTGCTCAAACGGTATTCCCTTATCCTTTAATATCTCAAGGATGTCTGCTGTAAATCCTGCCTCGTCACTCACCTTCATCTTTTCAACTTGGATAACACACATTCCGCGGCGTCCGGCAACACCTGTGATCACTGCTCTCTCCCTGTCCTTAGGAAGCTGATTTACTATCATTGTTCCTGCGTCAGAAGGCCTGTTCGTATTTCTTATATTGATAGCTATCCCCTGCTGAAGAGCGGGAAGCACAGAATCGGCATGAAGCACCGAAGCACCCATATATGACAATGTCCTAAGCTCATGAAAAGTCAGATAATCCACTGTTTTGGGATTTTCTACAATAGATGGATCTGCTGCAAGAAGCCCGGAAACATCCGTCCAATTTTCATAAAGCTCAGCACATACAGCCTTTGCTGCTATGCTTCCTGTAATATCCGAGCCGCCTCTTGGAAATGTATGGATAGTTCCGTTTGCATCTGCACCATAAAAACCTGCTACAACGGCATATTCCAATGGATGAAGTGCTGCTGTCATTGTCCTTTGCGTAAGCTCTGCATCATAGACTCCATCAGTACTAAAGCATACTGCCCATCTTGGATCTACAAATGTAAATCCAAGATATTTTGCAAGTATACGTGAATTCAGATACTCTCCGCGGCTTTCTGTATACTCCTGCCTTGGATCCGATATTAGTTGATTCCTTATAATATCTATTTCAGGATCCAGATCAAAATCTATATCAAGCTCTGTAATTATATCTAAAAAACGTTGTCTTACCATCTGAAGCTCAGCTTCAAAATCCTTTTTTGAAGCAGCATTCTTATAGCATTTGATCAGCAGATCCGTAACCTTTATGTCGCCCTTAAAGCGCTTGCCTGGTGCAGATGCAACAACTATATGTCTGTCCTTATTGGATAATACAATATCTCTTACCTTTTTAAATTGTCCGGCATCCGCAAGGGATGTTCCTCCGAATTTTGCAACTATTTTCTTTTCCATCTTCTTAGTTGCTGCCTTTCTTCTTTACATTCTTAAGTGAAATATCCACCTTTTCTCCGCGCTTCATCCTATCGTGATATTCTGCAGTTGCAGTAAAAATAACATCTCCGCTTGAATTGAGCGCTGTCTCCAGCGAATCCTGAATAACACCGATAATAAACCCTACTGCAACTACCTGCATTGAAATGTCAGAGCTTATACCAAAAAGTGAGCATGCCATCGGAATAAGCAAAAGTGATCCTCCTGCCACACCTGATGAGCCACAGGCACCTAAAGTTGCCAATATACTAAGTACTATTGCTGTAGGTATGTCTACGGTTATTCCCATTGTCAGCGCTGTTGCAAGCGTCATTACAGTTATAGTAACAGCTGCTCCATCCATATTGATAGTAGCTCCCAATGGTATAGATACAGAATAAAAATCCTTATCCAAGCCCAATCTGTCGCAAAGCTCCATATTTACAGGGATATTTGCTGCCGAGCTTCTTGTAAAGAATGCAGTAACGCCGCTTTCCCTTAAGCATTTAAATACAAGCGGATATGCATTTCCTTTAAGAAAGATCGATGAAACGATAGGATCTACAATAAATGCCACAACAAGCATGCTTCCGACTAAAACAGCCAAGATCTTACCATAGCTTGTAAATATCTCAATACCGCTTTCTGATACTGCCGAATATATAAGACCCAGTATTCCTATAGGAGCAAACTGGATTATCCCACCTACTACCTTTGTGATAACATCAGAAAGATCTGCAATAACATTTATCGTATTTTCGCTTGCTGTTTTTTTCATGACAAGTCCGACAACAACAGCCCAGAATAATACTCCCAGATAATTTCCGGATGCAACGGCATCTATAGGATTTGAAACCATACTGGTTAAAAGATTTGTAAATACGTCCCCTATTCCGCTTGGAGGTGTTCCCTCTGCTGTACCGCTTAAAACAAGTGTCAGCGGAAACAGATAGCTTGCTATAACAGCTACGATAGCAGCAAGAAATGTGCTCATCATATAAAGAATAATTACCGTACGAAAACGAGAACCAAGTCCGCTTTTTGACTTGGCAAGTGCGCTCATTACAAGAAAAGCAACAAGCACAGGTGCTATTGCCTTAAGAGCACCTACGAATACTGTTCCGAGAATTCCTACAGCTGTAGCTCCCGGTGCAAAAATCCCGATCAAAGCTCCTATCACAAGGCCTATAACGATTTTCAGCACCAAGCTGGTAGAAGTCCATTTTTTTGCTATTGATTTCAATTTTTTTCCATCCTTTGAATTTATTTGAAAATATTGACACACTAGTTCAATATTTTATCATATTAACTATACATAGACAACTTTGTAATAATAGTATTTTTCAATTTGCAAAATTTACAAAAAAGGAATATATTTTTTATATGCATTTCTCCTAAAATATAAGAGAAATACAACTAGAAAATATGAAAGGGGAACATATGGAAGTACAGATCCAAGATTTGGTTTCATCAATCCGCAAAGAAGGAATTGATGCTGCCAACACTGAAGCAGAGGCTATTATCGCTGAAGCAAAGAAAAAAGCCGATTCTATCATCTCCGATGCAAAGGCTGAAGCCGAAAGCATCAAGACTGCTTCCGAAAAAGAAATCAGCACAATGAAAGACCGCGCCTTAATTTCCGCCGAGCAGGCAAAAAGAGACGCTGTTCTTGCATTTAAAGCTGCAATTAAAGAGGAATTTGAAAAGATTCTTTCCGCAGATGTTACTAAATGCCTTTCACAAGATGCGCTTGTCAAGCTCATACGTGCAGCACTCAACGGAGAAAATGCAAATGACTATGTTGCAGAGGTTTCTGAAATTTCGGATGCTTTGAAATCAGAGCTTGCTAAGGAAATAAATGACGGGCTTGAGATCAAGCCTACCAAGGGCGTCAAGGCCGGCTTTAAGCTTGCCGCAAAAGACGGTTCCGGTTACTTCGACTGCACAGACGAAGAGATCACACAAATGCTTATGCCTTATTTAAGAAATCTCGATTTCTAAAGGGGGATATCATATGGCTTCATATTATTATTTAATATCAAGCCTGCCGGAGCTGAGATCAGATGCAGAAATGCCGATCTCATACGACGAATTTTTAAGCTATTGTGAAACAACAGTAGAGG
>CAVLAA010000039.1:13723-16547 GCA_963660835.1 bacterium
GCTTACAACAGAGCTTAATTATCAGAGAAGTCAAAAGCTTGGAAAGCAATATACTCCTCCTTCTGACAAGGATCCTATCATAGCAAATGTAGCTGCAGCTGCTATCACAGCCAAGAATCCTTTGGAAGCAGAAAAAATTCTTCTTGCTTATGAATTCGAAAATTTAGATTCACTGGTAGGCATGCATATGTTCGATAAATATGTTTTATTCGGCTATGCGATCAAACTAAAGCTGTTAGAGCGTCAGAGCTGCTTTGAACACGAAAAGGGCAAAGCTGAGTTCAAGTCCTTATTCGATGAGGTACAAAGACGCGTATACAGCCTATAACAGGAGATATTCAATGAACAAAGAATTAGGACATGTAATAGGGGTCAACGGAAACCTTATAAAGGTCCGGTTTGAAGGCTCTGTTCGTAAAAATGAGGTTGGATATGTTCTTGTTGACGGAAAGCGCCTAAAGGGCGAGATAATCCGTATCAACAACGGCGAAGCCAGCATGCAGATTTACGAAATATCCGACGGAATAAAGGTCGGTGACCCTGTTGAATTTACCGGAGAGCTTATGAGCATTGAGCTTGGTCCGGGACTTCTGACACAGGTATTTGACGGACTTCAAAACCCTCTGCCTAAGCTTGCTGAGCAATGCGGCTTTTTCCTTGACAGAGGAGTTTATCTTGATCCTATTCCAAACAGGGATTGGGATTTCACACCATGCGTAAGTGTAGGTGACAAGGTTGAAGCCGGCGACACAGTAGGAACAGTTCCTGAAGGACTGTTTAAACACCAGATAATGGTCCCGTTTACTTTAAAAGGACATGACTGGACAGTTAAAGAAATAAAAGAGGCCGGCTCTTACAATGTCAGAGCTACGATCTGTGTTATAGAAGATGCAGATCACAATGAAAAAGAGCTCAGCATGGTATTTACACAGCCTATCAAGCATGCAGTTAAATGCTATGACGAAAGACTGCGTCCGGATGAACCTCTTATCACTCAGATACGCTGTATAGACACATTTTTGCCTGTTTCAAAGGGCGGTACATTCTGTACACCGGGACCTTTTGGTGCAGGAAAAACAGTTCTTCAGCATATGGAAGCAAAGCACGCTGATGCTGATATTGTTATTGTTGCAGCCTGCGGAGAACGTGCCGGTGAGGTTGTTGAGGTTCTTAAGGAATTTCCTGAGCTTACCGATCCAAAGACAGGCCGTTCACTTATGGAAAGAACGATCATCATCTGTAATACATCATCCATGCCTGTTGCAGCCCGTGAAGCTTCATGCTATACAGCTGTTACACTGGCAGAATATTACAGACAGATGGGACTTGATGTCCTCCTGCTTGCAGACTCTACAAGCCGTTGGGCTCAGGCAATGCGTGAGATGAGCGGACGACTCGAAGAGATCCCAGGTGAAGAAGCTTTCCCTGCATATCTTGAGTCTACTATTGCCGCATTCTATGAAAGAGCCGGAAAAGTTCGTCTTGCTGACGGCAAGATAGGCTCCATCACCATAGGAGGTGCGGTTTCACCTGCCGGAGGTAACTTTGAGGAGCCGGTAACGCAGGCAACTCTTAAGGTCGTAGGCGCATTCCACGGCCTTTCAAGAGAGCGTTCAGATGCCCGTAAATATCCTGCAATCCATCCTATGGATTCATGGTCAAAATACAACGGCGTTGTAGATATGAAGCTTGTTGAGAATGCAAGAAACATTCTCCACAAGAGTGTTGAAGTAAATCAGATGATGAAGGTACTCGGTGAGGAAGGAACCTCTCTTGAAGATTATATTACTTATCAAAAGGGTGAGCTTCTCGATTCCGTATATCTTCAGCAGAACTCCTTCGATGAAATCGATGCTGCCTGCCCTCCGGAAAGACAGCGCATCGAGTTTACAAGAATATACGATGCCTTGACACATAACTACGATCTTAAGGACAAAAAGGAAATCCGTGCTTTCTTCAACAACTTAAGGCAGGCCTTCCTCGACTGGCATGGTACCGAATTCAAAAGTGATGCCTTCCATGATCAGGAAGAAAAGATCGCTGAATTATACCATTCTAAGGTCATAGATTAGGAGGTCATTCATGCAGAAAGTATATACTAAAATTGATTCAATTATCGGCAATGTTGTTACCGTAAAGGCATCAAATGTACGAAGCGGTGACCTTGCACTTGTCGGAGACAGCTATGCTACAGTAATTAAGCTTGATAAGGAAAATGTTTCCTTACAGGTATTTGCAGGTGCTCAGGGTGTCAGCACAACAGATACTGTAAGATTTTTGGGACATCCGATGATGGTGTCATTTTCTGATCACCTTTTGGGACGTATCTTCAACGGTGCAGGCGTACCTATCGACAAGGGACCGGCTCTTACCGAAAATATGATCCCGATCGGCGGACCGTCATTTAACCCTGCAAAAAGAGTTTTGCCAAAAAACATGATCCGTACCGGAATTCCGATGATAGATGTTTTCAATACGCTTGTTGAAAGCCAGAAGCTTCCTATTTTCTCTATTTCCGGTGAGCCTTACAATGATCTACTTTCCCGTATAGCCATGCAGGCTGAAGTAGACGTTATCGTTCTTGGCGGAATGGGTCTTAAATACGATGATTATCTTGCATTCAGGGATACTCTGGAAAAGGGCGGCGCAATGAGCCATACTGTTATGTTCATACATACAGCCTCTGACCCTATCGTTGAATGTACACTTGTACCTGATCTGTCACTTGCGGTTGCAGAGCAGTTTGCACTTGAAGGTAAAAAGGTCCTTGTTCTTCTGACAGATATGACAAACTTTGCCGATGCTCAGAAGGAAATGGCCATTA
>CAVLAA010000040.1:0-16383 GCA_963660835.1 bacterium
CCATCAGAGCTTGCATCAATCTTCCTTACAACTACAGTTGCACCTGCAGTTGCTACATGTGTAACAATGATATTTACATGGATCAAGAATGGCAAGCCGGATGTTTCAATGTGTCTTAATGCTTCTCTTGCCGGCTTGGTTGGTGTTACAGCAGGATGTGATGCTGTCGATGCTATCGGTGCATCTGTAATAGGTATTGTTTCAGGTATACTTGTTGTAGTTGTTGTTGAAGGACTTGATCTTAAATGCCATATTGATGATCCGGTCGGTGCAGTTGGCGTACACTGTGCAAACGGTGTTTGGGGTACAATTGCTGTTGGACTTTTAGCTAACCCTGATGCACCTGCAGGCCTTAACGGACTGTTCTATACAGGTGATCCTACTCAGCTCGGACTTCAGCTTTTAGGAGTTGTTTCAGTAGCTGCTTATGCAACAATTGCAATGGTTATTACATTTAAGATCATAAAGAGCACAAACGGACTTAGAGCATCAGCAGAGGATGAGCTTGCAGGACTTGATATTTCAGAGCATGGACTTCCTAGCTCATATGCAGATTTTGCTCCATCTGTTGACAGCTATTCAGGATATTCATCATTCAATGATGAGGCTATTGAGGCTGCTGTTACAGGAGAAGCTGCACCTGCAGAAGCTCCGGTAGTTGTTACGGGAGATGTTCCGGTTGCAGAGGCTGTACCTGTTAAAAAGGTTGACGGATATGGCAAATTTACTAAGGTTGAGATCGTATGTAAAGAGAATAAACTCTATGCTCTTAAGGATGCAATGATGGCTCTTGGTATTACAGGTATGACTGTATCACATGTTATGGGATGCGGACTTCAGAAAGGTAAACCGGAATATTATCGTGGTGTTGCCGTAGAAGCAAATCTTCTTCCTAAAGTACAGATTGACATTGTTATAAGTAAGGTTCCTGTAAGAAGCGTTATCGATACAGCTAAAAAGGTTCTTTATACAGGACATATCGGAGATGGAAAGATCTTTGTATATGATGTAGAAAATGTAATCAAAGTAAGAACCGGTGAAGAAGGCTTCGATGCACTTCAGGATGTAGAATAATTAATAAAATCATAATTTTTTGTAACGCGGGTTTTTGAATAAAGACCCGCGTTATCTATTTGATATAACATATTTTATAATGAAATATGTTTGACTGGTTTAATATAGTAGAGTAAAATAAGAAGGTATTTTTTATGATATACGATTTTACATATTGAGATCAGCATATATTGCTGATCTTATATGTGTGTCATGGGAGGAACATTATATGTCAAATTCAGCTATTGTCGGAGTAAACTGGGGTGACGAGGGAAAAGGACGTATGGTAGATCTCTTAACAGAGGATTACGATATAGTTTCACGTTATCAAGGTGGCGGAAATGCTGGTCATACCGTTATCAATGAATTCGGAAAATTTGCCCTTCACCTGCTTCCGTCTGGGGTTTTCAGAAAGGGTGTTGTAAATATACTTGGAAACGGAGTTGCCGTTGATGCAGAAAGCCTTTGGGATGAGATTCAGGATTTAAAGCAAAAGGGAGTGGATGTTACTCCTGAAAATTTAAAGATAAGCAACAGAGCATCTCTGGTTTTACCATGGCATAAGCTTCTTGACGAGCTTGAGGAAAACCGACTTGCTGATAAAAAATATGGATCTACTAAGCAGGGTATAGCACCTTTCTATTCAGATAAATATCAGAAGAAGACGGTTCTTGCAGGTGATCTCTATTATCCTGAAAAGCTTTTCGAAAGACTCAAGGATCTTGCAGAATGGAAAAATCTGACAATTTCAAAGGTATACGGAGCAGAAGAATATACACTTGAGAAGCTTGATGCCTGGGTTAAGGATTATGGTGAGAAAATCAAGCCTTACGTATGTGATACAAGTACCTATTTAAGGGATGCACTTGCAGATGGCAAAAAGATATTATTTGAAGCACAGCTTGGAACATTACGTGACCTTGATTTTGGTATTGTACCTTATACAACTTCATCAAATACAATTGCTGCATATGCACCAATAGGATCAGGTGTTCCATTTGCTCATATCGATAAGGTTATCGGAGTTGCAAAGGCTTATTCAACCTGCGTCGGCGAGGGACCTTTTACATCAGAAATGTTCGGTGAAGAAGCAGACAAGCTTAGAAAAGAAGGTTTTGAATACGGCGCAAAGACCGGCCGTCCAAGACGCGTCGGTGCATTTGATGTTGTCGCTACACGTTATGGAGCAAAAATGCAGGGAACAACATCCATTGCGCTTACTAAGTTGGATATCCTAAGTTACATGGATAAGATCCCTGTATGCACAAAGTATGAATTAAATGGTGAATTGACAGACGAATTCCCATTTCCGACTATTCTTCCGGAGGCTAAGCCGGTTATAGAATATCTTGATGGATGGAAATGCGATATATCTAAGATCAGAAAATGGGAAGATCTTCCTGTTAATGCACAGAAATACGTTGAATATATTGAAAAAGAAATCGGATGCTTTATTGAATATGTTTCAGTTGGTCCGGAAAGAGACAGCATAATTATAAGAGAGGAAAAATAAAGATGACAGATAAGTATGAATCACCTTTATCTTCAAGATACGCTTCAGAATATATGCTTCACCTTTTTTCAGCACAAAAACGTATTGAAACTTGGAGAAGACTGTGGATCGCACTTGCAAGAGCCGAGCATGAGTTAGGCCTTCCGATCACAAGTGAGCAGGTAGAAGAACTGGAAGCACATATTTCAGATATTGATTTTGAAATGGCAGCAGCAAGAGAAAAAGAAGTCAGACATGATGTTATGGCTCATGTATATACATATGGAAAGGTTGCTCCGTCTGCTGCAGGAATTATACATTTGGGTGCAACAAGCTGTTATGTTACAGACAATGCCGATGTGATCATTTATAGGGACGGTCTTAAATACCTTAGAAATGAGCTCTTGAATGTTATTGCAAATTTAGCTGAATTTGCAGATAAATATAAAGCTTTGCCTACACTTGGATATACTCATTATCAGCCGGCACAGCTTGTTACAGTCGGAAAAAGAGCAGCTCTATGGATGCAGGATTTTGTTTCAGATCTTGAAGAACTTGATTTTGTTATAGGATCAATGAAGATGCTTGGATGCCGCGGTACAACCGGAACAGAAGCAAGCTTTATGGATCTTTTCGAAGGTGACAGAAGCAAGATTTTAGAGATGAACAAAAAGATATGTTCAGAATTTGATTTTAAAGAAATATTTGACGTAGCCGGACAGACTTATCCGAGGAAGCTTGATTCAAGGATACTTAACTGCCTTTCTTCAATTGCACAAAGTGCATACAGGATGGCAAATGACATAAGGCTTCTTCAGCATGACAGACAGCTTGAAGAGCCGTTTGAGAAAAATCAAATAGGTTCATCTGCAATGCCATATAAGAGAAATCCTATGCGTTCAGAGAGGATTTGCTCTTTGTCGCGATATCTTATGGCTGATTCTGCAAATGCTGCAAATACTGCATCAGTGCAGTGGCTTGAGAGAACACTGGATGACTCTGCAAACAGAAGAATTTCTATGCCGGAGGGATTTCTATGCGCGGATGCGATCCTTCGTCTTTGCCAGAATGTTACTTCAGGAATTGTTGTAAATGAAAAGATAGTTGAACGCACAGTTATGGAATATCTTCCTTTTATTGCTACAGAAAAACTTATGATGGTGGCAGTAAAGAGAGGCGGCGACAGACAGCAGCTCCATGAGATAATCAGAGAATGTTCTATGCAGGCAACAGCTGAGATGAAACAAGGACTTGGATGTGATCTTTTGAAATATCTTTCTCGTCACGACGAATTCATGATGACTGAGAGCGAAATGAAAGAGGTTCTTAAACCGGAGCTTTATACCGGAAGCTGCGCTCATCAGGTAGAGGATTATCTTAACAAAATCAAGCCTCTAATTTCAGATATTGAGAAATCAGATGCAGAGATTAACATCTAACGGAGAGTACAATGGATAAAATTATAGTTATAGACTTTGGCGGTCAATACAATCAGCTGGTTGCACGCCGAGTTCGTGAATGTAATGTATATTGTGAGATATATTCATACAGAACAAATATAGAAAAAATAAAAGAAATGAATCCTAAGGGAATCATTCTCACAGGTGGTCCAAATAGCTGCTATGAGGAAGGTGCACCGACATATACAAAAGAGCTGTTTGAAATAGGAATACCTGTACTGGGACTTTGCTATGGCGCTCAGCTTATGCAGCATATCCTTGGAGGAAAGGTGGAAAAAGCTCCTGTTCGTGAATATGGAAAAACAGAGGTTTCCGTAAATACAGCTTCTCCGCTATTTAAAAATATAGAAGAAAAGACTATATGCTGGATGAGCCATTTTGATTATATTTCAAAGACAGCTCCGGGATTTGAGATTTGTGCAAAAACAAATGACTGTCCTGTTGCTGCTTGCGAAAATAATGAAAAGAAGCTTTATGCTATCCAATTTCATCCGGAGGTTTTGCATACTGTTAAGGGTAAGGAAATACTTTCAAATTTTGTATACAATGTATGTGATTGTGCCGGCGATTGGAAAATGGATGCCTTTGTTGAACGCTCTATAAAAGAAATTCGTCAAAAAGTAGGAGATGGAAAGGTACTTCTTGCACTTTCAGGTGGAGTTGATTCATCGGTTGCCGCAGGACTTCTTTCTAAAGCTATCGGTAAGCAGCTTACATGCGTATTTGTCGATCACGGACTTTTGCGTAAAGACGAGGGAGATGAAGTAGAGGCTGTTTTCGGATCAAATGGTATATTTGACCTTAATTTTATCAGAGTTAATGCACAGGAACGCTATTATAAAAAGCTTGAAGGCGTTACTGAGCCTGAGAAAAAGAGAAAAATAATAGGTGAAGAATTTATACGCGTCTTTGAAGAGGAAGCAAAGAAAATAGGTGCAGTGGATTTCCTTGCACAGGGTACGATATATCCTGATGTTGTTGAATCAGGCCTTGGCGGAGAATCTGCAGTCATTAAATCTCATCACAATGTAGGCGGTCTTCCTGACTTCGTTGATTTTAAGGAAATAATCGAGCCGCTTAGAGATCTTTTTAAGGATGAAGTCCGTAAAGCAGGTCTTGAACTCGGTATTCCGGAATATCTCGTATTTCGTCAGCCATTCCCCGGACCCGGCCTTGGAATTAGGATAATCGGCGATGTAACTGCCGAAAAAGTTCGTATTGTACAGGATGCAGACTTTATCTATAGACAGGAAGTAGACAAAGCAGCTAAAGCATATAAAGAAGAAAACGGCACAGAAGCACCCTGGATGCCTAATCAGTATTTTGCAGCTCTTACAAATATGCGCTCTGTAGGCGTAATGGGAGATGAGCGTACCTATGATTACGCAGTGGCATTACGTGCTGTTAAAACAATAGATTTCATGACAGCTGAGGCAGCACAGATTCCATTTGAAACACTTCAGACTGTAATGAGTCGTATCATAAATGAAGTTAAGGGTGTAAACAGGGTATTCTATGATCTTACCAGTAAACCGCCCGGAACTATTGAATTCGAGTAAAACATCAAATCCCTACAAACCGTGAATTTTGGTGTGCTACCCGTCAAGTAGACAATTGAAAAAACAAAAAGTTTTTCCTGCCCGGTTCTGGCCGGGCACTTTTTATGCTGCCTGTGCCAACTTCTTTTCGTGATATTCCATCGGTGTCAGAACACCGAGATTTCGTTGCACGCGTCTGTTCGTATAATAATCCATATAATCCTCGATTGCCTTGATGAGTTCTTCTTTGGTCTTGAAATTCCTGCCATAATTGAATGAACAACTCAGTGGACTCAAAACAATGCTTAAGAAATATAAGGATTTCATTGGTATTCACAGACTTGTTGAGGCATTTGAAGAATTTATTAAACCTAAGGGCATACGAGAAAAGCTTGAAGCAAGTAAGAAGACTGTTGCCGAAAACAGCCGTAAGAAGAAAACTATTGAAATTGAATCAACTAAAAAGCATGACATTGCAATATAAATTGCAGGAAGGTATAAGCAGGGCGAGTGTAAAAATTCGCCTTGCTTTTAATTTGGTCACGCATGCTTTAATTTAGTCAAAATAATCATAAATGACCAAATTAAAGTTCTTGACTTCTGAAATAGATGATGATAAATTAATAATAGTTAATTTAGTCAATTTTAATTTAAATGACTAAGATAAAACGTAGATGAGGTAATTGAATGAGGGATTATAATTACAAAGAAAAATGGAAGGAATTATTAACTCCGGAGATAGTAAAGAAGCTTACATTGATTAATGAATTCAAGGGAGAGCAGAGACTATTTGTGGAAACTCATAAAGATGAACTTCGCGAGCTGGTGGAGATTGCCAAAGTACAAAGTACAGAAAGTTCCAATAGAATTGAAGGTATATCAACAGCAGATGATCGATTAAAAAATCTGGTAAAGTCCAAGACTACTCCGAGAAATAGAGATGAGTCGGAAATTGCTGGATACAGGGATGTGCTGAATACAATCCATGAAAATTATGATTATATCCCTATTAACGCAAACTATCTGCTTCAGTTACATAGAGATTTATATAAGTTCATAGGCAATTCGGCAGGTGGCATATTCAAAACTTCTGACAATATTATCCGAGAAACGGATGCAGAGGGAAATGCAAGTGTACGCTTTAGACCTGTAGCTGCTTGGGAGACACCGGCTTCAGTAGATGAGCTTTGCAAAGCTTACAAGGAAGCTAAAGAAGATGTGGATTCGCTTATTCTGAATATGATGTTCATTTTGGATTTCCTGTGTATTCATCCTTTTAATGATGGTAACGGAAGGATGAGCCGATTGCTTACATTACTGCTACTATATCAGTCAGGCTTTATTGTAGGTAAGTACATAAGTATCGAGAAAATTATTGAAGATTCCAAAGAGACTTATTATGAGGCTCTACAGGACAGTTCTATGAACTGGCATGAAAATACCAATGATTACAAGC
Source organism: bacterium (assembly GCA_963660835.1). GTDB lineage: Bacteria > Bacillota > Clostridia > Lachnospirales > Lachnospiraceae > Alectryocaccobium. The sequence continues at coordinate 7,000 of CAVLAA010000040.1, forward strand.
ATTTTGTGAATTATATGCTTGGTATTATCATAGGGGCTTATCGTGAGTTTGAATCCAGAGTGAAGCTTTTGACGAACCCAGAGTTTTCTAAGCCTGACCGTATTCGTGAAATGATTAAATATCATATAGGCACTATTACTAAGTCAGAGCTTATGGAAATGAATCCGGACATCAGCGATACGACAATACAAAGGACTCTTGCAGATTTGCTTAAGAGTGGTGAAATAGAAAAAATTAGCGGTGGCCGTTACACAAAGTATGTGTGGAAAGTAGAGGACTAAATGATAACAGGTGAATTAAAAAATAAAATTGATGGTTTATGGGATATATTCGCTGCAGGCGGTCTGGTAAATCCGTTGGATGTTATTGAGCAGATTACCTATCTTATGTTTATCCATGATCTGGATGATTCAGACAATATGAGAGCAAAGGAAAGTGCCATGCTTGGACTTCCTTATCAGAGTATTTTTGCAGAGGAAGTAAAAATCGGTGAGAGAACCATAGAGGGCAATCAGCTGAAATGGTCAGTATTTCATGATTTTCCGGCAGAAAGAATGTACTCTGTAATGCAGGAATGGGTGTTCCCATTTATTAAGTCTCTTCATAGTGATAAGAACAGCGCATATTCCAAGTACATGGATGATGCAATATTTAAGCTGCCGACACCACTTGTACTTTCAAAGGTTGTAGATTCTTTGGATGAAATCTATGCATTGATGAATGAAATACAGTCTTCTGATGTAAGAGGAGATGTGTACGAGTACCTTCTTTCAAAGATATCTCAGTCCGGCAGAAATGGACAGTTTAGAACACCAAGACATATCATCCGCATGATGGTAGAGATGATGGATCCATCCAGTGATGAGGTGATTTGCGATCCTGCCTGCGGTACATCCGGATTCTTGGTTGCGTCCGGAGAATATCTGAAGGAAAAGAAGAAGGAAGAAATCTTCTATGATAAGCAGAAGAAGGACCATTATATGAATCACATGTTCCATGGCTATGATATGGACCGTACTATGCTTCGTATCGGTGCTATGAACATGATGACACATGGAATAGATAATCCTTTCATTGAGTATAGAGATTCTCTGTCTGAGCAGAATCTCGACAAGGAGAAGTATTCACTAGTGCTTGCTAATCCACCTTTCAAGGGAAGCCTGGATGCGGAATCTGTATCAGGAGATTTGCTCAAGGTTTGCAAGACTAAGAAGACGGAATTACTCTTTTTAACCTTATTTATCCGTATTCTTAAAATTGGTGGCAGATGTGCCTGTATTGTACCGGATGGTGTGCTTTTTGGATCATCTAAGGCACATAAGGATATTCGCAAGGAAATAGTAGAAAATCAGAGACTCGAGGCAGTAATATCTATGCCTTCAGGAGTGTTTAAACCATACGCCGGAGTATCAACTGCTATCCTGATATTTACTAAGACCGAGCATGGCGGAACAGATAAGGTATGGTTCTACGATATGACGGCAGATGGATTTAGCCTGGATGATAAGAGAACTCCTGTAGCAGAGAATGACATTCCAGATATTATTGAGAGATTCAAGAATCTTGATAAGGAAGCAGACAGAAAACGTACAGATAAGTCATTCATGGTTCCTAAGAAGGATATCGTAGATAATGCTTATGACTTGAGTATCAACAAATACAAAGAGGTTGAATACAAGGCAGTCGAGTATCCACCAACATCTGAAATTATGGCCAACATTCGAGAGATTGAAAAGAATATTAGCGTTGAAATGGATGAGCTGGAGAAGCTGTTAAAGGCATAGAAAGGAACGCAAATCTGAGATAAATTGAGGTTTGTAGGGATGATTATAGATGGCGAAATATAAACTTGGTGATATTTGTGAAATTGTTTCAGGTAGTACACCTAAAACTGGAATAGAAGAATATTGGGATGGAGACATAAAATGGATAACTCCGGCTGAGCTGAATGATGATTCCTATATTATCACTGATAGCGTAAGAAAAATTACTGACTTAGGAGTTAAGAAAACAGGATTGTCACCATTTCCAGAAGGTACAGTTATTTTATCTTCAAGAGCACCTATTGGTAAGGTGGCAATTGCCGGATGTGAGATGTATTGCAACCAGGGGTTTAAGAACTTGATTTGTTCGGAAAAGATAAATAATAAGTACCTTTATTGGTTTTTGAAAGGCAACACGGCTTTCCTTAATTCTCTTGGAAGAGGAGCAACATTTAAAGAAATATCAAAGTCTATTGTATCTGAAATTCAGATTAATGTTCCTGAGTTAAATGAGCAGGAAGAAACAGTTGCAAATTTAGAGAAAATAAGTAAGGTGATTTCTTTAAGAAAAGAAGAATTAGTAGCTTTAGATGAACTCATCAAATCCCGATTGAACAAAATCGCTGCGCGATGGCCTGCCAAGGCTGTGGTGCAGTTTTATTTTTATTAAAATAGCAGTGGAATTACTTTCCATAATCCGTTATTGTTAAGTTACCACACGAAACAACTGAACTAAGAAAGCTCCACTGCCTATGATAAGAATAACATTTTCCAGTCTCTTCCGCAATCGGAATTATGACGCTAATGCACCTCCGAATAGGTAGATGTAATTATTAACACTACTTATTCTGGAGGTTTTATTATGTATAAAGATATTTTTGAATCTATCCGCAATGAAGCGGAAAAACGTAACCTGCGTGAAAGAACTATTCAACTGTATTGCTCTGATGTCCGTTACTTCCTTCGTTGGATCGGAAAAAATGTTTCTGATCTTACACTTGAAGATGCGGAAAGTTTTCTTACTGCCAAACGTCTGGAAGGCAGGTCTCCTGAAACTCACAATCACTATCGGTCTGCAATCAAGTTCTTATATAAAAAGGTGCTGAAGATTCTCTGGGATGATGACACTGTTCCGGCTATGAAAAGAGAGCGAAATCTTCCTGCTGTTCTATCCCGCGATGAAATAAATGCAATCATTGACGCCACTCCGAATCTGAAGCATAAAGCGATTATTGCAACTATGTATTCTTCCGGATTACGTGTATCAGAGGTTGTTCATCTTCATTATGATGACATTTCACGTACCAACATGACAATTCATGTTCGTGAAACCAAAGGCAGAATTGACAGGTATACAATTCTGTCTCAAAAAAATTTAGACCTTCTCACAGAGTATTGGTACAAATGTGATCGCCCTAAAGATATCCTTTTCCCAAGTTCCTGGTCCGGTGGATATCTTGATATAGCCAGTGTTAACCAGTTCTTTAAGAAAAGTGCTAAACTCGCCGGCATTAACCGTCATGTTTCCTCTCATGCGTGTCGTCATAGTTTTGCCAGCCACTTATTCGAAAGTGGCACAGATATAAAATATATCCAGTCACTTCTGGGACATGTTGATCCTCGCTCTACAGATGTTTACCTTCATGTGAGCAACAAGACACTTCTTGGAATCCGCAGTCCGTTCGACAACCCGGAAGGTGGTGAATCATGAGTAAGGATTGTACGATTCAGGATGTTTTTCATCGTTTTTATCCATCTTTTGAATCCACACATAGTATTTCTCCCGCTCAGCGAAAGACCGCTTATCACATCATGAATTGCAAAACCGGTGCCTTTGGTGTGAATGTAAGCGTATGCGAGGACTGCGGCTGCATGTCAGTCCACTATAACTCCTGCCGTGACAGATGCTGTCCTATGTGTCAGGAGTTTCCAAAGGAAAAGTGGGTAGATGCACGGCGTGAGGATATCTTAAATGCTCCTTATTTCCATGTGGTTTTTACAGTTCCGGAAGAACTCAATCCCATTATCTACAGCAACCAGAAATTCTTATATACTGCTCTTTATCATGCGGCTTCAGATACTCTCAGTGAACTTGGTGCTGATAGTAAATATCTTGGGACTGATATCGGCTATATTTGTATCCTCCATACATGGGGAAGCACCATGTATTTTCATCCTCATATCCATGCGATTGTTCTTGGTGGAGGGCTGGATGTGAAAAATCATTGGAAAGACAACGGGAAAGAATTTTTTCTTCCGATTAAGGTGATCTCCAAAATATTTCGTGGAAAATATATGGCTGAACTTAAGCAACTCTGGGAAAATGACAGGCTTGAATTTCATGGATCGGCTGCACCTTACAAAAACTACTATACTTTCAAGGAATTGTTAAATACCTGCTATGCAAAGGAATGGATTCCTTATTGCAAGAAACCATTTGACGGTGCCGAATCTGTCATCAGATACCTTGGAAAATACACCCACCGGATTGCTATCAGCAACTACCGTATCAAAGACATGACAGAATCTACAGTTACATTTTCTGCTAAAGATTACAAAAACCAAGGGATTTGGAAAGAGATCACCATATCCGGCGAGGAATTTATCCGTCGATTTTTAATGCATGTTCCTCCAAAACGTTTTGTACGTATCAGGCACTATGGTCTTCTTTCATCCAGAAATAAGAAGAAAAAGATTACCTTGTGCAGAAACATCCTTGGTTGCAAAAAATATATTTCCAAGCTGAAAGATATGGATGCACCTGCCATTATCCGTCTTCTTTATAATAAAGATATATGCAAGTGCTCTTCCTGTGGTGGTAAGATTATTCCTCTACCCACAGAACAACATTTCATAAAACCGAAACCACATATGCTCTGTTAATGAATCGTAACAGAATATTTTTTTAGCTTCCTTAAGGAGGCTTGTTTCTGATGCCATAATACAGGACTGAATTAAAAATCCTATGTATTTCTATCTGTACACGCTGTCCTATTATAAATAGAGTGTCAGAATTAAAAGTCCATATAGAGTTGACGCGCTTTGTTCAACCAGAAAAAATCGAAATTGATGCAAACGAAAGGGCAGTTAGTGAAAAGTCTCAATACTGCTTTTTCGTTTGCACCACCTTCGATTCTTTCCTTAACGATTTGCACTTCAAATCGTTTTCTTCATTCTATCACAGCATCTATTATTCCGCCATCAATCTCTCGAACCAGGTATCCATGACAATAATAAACTGGCTTGCCCCTTTCCACTCTTGCAGCATTTCATCCAAAGTTTTGTGTTTCTCATATTTCTGCACATACACCCATGTGGCTATACCACTGGCCTCTGAGATAATTCCCGTTATAATCTTACGCATGATATCCTCAAATTCTGCGATTTCCTCTTTAGGAACAATGTCATAAAGGTCGGGAATCTGGAAATCTTCCTTCTCACAATTTTCATCCACATCAATTAGCTCTGCCGTCACCCTCTTTCTTGATTCCTCAGGTAATTTCAAATATTGCCAGATCATTGAGACCACTTCGGACGGTGTGTCTTTTTTGATTGGTGGTAATTGTATAAAATCATTCTTTTCACTCATTTTCATATCCTCCTCACGATATAATAAAATCAATAATACGTTCTCTTGTCATATCCAGTACAGTATCTACGAACACTCCTGCAAACAGGATCAGATACAGAATTGCACTCAGCACAAACAGGAATGCAACCTGAACCCAATCATGGTAACAGTATGCAGTCGCTATAATCAACAAAGTAAATAGAAACCCAAGGATTCCCCTGACAATCGCATAAGTCTGTACTGTCATCTTCACTGCCAGGCCGATCACAAAAAGGATCAGCCATACCGGCAGTAATAATATCTTCCCAGCAAGTTTCAAAATAAACATGTGTACCTCCTATCTTACCAGTCCTGCATATCATGGTTCACCTCTGCCTGATAATACCCGTTCATCGTGGACGGCGCATTAAACAGAGCTGCCAGTAAATATTTCTTGATGTTCTTCACTTTGCTTGTATTCTCGCTCATACAGTGCAAGACATACTCTATGTGTGAATAAGTCAGCATCAAAAACTTTTTCTTAACCAGCGCTACCGGATACCAGTTGCTGGCAATCAAAATCTTGTCGTTTTTACACATCACCGTCTCTACGATCAGGTTCACAATTTCATCAACCTGTCGCATATCGTCATGATGGGTTATTTCCAGTGACTCATAATCAACAGTCTCTTTGACCAGGTTTTCATAAGCCTGATATTCCTCAGTTGGATTATCGCCATCGGATCGATTCTCATCTGCAGATACGATTTGATTAGATTTATTCTCATTCATTTCAGTATCACTAAGATTAGTATAATTAGGGTTTGAAATGTAAACTTCTTGAAGTTTGTTTTCGGGACTTCTAGAAGTTTGATTTTTGGACTTCATGAAGTTTGAATTGTAAACTTCTGTAGGTTCCTCATTTTCCTCAGAAGTTTGTTTTTTAAACTTCTCTAATTCTTCCTCCAGTGATTTCTCTTCTGTTTTCTCCGGCATAAAGGTTTTCACGTAAATAATGTTCACCTTTCCAAATCCCTGTCTGCGTTTCTCGATCAGACCAATTCCGGTTTCATCATCCAGTTCCTGCATGGATTTGATTGCTTTATTTCGACCGCAATTCAGTAATTCCATGATATCTTCTATCGAAAAATAAATATATGCTCTGTTTTTTTCATCGAACCATTGATTTTTAATGGACAGGGACATACGATCCAGCATCAATCCATATAAAATTTTAGCATCGCTTGATAAATCTTTAAAGTAACTGTCTGTAAATAATGCTTTTGGTATACGGTAGAAGCTGAACTGATCAGCTTCTGCTCCGTAAAAATATTTGAATTTCATCTTTTTATCCATAACTTCCTCCTTTCGTTTTCTATACAGAAGTCCTCTTTCTAAACTTCTGTGGCTTTTATCTTCTTCTGTTTCTTCATAAATTGTTTTGTCCTTGAGACCATTTTTCCAGCAAGGATTCTATCACTCGTTCCATATCATCAGCACTGTAACTCTCCGGAAAATACTTCGTCAGCTTCTTTTCTGAAAATGTAATAGATCTTGATGGAGGCTTCACCATCATACATTTGTTAAAGATCGTCAGCATTCCCACCTGATTAACCGCTCCTTCATTCAGCTGATTTCTGAGAGCAGTGATTTGCTGTGGTTTAATGAAGCCAGTGTCTTTGATATACTCGTAGATCCATTTCTGGATTTCTTTATCAATGTAGGAAATATCCACGCCAACTGTGAAAGTCAGCTTTTTGTTATCTACCATATCGAGAAGTTCTGGGATTAGCTCTGTCAGACGAATAAATCTTTTTACTTGTCTTCCGCTAATTCCTTCTGATTCACCAATAATGTCTGTTGTTAAATTCGGGACATTTTGTCCCGCATTTTCTTTGCTAGGCCTTCCCGCCTTTCTCTTCATTGCCTCCAACTTCATTCGATACGCAAATGCCTTCTCACTCGGCAATAACTCCTCCCTTTGTATGTTGGCATCCACCATCGCTATTACTGCATCATCATCTGATAATTCTCTTACAATAGCCGGGATGGTAGTAAGTCCTGCCATCTTTGCTGCATGTAATCTTCGGTGACCGGAGATCATTTCATATTCATCATTGCTGTCCACTCGAAGCAGTACCGGTGTCAGTACACCACTAAGCTTTACGCTTTCAATCAGATCCTGCATCTTCTCATCATCAAGAACCTTAAATGGATGATTCTTGAATGCATGGATCTTGTTGATCTCAATCTCCATTGCTGATTCTTCATTAACAACACCTAATAATTCATCAAGACTTGCCAGTTTAATTTTTTCACCCGGTCTATTTTTCATCACTCATAACCTCCTGTGTCAGATTCATATATGCCATAGATACTTTACCTTTCGGACAATGTGTGTAGATACTGATTCCTTCTGCACTTGTCTCTGCCGCTTTTACCGACATTGGAATTACATTTTTAAAGATTGCAATCTGACTTCCATAAGTTTCCTGTACAAGTGCCGCAATGTCCTTCGCATAGTTGGTTCTGAAATCTACCATAGTCAACAGGATTCCTTCTATCGTCAATTTCCGGTTCAGTCTTTTCTTTACCATAGAGATTGTTTTGATCAGCTGCTGTAATCCCTTCACTGGAAGATAGGCTGCCTGGACCGGAATTAAAACAGAATCCGAAGACACCAAGGCATTGATAGTCATCATTCCAAGGCTAGGTAAGCAATCGATCAAGATATAATCGTATCGGGATCGTATCGTATCGATGTATTCCTTCATGATCATTTCCCGACTCATTACATTTCCCATCGTCACTTCCAAAGTTGACAATTCAATATTTGCCGGAAGCAGATCTACATTTTCCTGATGATGCAGAATACCGTCTTCCTCTGATATTTCATCTTCATTAATCACTTTCGTCATGATGGTTGCCAAAGTAACTCCCAGTTCATCCGGCTCTACATATCCAAGACTTGCTGTCAGACTTCCCTGTGGGTCTGCATCGATCAATAATACTTTTTTTCCTTCTCTTGCCAGGCCAATTCCTAAATTTACGGTTGTGGTGGTCTTTCCGACTCCGCCTTTCTGGTTTGTAATGGATATCACTTTACACATATGTTGTTCCTCCTGTATTCTTTCATCAAAAATCTTCATCACGGAATGCTTCCAGATATTCATCAATAAGATCCAGATTAACTAACACGATTCTTTTGACATGGTATACTGCTCTGGCATCTTTCGCTAACTGTTGAAATGTATGGACTCCCATGGAATAAAGCATCGCCCCTTCCTCATAACGGACAAATTTCTTGCGTCCCCCTTTGACAAGCTTTTCCAAATCCGGAACCTTGCTTCGGTTATTTCCCATAACGCTTCCCCCTTCTCTTCTTTAATTCTGATGCAACATCAGGATTGTCTTCTAAAAAATCATCCAGAATATTCAGATCCACAATAGCTGTCTTTCGAATCGGATAATTGGCTTCTGCCTTTTTCGCCAGTCTGACAAAAGGCCAGTAGGACATCCTATAAATCTTTGCTCCTTGTGTGTAATTTACAAATCTGCGTTTCTTTCCTTCCAGATATTTTTCCAAGTCAGGTGTTTTTCGTTTTTTCATGGCTTCCTCCTTGTTTCCAGAAATTTATTTGGCAGGTACGTGAAAGGATGTATTATCTGCATATCATCAAAATGAATAGTTGCTATGCCTGACAACAAAAAAAGGACACCTTCCATTGGTATTTCTACCAAAAGAGAAGTGTCCCTTTATACACCTTATTTTTGAAAAATGCTCCTCAAAAATAATCAATATTTTACTTGTAAACACATAAGTCAAACAGTTAAGAATCCATAGAGCTCCTTATTCTGTTTCCTTATAATCCATACATCATTATTTCAATCTATACAGCTCCAAGCCGTTTCATGTAGCTCCATGTCAATCCGTGGAACCACTTTTCCTGATTGGACGTCTATGACTACCAAACCGAACTCTTTTTTTGGATTAGTACAGCTTTGCACCTGCTGGAATATGGTCATCAACCATCAGAAGATGAAGTTTTTCTTCGCCCTCTTCCTCATGGA